>ONKY01000024.1 GCA_900318585.1 uncultured Prevotellaceae bacterium
ACCAGTGGTTTACGACGCTAAAGCACTGGTTTAGAATTATTCCACAGGCTGGAATAATTTGTTTCAAGGCATTCTGTCGGCTGAAACCGTACTTTATACAGCAATCCGTATAATCCGTTAAATCCGTTCTTGCTCTGGCAATCGACCAGAAGTCGAGTGGTTTATGAAAAAATTTACGTGCGGGACGTGCGACACGTGCGGGCATTTTTCCGTTTTTCCATATATGCATGTATGTATTGCGACAGATTCCGTAAAAATGGTAAATGAATCCGTAATTTGTGTACAAGCAGATTGCGGATTTATTTGTATCTTTGCAGTCGAAAACAAATTATTAATGGAAAAATGAAAACAATGAAGTACATCATGGCATCGGCTCTGTGTATGCTGATGTCAACCGCATGCAAAGGGAGAGCCCCCCTTTCATCCCTCGAGGGGGAAAGTAACAATCCCGTTGCTGAAACTAATGAAGCCCCCTCAGGGGCAGTAGGAGGGTCCACCCTCGTAGTATTCTTCTCTCACGCCGGCGACAACTACAGCGTAGGCAACATCAAGGTGGGCAACACGAAGATTGTGGCTGACTATATCAGCGAGATTATCGGTGCCGACCAATTTGAGATTGTCACTCATAAGTATGACGGTATGGCCTACACCCCTCTATGTGACCTCGCCAAGGAAGAACAGCAGAAAGGTGAACTGCCTCCGTTTGAAGGTAGCGTGGACGTGTCGAAGTATGAGACCGTCTTCATCGGTGGCCCCGTCTGGTGGGGCACCTATCCACAGGTGATGTTCACCTTCTTCTCGAAGTACGACCTCAATGGCAAGACCATCATCCCCTTCACCACCCATGAAGGTTCCGGCCTCGGCAATTGTGTAAAGGATGTGAAGAAGGCATATCCTAATGCCACCGTCACCGGCGAGTTCTCCATCTACGGCCATGATGTCCGCGAAGGTAAAGAGCGCGTAGAGAAATGGTTGAAGAAGATTGGATTCTAAGATGAAACAATAGTAACAAAAGAATAACAACTATGCAGAACTTTGATTACATGACCCCAACCCGACTCATTTTTGGCAAGGAGTCGATCGTGAAACTGCCCGAGGTGATGCGTCCTCTCGGTAAGCGTGTGTTACTGACCTACGGTGGTGGTAGCATTAAAAAGTTAGGTCTCTACGACCGCGTGAAGGAACTGTTGAAGGACTTTGAGATATTTGAACTTTCCGGCATCCAGCCCAACCCGAAATATAACCCGAGTGTGCTCGAAGGTGTGCGCATCTGCAAGGAACAGCAGATTGACGTCATTCTGGCTGTGGGTGGTGGCAGCGTACTCGACTGCTCTAAGGCTATCTCTGCAGGAGCCAAGTACGATGGTGAACCCTGGGATCTGATTACCTATAAGGTGAAGGCTCAGGCAGCCCTGCCCATCGTTGACATCCTGACTTTGGCTGCTACGGGTTCGGAATATGACTGCGGTGGTGTCATCTCTCGCACGGAGACCAACGACAAGGTGGGGTATATCGACCCGCTGCTCTTCCCCGTGTGCTCGATTCTCGACCCACAGTACACATTCTCTGTATCCAAGAAGCAGACAGCTGCAGGTTGTGCCGATGCCATGAACCACACGATAGAGCAGTATTTCGTGGCCGACTCAACGCTGCTGAACGATGGCTTCTGTGAATCCATGCTGCGTTCGCTGATGGTCAACGCCCGCAAGTGCTTAGACAATCCTGAGGACTATACCGCCCGCGCCGAAATGATGCTCTGCTGCACTTACGGCTGCAACGGCATCCTCGCACTCGGCAACAGCCAGTCTGGTTGGCCCTGTCACGGCATTGAGCACGCCCTCTCTGCCTACTACGACATCACGCACGGTGTAGGTCTGGCCATCATCACTCCACGTTGGATGCGCCACATCCTGAATGAAAAGACTATTGACCGTTTCGTGAAGTATGGCATCAACGTCTTTGGTATCGATGCCTCGCTGCCCAAACAGGAGATTGCCGAGAAGGCCATAGACGCAACCTATGCTTTCTTTGAGAGCATCAACATCCCGATGCATCTGCGTGAGGTGGGTATCGATGACAGTCGCATTGACGAGATGGCCCATCACATCGCTGTCAACGAAGGTCTTGAGAATGCCTACGTTCCTCTGACCGAAAAGGATATCAAGGAAATCCTTGTTGCAAGTCTGTAATCAGAAAAAGGTCAAGAGCAGACCCTTGATAAATGTACCGATGCTCACGCTGATCTGCACGGTCATCAGATAACGTACTCCACGGCTTCCTCCGTCAGCAGATGATCCATGAAATATACAATCTGCTTACGCCACCATGCCCAGTCGTGAGCTGAATCATGGCCCCAGTAGTCTATCCAGGCAGGTACATTTTTCTCCTTGAGCAGGGCATCCATCTGACGGGTGCTGTCGAGCAATTCGTATTCCCATGCTCCCTGTCCGACACACATGATAATGCGGCGGTGGCGGTAGATGTTCCAGTACGGATGGTCGTCAGGCATCTGGCGGAGGAAGTCCTGTGGTGAGTTGTCGTAGATGAGCGAGTCGTGATAGTTGGGGAAGAAATAGCCCGCATAGTAGAGTCCGCTCAGTGCCAGCAGGGTGTCGAAGAGGTCGGGACGACGGAAGAAGAAGTTGCCGGCATGGTAGCCGCCCATCGAACAGCCTGTGACGATAAAGGTCTCGTTCGAGAAATGACGCACTTCGGGAATGAGTTCATCGACAATGTAGTGATACCATCGCTCGTGGAGTTCTATGCGCCGATGATGGTCGCCCTGCGTGTCCGACCACGTCTCGCGGTCAATCGAGTCTACACAGATGAGCCGTATCTTCCCACTATCGATAAAACTGGAAAGAACGCCTACCATGTCAAAATCCTGATAATCATAGAATCGTCCGTCCTGTGAGGGAAAGACGAGTACGGGATGGCCCTTGTCGCCATAGGTTTTGTACTCCATGTCGCGCCCGAGGGCATTGCTGTATTTCTTCACGTAATTGATGTTCATTGCTTCTTTTCGTGTACAAAGGTAACCAAATTATTCACTTCCTCCAAATTTTCCAGCCTCACAGTGTACATCTGCTGCCCCATGGCGGCAGAAAACAGCTCCGGCATGCGCTCGCACATCACGATACGGTCGCCATAGCGACTCAGTATCTCTTCATGCGTATGAACATATTGATAGATGTCGCGACGGCTGGCAAAGGCACAATACTGCTGACGGCCCTGTTGGGTACGGCTCTCGCCAAAAACCGCCATATCGGCCCATATCTTATAGACATCCGTAGAGTGTGCGTAGTTGATCATATCAGGCGTATAGCCTCCTGCCGGACGCATGTTTACTTCCAATGCCACGAAGTCGCCCTTTTTTCCTAATCCTTCTCTGTCGCTGTCGAGACGGAAGAACTCCAGATGCACAAAACGGTTCCAGATACCGAAGGTCTTCACCGTGCGTCGGCCCAGTTCCCGTAGGCTCTCCGGAATCTCCCTGTCAACATAATACGACAAGTCGAGCTTGAGGTTGACGATATCCATAATGGAAGGTGGCCATACGGTCATCGACTCAAAGAGTGCATTGCCCTCGGCATTGATGATGGCATCATAGCTACAGATCTCGCCCGTGATGAATTCCTCAACCACGTAGTTCCGGTAGTCGCCCACATGATTGAAGAATTCCTGTAGCAGACCGTCATTCTCTATCTTATAAGTACCGCTGGCGCCCACACCAACATCGGGTTTGGCAATGATGGGATAGCCCACCAGTTTGGCAAAGTCGCGCACGGCATCATATCCCTCTGCTGCCCGAATCTGACGAGCCGTGGGAATACCACCCTTGGCATAGTATTTCTTCATCTCCGACTTCTCCTTGATGCTGCGTATACGGTCAGACTGTATGCCGGTTGTCACATTGAAATCAGTGCGCAGGCGGGCATCCTGCTCCAGCCAGTACTCGTTGTTCGACTCTATCCAGTCAATGCGTCCGTAGCGGAAGGCAAAGAAGGCTACTGCGCGATATACCTCGTCGTAGTTTTCCAACGCCCCAACTCGGTAGTATTCCGTCAGTGACTCCTTCAACTCCTTCGACAGTGCGTCGTAAGGAGCATCAGCTATGCCCAGCACCTGCACGCCATTTTGCTTCAGCCAATGGCAAAATTCCCAGTAGGTATGTGGGAAATGTGGTGATATAAAAACAAAATTCATAACTTAATATCGGTTTCGGCAGCAATGCTCGTGCAAGGCGAATGCAATGGAGCTTGCTCCAATTCTTGCGTCCTTTCAGTAGCAAGCGTCACCCTTCGGGATGCTGAGCGGCTTAGGCGCAGACGAGTTTCGCGCACTTTTTGCGTGCAAAGGTACGCGTTTCCTTGAAAACATGTAATCACATAAATGTGGTATAATACATACCTAATCTTAGTGATTTTCAAGTTAAATTGCCACAGCCACATGGCACGTATATTTGCTAATCCAAGAACTTCAGTTCAAGTTCCACCCATGCCCCCTGGCGAGAGGCCTGCCCCCCGTTTGGCGGGGGACTTCCTGGATTTGACACGCCCAAGCCCATCAAGCGAATCGGGTGGGAGTGATACTCCACGCTCTTCATCAGCTGTTTTGCCAGAGGCAGAATCTCGTCCTTTGTTCGCAGGATGTGGTCAACGGTAATGCTGCGGGTAATCTGCTGGAAGTCCTGGAACTTTACTTTCAGTGTCAAGGTGCGCCCTTCAAAGTCGTTCTTCTCGATGCGCCTGACCAGTTCCAGTACCGTATGATAGAGGTTAATGATGACGGCTGAGTTCTCGCTGATGTCCGATTCAAACGTCTGTTCGCAGCTGACGGACTTGCGCTCCCACTCGGAGATAACAGGTCTGTTATCAATCCCTCGTGAGAAGTCATAGAACACCTGCCCCATCTTACCAAACTCCTGCGTCAGCCGAGTGAGCGACATGTTCCTCAGATCCAGGCCGGTGAAGATACCCATCCGGTGCATCTTCTCAGCAGTCTTCTGGCCGACACCCCAAATTTTCTCTACCTTCAGCTGGGCGATGAAGTCCAATGCCCTGTCAGGATGAATCACCGTCAGACCATCCGGCTTTCGCCAGTCGGAAGCAATCTTAGCCAGAAACTTACAGTAACTCACCCCTGCCGATGCCGTCAATCCTGTAGTCTCGCGAATGCGCTGCTTGATTTCACGGGCTATGTCAACGCCCAGTTCGATACCTCGTTTATTCTCCGTCACATCGAGAAAGGCCTCATCCAGCGAGATGGGTTCAATCAGGTCTGTATAGTCATGAAAGATTTCGTGCAACTGAGCCGACACCTCTTTATACCTTTGGAAGTGTGGCTCCACGATAATCAGTTGCGGACACAGACGCTTGGCCACCTGAATGGACTGTGCCGAATGCACACCGAACCGTCGGGCCTCGTAGCTGGCCGTAGATACCACGCCACGCTCAGCGTCGTGACCAACCGCTATCGGCTTGCCCTTCAGTTCCGGATTGTCGCGCTGTTCAACAGCGGCAAAGAACTGGTCCATGTCCACATGAATGATCTTCATCGTTATACCTTAAAACAGATTAAAATGCTATGTTTTTAATCTGTTACCACTTCCTTGAAATGCGCTTGCCCCCATTCGATAAGGGCTGTGATGGCTGGCATCAGCGACTTGCCGGTGTCGGTTAGTGAATACTCCAGCCCAAACGACTGATAACATTCCTGATGGGACAGGCTAAATATTCACTTCGTGTTCGTTCCTCACAACTCGTCCATTTAAGCGAGCTTAATGGATCTTGCTGCTCTGAACGTTCTGCTTTTACATCTGCCATAACCTTACGTGTATTATGTAAACGCCACAAAAGTACCCAAAAGTTACCGAATTACCAAATTACACTAAGTTAATCAAAGTTAAAGTCAATTTCAGTCGGCGATGGATTTGTCGGAGAGCGGTTCAAATCCTATAAATAATCATAAGAATTTGTCTCGTTTCACTATGAAGCGGGACTTTTTTCATATTTTCCGCGAGACTACCGAGTGTCTCGTGGAGGGCACCTGGCGCAGCTGCTGGCTTCGCGTCAGGTGGAGGTCATCCGAGTGCCAGAATACAAGGAGGAACTAACGGTGACGAGTACTGTATATGGCATGAAACCCATGTTCGGATTCCGTAATACATTCATCTACGATGCAGAAGGGAAACCTTGTTACAAGACTTGGAGCATGGGAGCGTTTGTGGATAAGTCGAACGGCAAACTGAAACGAGTGGATGATGCCACCATTGCCTAAATGACATTGGAGCCTCAGTTGGAGATAAACTACAAAGACCGACGAATCATCCTGCCAAAGGAAGATGGCGAAACGCTCGACCCCATCAAAGTGCTTCGAGCAGACATCGACTACAATAAGCACCTGAATAATGCTAACTATATCAGAATGGCGATGGAATTGCTGCCAGAGGACTTCGAGGTAAAAGGTATGAGAGTCGAATACCGTGTGCCAGCTAAATTGGGCGACCAGCTCATTCCGACAATATTCCAAATTGATGGAGGCATCATCGTCTCACTATCCATCGGTAGTGAAAGGCTACGGGTAGGCGCATCAGCGGGAATGGGCGAGCTTAGCTCGGGAATGGTCAGCGCTATCATCGAGTTTACAAAAGAATAACGCATTTCATGATTGACAAAAAAACTCAAAATAAAAATCTGATTATAACAAACTACAGACAAGATATAATGTAACTAAACAAAAAAAGCGTATGAAGACAATTATGATGCTGGCCTTTGCGACAGCAATGCTGTCAGCCGTTTCGTGCGGTTCGAAGAAAGATGCACCACAGAAGAAGGTGCTGGTACTCTACTATTCTCAAGCGGGAAACACTAAAACCGTCGCGCAGGAACTGGCTGCAAAGTTGGGGGCAGACGTGGAGGAAATCGTCCCCGTCAAACCCTACGAAGGAGACTTCCAGGCTCTCTTTGCCCGTTACCAACAGGAGCGGGAACAGGGTATACTGCCTGAACTGAAGCCGATAAAGGCTGACCTTACACAGTATGATGTGATATTCCTCGGCTTTCCCATCTGGGATGGCATATACGCACTACCCATGGCCGCCTTCCTCGAAACGGCAGACCTGAGCGGCAAGAAGATTGTGCCTTTCTGCTCCTTTGGCAGCGGCGGCCTGGATACGAGCATCCGTGCTCTGAAGGAGAAACTACCCAATGCGGAGATTTTGCCTGGCTATGGCGTCCGCAAGGCTCGCATGAAGGCTATGCCTGCCGAAGTCGACAATTTCCTGAAGGCAAGCGGATTCATCGAGGGCGAGTACACCAAGTTGCCCGATTTCAGTGAGCAGCATGCTGTCTGCGAGGAGGAATCGACCATCTTCGACACAGCCGTTGGCGACTATCCTCTGATCAAGGCCAAGGCTACTACCGTTGCTTCGCGCGCCGTCCCTGGAGGTACCGAGTACTTCTTCACGGCAGCCAATCTTCCCCGCGAGGGAGCAGCCCCTGCTGAACCCACAGGAGAAATCAAGGTCTATGTGACGGTATTGGAGGGGCAGACCCCAGAGTTTACGCAGGTGTTGAGATAAACTATAACAGCGGTTCTTACCTAGGTAAAGAGTTTTTGGTGTTAAAGGGTTCAACTTCATGTTATTTTATGCGAATTATTTGTTTATTCAGAAATTATTCGTATCTTTGCCACCGATAATAAAAAAATATAGTTATGGAAGCAACTGTTTTCAATCCTTTGCAGATTCATCTGCTTCAGATGTTCGCCCTGGACAAGAGTCAAA
>ONKY01000008.1 GCA_900318585.1 uncultured Prevotellaceae bacterium
CACCTTCTTTGTGCCATAGAACGGGTTAATCCAGTAGAAGCCCGTCTTGGTGAACGTGCCACCATACTTGCCGAACCACGTGGTTACCCTGGCCTCGTTTGGCTCTAACTGCATATGGCCAAACCACATGATGAAATTAACGATCAAAAGCAGAATGCTGAAACCTAATTGCCAGCCGCCGAAACTCCCGTCGGAAGCATTCAGCACGATGATGCTGTTCACGATAAGAAAAATCGACAGTGCCAGCACGGCAAAGTTGACAAACAACATCAGAAAGCCGTTCACGACTATTCCTTTGAATTCAAACTCCTTGTTCTCCATAATTCTTTAATGTTTTATTGGTTGATAAATTGATATCATTTTGATAGCGCAAAGATATGAACTATTTCTGAATAGACAATGGAAGATGCGCAAGATTTAAGAAACTTTAAACCTTGCGCATCTACAGTTTGTGCTACCAGCCTCTCAGTTGGTCTTGAACTGGTATTTCACCTCAGCCAACTCACGGTTGGCCTTCTCAATCTTCTCCTTCAAGCTGTTCTTGTAGTCGGCGAGACGTTTGGCCAAGGCCTCATCGCTGAGGGCAAGCATCTCCACGGCAAGGATGGCAGCGTTCTGTGCGCCGTTCACGCCGACGGTAGCCACAGGAATGCCCGGCGGCATCTGGATGATAGAGAGCATGGCGTCGAGTCCGTCCAGCATACCCTTGATGGGCACACCGATGACAGGCAGCGTGGTAGAGGCGGCTATGACGCCCGGCAGGGCTGCCGCCATGCCGGCACCGGCAATGATAATCTTCAGCCCACGTTCCTTGGCGCCTTTGGCAAACTGCTCAACTGCATCGGGTGTACGGTGGGCTGAGAGGGCATTGACTTCAAACGGTACTTGCAGCTCGTCCAAGAGCTTGCAAGCCTTTTCCATGACAGGCAGATCGCTGGTACTGCCCATGATAATACTCACTAGAGGGTTCATATCTTTTCTGTTTAATTACAAATAAACGATTCCGAGGATAGCGCAGACGAATCCGACAAAAAAACCTACCGTCACCTGCGGCAGGGTGTGCTGGCGCAGAATCATCCTACTGGTGCCAAGAAGTCCCGCTATGACGAGCACAAGGCAGAACCACCAGACAGGATTGAACATGAATATGGCAGAGAACACGATGAGCGCTCCAGCCACGCCGCCAATGGCAGCTGAGTGTGTAGAGATTTTCCACCACACGTTGATGATGGCACAACTAATCTGGATGAGCAATGCCACGATAACGATACTGGCCATGAAATGGGGAATGTGCAACAGCTCCATCAGGTAGATGCACGTGAAGTAACAGAGGATGGAGATAATATATGGCACCATGCGCCGCTCCTTGATGCCCAGGTCAATGAGCGACCACCCTTGATAGCGGCGGTACAGATGAATCAGCACCGTAGGCAGCAGGATGGTAAAGAAATAGACTAACGCCAGTACGAGAAACTTATACGACGACGGATAGTAGCGCAGATAGCTCAGGAAGAACAGGGCTATCAGTCCCACTATCGGCAGATAGAACGGCGTAAAAATCATGCTCATAATCCTCGCCGTCAGGATGATTTGCTTTTCTCTTGTCATTTGATATCTTTCACTCAACACTCATCACACTTTTCTCAATCTTGCTACGGGCAGCCCCAACTGCTCACGATACTTGGCCACGGTACGGCGGGCAATGGTGTATCCCTTCCCGGCCAAAGCAGCCATCAGCGCCTCATCGCTCAGCGGAGAGTGCTTGTCCTCAGCGTCAATGATGTCGCGCAGCGTAGCCTTGATCTTGCGGGTAGACAGTTCCTCGCCGCTCTCCGTAACATAGCTGTCGCTGAAGAAGTGGCGCAGCGGGAATGTTCCCCAACGTGTCTGTGCATACTTGGAATTGCTGACACGCGAGACGGTAGACAGATCCAGCCCCGTCTTCTGAGCCACGTCCCTTAGCACCATAGGGTGCAGGGAAGCCTCGTCACCGTCGGTGAAGAACTGGTGCTGCATCTGGATGATGGCGCGCATGGTGACGGTCAGCGTACGCCGGCGGGCACGCACGGCATCGATGAAACTCTGGGCAGCGTCTACCTTTTTCTTAATATATAGCAGTGCCTCCTTCGTCTGGCGGCTCATGTGCTCGGGGTTCTGCTGGTATTCCTTCATCGAGTCGGCAAACGACTGCGACACCTTCAACTCGGGCACGTCACCTTGGTTCAGGGTGAATGTGACGGTGCCGTCGTCCTGTGTGTCAACGATGAAGTCAGGTGTTATCTGCTGCAGGCTACGTCCCACGGCCTCGCCCATCGAGGCGCCCGGCTTGGGATTCAGCTTGTGCAACTCTTTCTGCAAGGCACCCACCTGAATGTCCGAGAGCTTCAGTCCAGCCTGTATTCTTTTCCAATGTTTCTTGGTAAAGTCGTCGAAGTAATCGCTGATGACGCGTTCCATCAGTTCCTGGACGCGAGAATGCTCCTTACGCCGTATCTGCAGCAGCAGGCATTCCTGCAACGAGCGGGCGCCGATGCCCGGCGGGTCCATCTCCTGCAATAGTCTCAGCACTTGAGCTATCTCCTTCACCGATGCGTCTATGTTGTGATAAACGGCCAGCTCATCACTGATGATGTCGAGGCTCTTGCGCAGCAGACCGTCATCGTCGAGCGACCCGACAAGGTACTCCATGATGTCGCGCTCATGATCGGTCATCTGCATCAGCCCTATCTGTTCGTTTAACTGGTCATAGAACGAAAGAGAGTCGCCATAGACCATCTCCTCACGCCCACTCTCACCTTGTGCCTGTCCATTCTGATAGACAGGCAAATCCTCGTCGTCGCGTCCTATGGAAGCCAAGGCGTCGTCTAATGCCGACTGGCGCTCCTCGCGCTCGAGAGCAGAGTCAAAGTCATCCTCCTGCGTTACGCTCTCGTCATCGGCACCGGCAGCAGTTCCCCATTCTTCGTCCTCGTCGGGCTGAAGAACCTCCAAGGCTGGGTTGTCATCCATCTCGGCATTGATACGCTCAGCCAACTGTGCAATGGGCAGCTCTACCAACTGTGCCTGTAGCAACTGCTGCTGCGTTATGCTCTGGCCGAGTTTCTGCTCCAGCTTCAGTTCCTGTATCTGTCCCTGCTCTTGCACCATATATATTTATTACTTAATTGACCAATCAGCAAAATTATCCATTATTTAAAGTATTCCTTCAGTTCATGGGCCAACTGCGCCAGCTGCGTGGTATCACTATTCCCGTATCGTTGCCAGATCTGCTGGCAGGGGAGCAGCAATGGACTCAGCGTCACGTCGCGGCGGTTCAGATAGGGGTCACAGTGCTGCATTACATCCATCACGTCGGCCACCTCCTGCGGCTTCACCTTGATGAGCCGTGCCAGTTCCGTCACCTCAGGTGTCTCGGGCACCATCGTTATAGGTGTCAGGCGGAAGTAGAGGTCCAGAATGAGAATCAGCATGACGGGTGTCAGCTCCACTGGCTCTTTCACGCAGGGTTTGAAGTCCTTCTCGAAGGTCTCGTTCACCTCCACCCCGTCATAGAACTCATCGGCACGGCCGAAGCCCTTCATCTCGCGTAACAGGCGAACAGCCCTCGACAGCCGGCGGGGATTACTGCCATAGGTCTCCCAGATTCGCTCTATGCGGGGTGTGTCAATGCTGGCCAGCTGACACATCTTACTGAACAACACCTGCGGCGCAATGTGCAGTTCCATGCTCAGCGCCACCATGTCGCGACTGTAAAGGGGCTTCACCCCTACAGGCCGGCGCAGGTAAACCTGCATCAGCAACAGCCAATAATCATCCTGCCATTTCGAGTTCTTTGCCATGTTCCTTATTTTAGGTGGGTGCAAAGTTACGAAAAATGAGCGAAATGCCAAAAGGAAAATGGATTTTTTTAATCCCTGCATTACAGCCGCCCCTTATCGAGTTCACTGAAAAAGTCCATAGTGTTAACTGCATTAACAGTTGAGCTCCGTTGACTGGGTTACTGAGAAAAATCAAATTATTATAC
>ONKY01000013.1 GCA_900318585.1 uncultured Prevotellaceae bacterium
AGAACAGGATTCGAACCTGCGAACCAGTTTTGCCGGTTACACGCTTTCCAGGCGTGCCTCTTCAACCACTCGAGCACCTCTCCTTGCAATAGCGGGTGCAAAGGTACAAAATAATTTTGAATTATAGTTTTAGAGTATTGAATTATCTCTATTCTTAACAGTATTTAATACTTATCGCCGAAAACGCGACGAACGTTCTCTGTAGTGACGCGTGCCAACTGTTCGCAACTGACATGATAGCACTCGGCCAATCTCACAAGTATCTCACGGACAAAAGCCGGTTCGTTTCGCTGGCCACGATGGGGAGCAGGCGCCATGTAAGGACTATCGGTCTCAAGTACAATACGATCCAAAGGCACAGTGCCTGGAAGAGTTTCTGGCAGGTTAGACTTCTTGAAGGTGAGCACACCACCTATGCCAAGAACAAATCCATCAAATTGCAACAGTTCCTCTGCCTCATGGGCATTTCCTGTGAAGCAGTGGAACACACCGCCACAGAGGGCGGCCTTATACCTCTTTAAGATAGCAACCATTTCGTTTTGAGCCTTACGGCAATGTATCATCAGCGGCAGATGGAGCTCAACGGCCCACTTCACCTGCTCCTCAAACGCCAACAGCTGCTCTTGCTCAAACTCGCGGCTCCAATAAAAGTCAAGACCGACCTCGCCGACAGCGATAAGAGAGCACTCCCCGACTCCCTCATGAGAGGAAGAGAAGTGGGTTCTTAGTTGGGCGAGGACATCACGCCAATCGGCGCGCACTTCCTCGGGATGGAGACCAAGCATCGGGTAGAGACAACCCGGATACCGTTGGCAGACAGGCAAGACAGTATCCACAGAATTCAAATCAATACCAGGCACAAAAACCTTCCCTACCCCAGCCTCCTTTGCTCGGGTAACGACCTCATCAAGGTCGGTCTGAAACTCCTCACCGTCAAGGTGGGCATGGGTATCTATGAAGGTCATTAAGAGAATAAGATGATAAAGGGATTACCACTGACGCTTCATCATGGCGGCAGCATAGTTATAGAGCTCTTTCTTACGATCTTTACTCACGCTAACCTTATCCAGATAGTCCAGAGCCTTCTCATAGAAGATATCCATCTTCTGCTCACATAGCTGGCGGATACCTATCTGATCATAAAGAGCGGTAATGGCGCACACTTTCTCGTTACGGTCGAAATGAACGGCCTGCACCCACGTCATCAGTTCCTCTCGCTGCTTGGCATCAGCGCGGTTAAAGGCATTTATCAGCATGTAAGTCTTTTTGTTTGAGAAAATATCGCCTCCAATGTTTTTCCCGAACACCTTCGGGTCGCCATAGACATCAAGCAAGTCATCCTGCAGCTGAAAGGCAAGTCCAATCTGCTCACCGAACTTATAGAGCAAGTCGGCATCCGTCTGAGAAGCCCCGGCCAAGATCGCTCCTATCTTCACCGCACAGGCAAGCAATACGCTGGTCTTCAGGCGGATCATCTCAATATACTCATCTTCCGTCACATCATTGCGTTTCTCAAACTCCACGTCAAGCTGCTGACCCTCGCCAATCTCCAAGGTGGTCTCCAAGAAAACGTCGAATACTGCCGACAACTTACTGGGATCGCACTGTACTACACGCTCGAAGGCCTGCAACAACATGGTGTCGCCAGAGAGCACCGCCTGATTATTGTTCCAGCGACAGTGTACTGTCTCATGTCCACGGCGCATATCAGCATTGTCCATCAGGTCATCGTGCAACAGCGTGAAATTATGATAGGTCTCCAGCCCCAGGGCAGGCATCATCACGCTCTCCGGATCGTCCTTGAATAGGTTATACGCCAGTAGCATGAGCACCGGCCGCACACGCTTTCCTCCAATGGAAAGGACATAGCGAATAGGGTCGTAAAGAGAGGCAGGCTGGCGATCATAGGGCAAGCTTTCTATGGCCTCATTCACTTTGTTGAGTAGTTCGTCAGATGAATACATTATTTTATATGATTGAGTTACGAATTATGAATTACAAATTATGAATTATGAGTTACGAATTATGATGTATAAGCTATCGGTTACAGTTTAAAGATAATAGGAATGCAGACCATGGAACGGCAGGGTTTCTCGGCTCGTGTCCCTGCCTTCCATCGCGGCATCATTCGCATGACGCGCAGGGCCTCGCGGTCACAGACAGGATCTAAAGGCTGTACGATGTTGATATCGCGCACCAGACCGTTCTCGGCCACGATGAACTGTACCACCACCTTACCCTGTATATGGCGCTGCTGGGCATACTGGGGATATTTCAGGTTCTGCGTGAGCCATTTCATCAAAGCGATTGCCCCGCCAGGGAACTGCGGCAACTCCTCTGCTATCTGCTGGTCAAGCACATGGTCATCCATATCCTTCACCTCTGGCAGCACCTCCTCATCCTCAGGCTCCGCCTCCAGCTCCTTTACCATCTGTTCTTCGGGCTCTTCTGGTTTTACCTCCTCGTCAACGACATTCAGTTTCTCTGCTACCTGCGTTTTTTCCTCCTCCTCAGGCAGAAGCATCATGTCTTTTTGCTCTTCCACCACAGGCGCCATCTCCACGTCACGCAAGAAGTCCTCAAGTCCCTCCAAGTCAGCATCAGAATCGTCTTCCACCAGCGAATACTCAAAGCCAACAAACAACAGGGCCAGCACAAACACCAATCCCAACAGGAACCCTTGTGCCCGCTTCCCCTCCAAGTCAGCCCTCAAAGTCTTCTTCGCTTCCATATAATATTTTTACGTGCCCGTGCGTTATAATAACAAAAGCGTGTGCAAAATTAGTAAATAATTCATAATCCAGCCCTCGTAAATGCTCACTATTATATTTTTTTAAGGTGTTCGCGATCTTTGGTTCATATTTATTTCCTATCTTTGCGCCTAATTATGGATGATTACATGAAGAAGTCCGTTTCTACTGCCGTCTTTTTGATGTTTGCGCTCCTTGCCAGAGCACAGGAAAGCGGCACGGTGTATAATTTCCTGCGGTTGCCCGTCTCAGCACACGTGGCAGCCTTGGGAGGAGACAATATCACCCTGAACGACGACGACCCCACCCTACTGTTTCACAACCCCGCACTGATCTACAACACCAGCGACAACATGCTGAACCTGAACATGATGACCTATATGGAAGGCTCCACAACAGCCAGCGCCTCTTACGTGCGCCATGCAGGCGAGCGAGCCAGTTGGGGCGTTAACGCTCAGTACATCAGCTACGGCAGCATGAAGGAGACCAACATCTATGGCGAACAGACAGGTGACTTCTCTGCCAAGGACATTGCCGTGGGCAGCACCTTTGCCTACGGTCTTTCCAATCATATCACCGGCGGCATCACGGCCAAGATGGTAACCTCCTATATCGGTCAATACAACTCACTGGCAGCCGCCGTAGACCTGGGAGTGAATTATTTTGACGAGGAAAGCCAATGGTCTTTCTCAGCCGTGGCACGAAACCTGGGCGGACAGCTCAAAGCCTACGAGGATGATTTCGAGCGCCTGCCCTTGGACCTGCAGCTCGGAGTCACCAAGAGACTCATCGGCTCACCGCTGAGACTCTCTGCCACCCTGGTGCGTCTCAACGACTGGGAATACGGCCTCGGTCACCACATCGTGGCAGGAGCCGACTTGATTCTCTCCCAACTGATTTATGTGGCCGTTGGCTATAATGCCTTGCGTGCCAAGGAGATGAGCATCACCGACGACGAGGGCGACAGTGCCCACGGTGCCGGTCTCTCTATTGGCGGAGGCCTGTCGTTAGAGCGTCTGAAGCTCCAGGTGGCCTACGCTAAATATCACGTTTCCAGTTCGTCACTAATCATTAACCTCAGTTATAAGCTATGAAAAAAATTACGATTGCCATCGACGGTCATTCTTCGTGCGGCAAAAGCACGATGGCCAAGGAACTGGCCCGTAGAGCGGGCTACATCTACGTAGACACAGGTGCCATGTACCGTGCCGTCACCCTCTACGCCCTCCGTAACGGGATGTTCAATGCCGACAGCAGCATCAAGACTCAGATGCTCCAAAATAAGATGGACGACATTCACATCCATTTCGTTGTCAACAGCGAGACTGGCCGTCCTGACACCTTCCTCAACGGTGAGTGCGTGGAGCAGGAGATCCGCTCACTAGAAGTGTCGAACCATGTCAGCCCTATTGCAGCCCTGCCCTTCGTACGCTCTGCACTTGTTGCCCAGCAACAGCAGATGGGACGCAGCAAGGGTGTCGTCATGGACGGTCGCGACATTGGCACCGTTGTTTTTCCTGATGCCGAGTTGAAAGTGTTTGTTACAGCCTCTGCCGAGGTGCGTGCTCAGCGCCGTTACGACGAACTACAGCAGAAAGGAATGCCAGCTGACTATGCCGACATCCTGCGTAACGTCGTAGAGCGCGACTATATCGACTCTCACCGCGAGGTGTCGCCCCTGAAGCAGGCTCCAGATGCAATTCTGCTCGACAACAGCCACATGACTATTGAGGAGCAGAACGAATGGCTTGAGCAACGCTTCAAGGAAGCAGCAAAAGCCATATAGCAACCATCTATTATAGAGCTATACGCAGTCCCACCGTTCGGGTCTCATAGTGAGGCTCTAAGCTATTACGACGTGTAACACGCGATTCCACCGCGCCACCATTGAAGCGGCCGCCGCGCTGAACCTTCTTGGAACCCGATTCCGGTCCTGTAGGTTCGGTACCTGACTCCTGTGAATAATAGGTAGGGCCATACCAGTCGCTGCACCATTCCCACACATTGCCGCTCATATCATAGATACCCAGCTCATTAGGTTGCTTGGACATCACTTCATGGGGGACGCCGCCACTGTTGTCTCCATACCAAGCCACGTCGTTGATGGTATTGCTGCCCGAATAGGTATAGTCATGACTCTTCAGACCTCCCCGTGCGGCAAACTCCCACTCTGCTTCCGTAGGCAGGCGGAACCAGAGACCTGTCAGGCTGTTAAGCTTGGCAAGGAATTCCTGACAGTCATCCCATGACACACTCTCTACTGGCAGCTTTTTACCTTGCACCGTCGAGGGATTACTGCCCATGACAGTCTCCCACAGCTCCTGCGTCACCTCGCTCTCGCCAATATAGTAACCACTGATGGTCACAACGTGTGCAGGAGACTCGCTCTCCTGAGCCAGCGGATCACTGGACGTGTTGGAGCCCATCTTGAATGTTCCGCCAGAAACGTTGACCACCTTAAATGTCACGCCATTCACGTTGAAAGTACCGTTCTGCTTGATGATATAGTATTCTCCAGGCCCCTGTTGCACCCTTACCTGTTCCCTATAGCTCTTTCCCTGACTGTCGGTCATGTCCACATATATCCAGCCTATCCGGTCTTCCTTCTGACTGTTGAGGCGTGCCGTGACGGTAATGACCTGCTCACCCTCGCCGGAGGCAGGGCTAAACTGTAGCCAGCTAGCGTATGAGGTCAACGTCCATTTACTCGTGCCCTTCACCGTAAAGCTTGCCGTTTCTGTAGCATCGGCACCCTCTGCCAGACGCAGCGTAGTGGCCGACACCTCCAAGCCGGCAACGTCTTCTTCCACGTCGTCATCCTTTGAACAGGCGCCCAGCAACAGACTGCTGACAGCCACCAGACAATAAAAGAAATACTTGTAATTCTTCATGTTTGATACTTTCTGTTTGTCCTTATTCATATTTCAGCTGCAAAGATAAAAATAAATTATTGAATTGCCAACACTTTTTATATTTTAAATGTTATCTGACAGGCAAACTCTTCAACGCATCGCCATTTCTTAACATTTTTTATAGCCGCACCCTTTGAAGTAACTACTCTGTTCATCACGCTGGCCCCGCGAGCAAAACGGGAAATAACATTTTTCATCCCTGCGCTACAGATTCGCCTAAAAAAAATACCTTTGCATCGGCAAGTATTGTAGGCCAGGTATGGTCATCAGCCTTCTGAGTTCTTTTGGGTAATAATTCTTACAGATATGCAGCATCTTGTCCAGACACTCCTACTTGTGCTTCTCCGAGAGGTCCAGTTCGTCCCTGAGCTGGCGCATTGTGTTCTTCTCCGCATCAGAGACTACTCCCGTCAGTGCTGACAGGATGGTTTCCCTCACCGGCGAGAGGGATGATTCGTTTTAGCGATATGGTGTCAGATACATCATTTCAATGAGGGAAATAAAGTCCCAAATGATCAAAAAATAATCCATAAATGATTTCAAGAACCGGAAAACTCAAAATATTTTTGGTTATTCGCTCGCTAATTCGTACCTTTGCAGCAAGATAACATACGATTAACTACCAACCACAATGAAGAAACAACTACTTAAACTCCTAACCCTACTCCTCCTCGTGACCACAACGACGTGGGCACAACCTAAGTACGACTTGAAGAAGATGAAGCGTGAAAAGCTGAACCGAGGGCTCGTAGCCGTCAGAACCGCAGACGGCCGGGTGGCACTGAGTTGGCGCACGCTCTCCTCCGACCGCCAGGGTGAGCCGTTCGACATCTACCGTGATGGCAAGAAGCTCAACACACAGCCACTAACCACGGGCGGCACGTTCCTCACAGACGAACAGGCACCTGAGGGCTCAGACGTTGTATACGAGGTGCGCGGAGGCAAACTGAACGGAACCTACACTCTGAAAGCCAATGCCCCGGCAGGCTATCTGCCCATACCCCTCCAGAAGCCCGAGGGCGGCACCACACCCGACGGACGCAGCTACGACTACACTGCCAACGATGCCTCTGTAGGTGACGTGGACGGCGACGGACAGTACGAGATAATTCTGAAATGGGAGCCCTCCAATGCCCACGACAATGCCCACGACGGCTTCACGGGCCCTGTGCTCATTGATTGCTACCGGCTGAGCGGCGAACGGCTCTGGCGCATCGACCTGGGCAGAAACATCCGCGCCGGAGCGCACTACACGCAGTTCATGGTCTACGACTTCGACGGCGACGGACGGGCAGAACTGATGGTGAAGACCGGTGACGGCACTACTGACGGACGCGGCAAGGTGATTGGCAATCCCGGAGCCGACTACCGCCACCGTCCTACCGAGCAGCAGGCGGAGCAGCCGCAGTGGAACGGCCGTCAGGAGTGGGCACGCTATAACCAGGGGCCTCGTACTAAGGTGGGACGCATCTTGACGGGACCGGAATACCTTTCGGTATTCAACGGGCTGACAGGCGAAGTGATGGACACCAAGCCCTACGTGCCCGAACGGGGCGACCTCAACGCCTGGGGCGACGCCTATGCCAACCGCTCCGACCGATTTTTAGCGGCAGTAGCATATCTGGGGAATGAGAAAGGGGGAAATGGAGAACGACTGGCCTCTGCCGTGTTCTGCCGCGGCTACTACACCCGCTCTGTGCTTGCCGCATGGGACTGGGACGGCAGGGAGCTGAAGCAGCGCTGGACGTTCGACACCAATATTCCCGAATGGGCCAGCTATACCGGACAGGGCAACCACAACCTGCGCGTGGCAGACGTGGACGGCGACGGCTACGACGAGATTACCTACGGCTCCATGTGCGTAGACCACGACGGACGCGGACTGTATAACACGGGGTTCGGACACGGCGACGCCATACACCTCATAGCCGACCCGAAGGACGGGCAGCTATACATCTGGGACTGCCACGAGAACCGCCGCGACGGCTCGGAGCTACGCAATGCCAGGACTGGCGAGGTGGTGTTCCAGATCAAGAGCAATGCTGACGTAGGCCGCTGCATGGCGGCTGACATTGACCCGACGAATCCGGGTGTGGAGATGTGGTCGTCAGACAGTCACGGCATTCGCACCATGAAAGGTGATGTGCTCTACAGCGCACAGGACCCTGACAGCCCGCAGCACGGTAATTCGCTCCGTCTGAACGGCCGGAACATGTCCGTGAACTTCGGTATCTGGTGGGATGGAGACCTGCTGCGCGAGCTGCTCGACCGCGAGACCGTCAGTAAGTACGACTGGGAGAACCATGCCATCATCGAACTGATGAAGTTTGAGGGTTGCCGCTTCAACAACGGTACGAAGTCGAACCCCTGCCTCAGCGCCGACCTCTTAGGCGACTGGCGCGAAGAGGTATTAGTACGCACCCTCGACAGCGAGAAGCTGCGTCTCTACGTATCGACCATCCCCACCGACCACCGCATTAACTGTCTCATGGAGGATATTCCCTACCGCCTCAGCGTAGCCACACAGAACGTTGCCTACAACCAGCCACCGGAAACGGGGTACTACATTGGAACTGAGAACTGAGAAGTGAGAACTGAGAGGTATGATTAGTATTGAGCGCAGAATCTGGGCGTGCAAAGTAATCATACCTCTCAGTTCTCACTTCTCATCTCACGGTAGTGGTTCATTGTCCCGATACCAGTGGCTGCCATGACTGCCGTAACGGAACTCGTCGCCCTCGGTATTGCCTAACTCCTGATCGGCAGGATGGTGGATTTCACAGTTGTCGAAGGTGGTAGGAGAGCCAAGTCCGAAGAGCACGCCCTGGTTCTGGGCGAAGCGACAATTGACGAAGCGTGTGCCCTTGCAACTGCTGTCAACGGTTACGAGAGTGAACTCACGGCAGCGCAGGAAGTCGCAGTCAAGGAACGAGCTGTACTGGCAGCCGTGAAGTTCCATAATGCCATAGGAGCAGTCGCGGATGACCGTGCGTTCCATCACAATGCCCTGCGTATTGTACGCCTGCAAGCCGTAGGTACCGCAGCCGTAAAGGTCGCAGCCGACAACGGAGATGCCCTCGCAGTTCTCAGCATAGAGCACCCCACCCTCGCAGTATCCCTCCTCGGTGTGACCGATGGTCAGGTTCTCCAGGCGGATATTGCTGCACTTATAGAAGTTAAGCACGTTGGCATAGCGCGGCTCAACGATGATGTGGCAGTCCTTTCCCCCTCGGATGGTGAGGTTGTGGATATTCACCAGGTCGAGCTGGCGACCGTCGAAGCGGCTGCAGCTCACAAAATACTCCTTGTTGCCAGTGCGCTCGCTATAGTAATCGTCACGCCAAAGCTGATTGAACACCACCCAGTAGTCCATCACGTCCAAGATGTTCGTCAGGTTCAGCACCGTACCATCCTTGATGTTGATGACGTGGTTACTGCCTAACGCTGCCAGGAACTCCGACTCGCTGCCCACGGTATAAACCTTCTCCTGGGGAGCTGCCGCATTCAACGGCGCGCCCTCCACAGATTCCTGCTGCACATGGTCGGCAGCCAGCCCCATAGCGAGCACGTAGCTAATCATCTGCTGGTTGGCACGTTCAATGACGGTGGGACGCTGCTTCTTCTTCAGCTTGGCAATCATACGCTCCAGCACGGCAGACGGTTGCAGGCAGAGATATTTGCGGTTCATCAGCATGTCCGACACACTCTCCTCTGGATTGGCATTCTCCTCTGCCCACTTCTCCTGTTGGGTACAGTTGATGATGTTGTCGGGCGTGAGTACCATGATGTAGCCGAAAGAGTGCTCCTCGGGATAGAAAGCCAGAAAGTTCATTCCGTTCTCACGGATATACTGCACCCGGCTGCCCATGAGACAGCCAAAGGGAGCCTCCTCGGCATGAAGAGTCTGGGCAAGGGTGTACTCGCCAGGTTTGGTGCCGTTCTTCCGAATGGCTACATTCTTCTGCCTGCCGGTAATGTCCATACCCTTCAGGAGGAGCATACCGTCCTGCTGCATCTCTGCAACATAGAGGTACTGCCCGTCGAAGAACTTGTTACCCTGACGGACAACCTGGGCATGAAGCATCACCGTAGCCGCCAGGCTCATCAGTAACAGGAATAAGCACTTTTTCATCATCATCTCCATTTACTATACCAGTCCCTTGCCGTGGCAGTTCTTGAATTTCTTACCTGAACCGCACGGACAGGGTTCGTTTCGTCCTGGCAGCTTGTCCTTGATGACCGGCGTACGAGGCTGCTGGGAACGGGTGTCGTGCTGGGCGGCGGCACGCTGGTTGGGATCGGTCAGGCGTTCCTCGTCCAAGTTCTGCTTCGACTCAGTATACTGAGAGCGCTGGGTGTGCTGCTCAGGGGCAGCTTCCTGCACCTGTTGCTGCTGCATCTCGGGAATCTGGGCACGGGTGAGGATGGCGCAGATGCGGTTATACATCTCGTTGATCATATCGTCCCACACCTTGGCACTTTCCAGCTTAAAGATGAGCAACGGGTCTTTCTGCTCGTAGCTGGCGTTCTGCACGGAGTGCTTCAGCTCGTCGAGCTTGCGCAGGTTCTCCTTCCATGAGTCATCAATAATATGGAGCAGGATGGCTTTCTCAAACTCCTTCACCACCGACTTCGACTCAGTGTCGTAGGCCTCCTTCAGGTTACAGGGGATATTGAACACGCGGCGGCCGTCGGTGATGGGTACCATGATACGCTCGTACATGTGTCCCTGATTCTCGAAGACATGGGTAATGATAGGCTGTGCCACCTCGCGGATGTGCTCGGTCTTACGGGTGAAGTTGCCGATGGCTGCCTGGAAGGCATTCTCGGTGAGCACGTCGCGCTGCTGGTTGACGAACTCCTCTTCGGTGAAAGGCACCTCCATAGCCAGCACGTGCAGGAACTCCTCCTTGCAGCCCTGGTAGTCGGCAGCGTTCTCAATGATATTGACCACGCGGTCCCAGATGATATTGGAAATATCCATACCGATGCGCTCACCCATCAAGGCGTGACGGCGCTTCTCATAGATAACGGTACGCTGCTTGTTCATCACGTCGTCATACTCAATGAGTCGCTTACGGATACCGAAGTTGTTCTCCTCGACCTTCTTCTGCGCACGCTCAATGCTCTTCGAAATCATGGAACTCTCAATCATCTCGCCCTCCTTGAAGCCGAGACGGTCCATCACGCTGGCAATACGCTCAGAGGCAAACAGACGCATGAGCTTGTCCTCTAACGATACAAAGAACACGCTGCTGCCCGGGTCGCCCTGACGTCCGGCACGACCGCGCAACTGACGGTCCACACGGCGGCTCTCGTGACGCTCGGTACCAATGATGGCCAGACCGCCGGCGGCCTTCACCTCAGGCGACAGCTTAATATCAGTACCACGACCAGCCATGTTGGTAGCAATGGTGACGGCACCCTTGCCGTTAGTCGACTGACCGGCGAGAGCCACGATGTCAGCCTCCTTCTGGTGGAGCTTGGCGTTCAGCACCTGGTGGGGAATACCCTCACGCTTGCCAGTCTCAGGATTGACATACATATCGAGCATACGGCTGAGCAGCTCGGAAATCTCCACGGAGGTGGTACCTATCAGCGTGGGGCGACCTGCATTGCGCATCTCCACAATCTCCTCAATGACAGCACGGTACTTCTCGCGCTGGGTCTTATAGACACGGTCGTCCTGGTCGTTACGGATAACTGGACGGTTGGTGGGTATCTCCACCACATCGAGCTTGTAGATGTCCCAGAACTCTCCTGCCTCCGTTGAAGCGGTACCCGTCATACCAGCCAGTTTGTGGTACATACGGAAGTAGTTCTGAAGGGTGATGGTGGCAAAGGTCTGCGTGGCAGCTTCCACCTTCACGTGCTCCTTAGCCTCTACGGCCTGGTGCAGTCCGTCGCTCCAGCGGCGGCCTTCCATGATACGGCCCGTCTGCTCGTCCACAATCTTCACCTCGCCGTCGATGACCACGTACTCATCGTCCTTGTTGAACATACAGTAGGCCTTCAGCAGCTGCTGGAGGGTATGCACGCGCTCCGACTGCACGGCGTAATGAGCCATCAACTCGTCCTTCTTGTCCACACGCTCCTGATCGCTCAAGCCAGGCTGCACCTCAAGGGCGGAGAGCTGACCAGTGATGTCGGGCAGCACGAAGAGTTCAGCATCGTTCACCTGATTGGCTAACCACGCGGTACCCTTGTCTGTGAGGTCACAGGAGTTAAGTTTCTCGTCTACAACGAAATAGAGCGGCTCCACACATTCCGGCATACGGCGGTTGTTGTTCTCCATATAGATTTCCTCGGTCTTCAGCATACCGGCCTTGATGCCTTCCTCGGAAAGATACTTGATGAGCGGTTTGTTCTTAGGCAGGGCCTTGTGGGAACGGTAGAGAGACAGGAAGCCGTCGTCAAGCTTCTGCTGACCCTCCTTCTTGTTACCCTCAGCGATGAGGCGGTTTCCCTCACCAATGAGGTTCTTGGCCTCGGCAAGGAACTGTGTAGCCAGCTGGCGCTGCACACCGACGAGCTTCTCCACCAGCGGCTGGTACTCCTCAAACATCTGGTCGTCGCCCTTGGGCACAGGACCAGAGATAATCAACGGCGTACGGGCATCGTCGATCAACACGGAGTCCACCTCGTCGACGATGGCATAGTTGTGTGAACGCTGCACCAGGTCGGCAGGCGACGTAGCCATGTTGTCGCGCAGGTAGTCGAAGCCGAACTCATTGTTCGTACCGAAAGTAATGTCAGCCTGGTAAGCCTTGCGGCGAGCCTCGCTGTTGGGCTGATGCTTGTCGATACAGTCAACACTCAGGCCGTGGAACATATAGAGCGGCCCCATCCACTCGGAGTCACGCTTTGCCAGATAGTCGTTCACCGTCACCACGTGTACGCCGTTGCCGGTCAGGGCATTAAGGAACACGGGCAGCGTAGCCACCAGCGTCTTACCTTCACCCGTAGCCATCTCGGCAATCTTACCCTGATGGAGCACGGTGCCACCAAAGAGCTGCACGTCATAATGAATCATCTCCCACGGCAGGTCATTGCCGCCAGCCGTCCAGTGGTTGTGGTAGATAGCCTTGTCGCCGTCAATGGTGATGAAGTCCTTCTTCGGGTCTCCTGCCAGCTCGCGGTCGAAGTCGGTAGCAGTGACCACCGTCTCCTCGTTCTCGGCAAAGCGGCGGGCGGTATCTTTCACGATAGCGAACACTTCGGCGCGTACCTCGTCAAGGGCCTTCTCGTAGACTTCAAGGGCTTCCTTCTCCAGCTTGTCTATCTGGTTGAATATATCCTCGCGCTCGTCAATGGGTGTCTCCTCAATCGTCGCCTTCAGCTGCGCTATCTTCTCTTTCTGCTCTCGGGCTGCGGCCTGTACCTGCTTCTGCAATTCCTTGGAGCGGGCACGCAGCTCGTCATTACTCAGTTTCTCTATCTGCGGTGTGAAAGCCTTTACTTCCTCCACCAATGGCTGAATCAGCTTCATGTCGCGTGATGACTTGTCGCCGAACAGGGATTTTAAAATGTTATTGAAATTCATCTTGTTATAATTCTTTTATCTTTAATCTTTCATTTATAATCATTCATCTTCAAAACAGCGGTTCCTGGGAACAGGCGTTCGGTGCCCTGATGCGGATGCTCTTAGCTATGGTTGGCGCTATGCGGTCAATGGTCACATGGTCGCTGATGCGCTCAGCCTTAATACCTGCCCCTAAGATGATGATAGGGAACTGAGTGAACGAAGCCCTGGACAACAGGTTGTCCTGATTGTCCTCATTCAACAGGCGCCAACCCGGCGACACCTCTATCAAGAGATCACCGCAGCGTTCGGAGCTGAAGCCGTTGCGCACCTTCATATTTTCCTGGTTCTGACCAGCAAAAAGTTGTAGGGAAGAATACACGTTCCTGACGCCTGACATCTGTGACAGGAACTCCTGGGCACGTTGGATAGCATCGGTCAGCGAGACACGTTTCGACTCAAGGAGCTTGTGGTTGAGGAACATCTGGTTCTGGAAACACGTCTCCACCCATCGGCCCTGCCCCCAGATGGCACCGTAGAACATATTGAGCAAGTTAGCCGTGCGGTTGATGTAGAACGTACCCGTAGGGATGCGGTATTTCTCGTAATTGGTGCTCTCTTCGTCGCTATAACCTGTCGAAGTGACAACAAAGAGCACATGTTCCTTGCCCAAGCGGCTTTCCAGCGTCTGAACCAGCCTGCCCAGCTCACGGTCGAGCCTGACATAGGTATCCTGCAGCTCCATCCCACATTCCGTCATGGTCTTGTGGTCAAAGTTACCGGCATAATAGGTCAGGCAAAGCAGGTCTGTCACGCGGTCAAAGCCCATCGTAGCACCGTTCACACACTGAACAGCCAGATCTGTTACAGCCTGATTCACCAAGCCGCTGGCCTTGAACTGCTCGTAACGGCGCTGACCTGAGAACTTATGCTTAAAAGGTTTCTGGTTGCCTACATGGTGGAAATAACTGAATGTCCCAGACAGTTCTATGACAGGCTCCCATGACGTCTTCTGAAGCATCTTCTGCGGAGACTGCAAACTATTGAAAGTCAACAGCCATTCAGGCATCTGCTTCAAGTAATACTGCGAGGACGCCCAAAGGCCTGTCTGGTCATCTATCCACAATGCCCCGTCAGCAGCATGACCGGCGCTGAGCACAGCAGCGTCGCGGAAGGGAGCAACGGAATAGACAATGGCTTTACCATCTGTCGAGACTTTCAGCTCATCGCCGATGGTAGAGGTCTGAAGATACTTGGGAGAGCTATCCTTGACATCACCAACACAGTATATAGGACGGAGCGTCTCCTTGTCGAGCCAACGCTCGCCCACGATGCTGTGATAATAGGGCACTGCACCTGTCACGACTGACGAAATGGCAGAGGCACGGTCAATCTGGCTGAAAGGATAGGTGGCGTTAGCGAAAACAAGCCCCTCTTTTAGCAACCGTTTGAAGCCCGCCTCGGTATAGAGCGGAGAAAAAGCCTCCATATAGTCCGTACGCAACTGGTCAATGCAAATGTTGACCACCAGTCGCGGTGCGTACTGGATTTTCTCTTTCTGCTGTTGCGCCAGTGCCTCTGGCGTCAGGCCAAGTAAGGCTAATAGGGTGATGTAGATATATCTGTTTCTCAACGCTCAGTTTTTATTGTTAATCATGTTACTTGCAAATCTTATCAGCAAACATAGTGCCAAAATATACATGCCATCTGCATATTGCTGAAGGACACCACCCACCAGAAACAGGGAAGTGGTTACTATCAAGAATACCCAATAGCGGGTTGTCCGACGGCGACGAAACACCGCTGGCAGAAAGAACAGATGGACAGGATTGAACAGCAACAGCTGAAGGTTGATGCTCGTAGCGGGATGCTGCGAGAAGATCATCACCGTCAACACACAACCTGCCAGGCCCATCAGCAGCATCAGCAACGCATCGTAGTACTTGAACGTTTTCTTGCGTTTCCATTCCCAAAGGGCTAAGAAAACTGTCACTGCCAGCAGCAGCCAGCCACACTCGCGAGGGGTCAGCGGAAAGTCCTGCTCACGCATCTGAACGCCGGGATTTACTGCCATTCGACGCTCCTTAAGCAACGGACGGATGGAGCCGTCGGCAGCACGTATCTGAGCATAGTCGAAATCATACAACAGATTACCTGGCAGGAACTCCTGCTCCTGACGGGTTGTCTTCATGTCAGCCCTCACACCAAGGAGCAGGTCATTGCCAAAGGTTGCCCATTCATGATGTCCCGTACACTCACGAATCATCTCACGGAAGGTAGGTTCATAGTCCTCACGGGGAGCATACATCACCTTTCCCTGCACATTAGCCTCAATCATATCACGCGGACGTGTGGCACAGTTGTCAAAGAAAAAGTTGTAACGGTACGTGCGGTTTTGGGGCTGGTAGTTCTCCATCATTGCAGCGAAGAGGCTGCGTTTCTCGTCGGCAGTCAGGTTCAGCACCTGTTCCGTGACAGAGCTGCCCCACTTCCGATAGTAGTCGCAAAACCTTCCAAAAGGCATCACACCCAATTCGTAATCCGTTGCTCCAAACACAAAACGCAACACGAAGTAAGACTGTCTGAAATTGAAAATGCCCCAATTGAAGGCGAAATCATCACCATTCCTCAGATTATGGAAACGGATAGCCGTATGACCATACAAACTGTATATCTCCTCATGAGGAGAACAGGTCAGCAGGCTGATTTCCACCGAATCTGCCAGAATGCTCTTCTGCGCACTTTCCTGGGCACCTGAGGTAACAGGTGCCAACAACAATATCTCCAGAAGTACAAAACTCCAAAGATTCTTCCTTATACGTATCACGGGTGCAAAGGTACAAAAGATTTTTGACTTTTAAGGGAATGAATAGAAAAAAATGCTGCCAAGGCAAAAATATATGATGAAAAAGATGTATCTTTGTGGCGTCTTAGCAAACAAGAAAAAGGTAAAACGCATGAATCGTCAGCAATGGCAGAGGAAACAAATAATATAGAAAGAAAGACTGCAAAGGATGTTTTTGAACTGCGCAAGCAAGGCCTGATAGAAGAAGCTTACAATCTCATCCGTCCGATATATGCCGAGGACAAAAGCCCTTACGCTTCACTAGCCATGTTCTGGACAGCAGTAGACATCCTACGGAGACGCGTAGCGGAAGAACGGATCAGCGAGGCACAGAAGATTCTATTGTCCCTCAGGAGATTGTTGCCCAGCGTGCCTGACAAAGAAGGCTGGGTACATGATGCTATGAACAGATGCGAGGCACTCATTGAAAAAGTGAACCAACACCAAGCCTCCTTGGAGGAAGGTCCCAAACACCTGCAAACCGGAACATGGGGCGAGGGGCTGGCCGCAGCATATCTACGGCAGAAAGGCTATGTCATTCTGGACAGGGACTGGCGTTCCGGGCATCGTGACATTGACATTATTGCAAAAGATGGTGACTGCACCGTATTTGTTGAGGTCAAGACACGCCATGACACCAACATTACAGCCCCCTTGGATGCGATTACCAGTGACAAGCTATATCAACTCGGGCGTGCCATCACTCATTATATCAATTACCATCATATTGACCACTGGCGTTTCGACGTCATCACCATTGTAGGCGACATGAGCTGTTCCATGCCGGAGATAACACATATGGAAAACTTCAACATCATGGAGACACCAACGCACAGATGGCACAAGAAACGCAGGAAATGGTAACTTCGCGTCATTTTGTCGCAAAGATACATAAAAAATCTGAATTTCGTGCGGGCATTCAGATTTTTTCAGTAATTTTGCAGGCTGAATGAAAAAGAGCATGATGAAGACAAAGATAATAGGCTGCATAATAGCATGTGCAGCCATTTATACGAATGCAATGGCACAGGGAGGAACAAAGTCGCCCTACAGCCAGTTTGGACTGGGTTCACTGATGGACGCCTCACAGGGCATAAGCCGTGGCATGAATGGCGTAGGCATGGCACTGCGGGAGGGGAACCAGATAAACACACTGAACCCAGCAAGCTATGCGGCAGTAGACTCCCTGACAATGCTTTTCGACGCAGGCGTCACCCTGCAAACCATCAATTTTAAGGAAGGAAGCTTGAAGCAGAACGCCTCTATGGCTGACGTGGAATACGTTGTGGGCTCTTTCCGCGCTTGGAAAGGTGTAGGTATGGCCTTCGGCGTCAAGCCGTTCTCTAGTGTGGGCTACAGTTACAGCACAAAGAACACCCTGAATAACTCCGTCGGTTCACTCACTGAGACCTATAGTGGCTCTGGCGGACTTCACGAAGTGTTCCTCGGTATAGGATGGCAAGTGCTGAAACCTCTGTCGATAGGCGTCAATGCAGGCTACTTATGGGGTGACCTCAACAGGTCTGTCACCAGTTCGGGCGGCTCAAATGTCAATACGCTCGTGAAACAGTACTCTGTATCCGTCAGCAACTACGACCTGAGCGCAGGAATGCAATGGGTACAGCCCATCGGCAAGAGAGACCGACTCACCCTGGGCGCCACCGTAGGCATAGGACACAGCCTAAAGGCCGACCCAACCATGAGCATCACCATCATGAACTCAACAGGCACTTCCGACACAACGTCTTTCAAAGTGAGTGACGGACTTAAGCTGCCCATGACCTATAGCATTGGAGCCGCCTACTGCCACGCCAAAAAACTGACGGTTGCGGCAGACTGGTCTTTGGAGAAGTGGGGCAGCATTGACTTCCCTGCTTTCAACGCGTCCACCAATCGATACGAACTGACCCCGGGGCTGCTGAAAGACCGGATGAAGGTGAATGCCGGCGTGGACTGGCTGCCTTCTACCAATCTATTGAACCGACAATACCTGAGCCACATTCATTATCGTTTTGGTGTAGGAATTGCTACACCTTATTATAAAATAGGAGGCCAGGACGGTCCGAAGGAACTGAGCCTAAGCGCCGGCTTGGGCATACCCATAATGAATGGCATCAACAGCCGCTCGGTGGTAAACGTGAGTGTCCAGTGGGCTCACACATCGGCAAAGGACATGATTACGGAGAACGCACTGCGACTGAACATCGGCGTGACGTTTAACGAAAGATGGTTTGCAAAGTGGAAAGTAGAATAGACACCCGACACAACCCATCCCTCCCTAACCACCATGCAGTGGTAAGCCATAGCCGCTGGCGACGTGCTGTCCTCATGCTGGCTATTGCCTGCTGCCTGGTATCATGTCAAGAGGCCGTAGAGCATACCGCTCCTGCTGTAAGAGAGAGAGACTCGGTAGCAATGATGCGGTCGTATGGCGTGAACACGCTGATCAGCGACTCTAGCGTCATCAAATACAGAATCGTTACAGAAGAGTGGTTCGTCAACCTTGCTAAACAGCCCACAAGATGGGAATTCATGAAAGGTGTGTTCTTTGAACAGTTCGACGAAAAGTTCCATGTGGAGGGCTATATACAGGCTGATACCGCCTGGTATTTTGACCAGGAAAAACTTTGGAAACTCAGGGGCCGCGTTCGCATCCGTAACGTAAACGGACTGGTATATACCAGTGAGGAACTTTATTGGGACGGACTGAGGCATGAATTCTACAGCAATGTCTTTTCCAAAGTCGTCACCCCTGAACGCACGCTTCAGGGTACATACTTCCGTAGCGATGAACACATGAGCAATTACACGGTAAGCAACTCTAAGGGCTCCTTTATTCCTGAGGAGGAAAACAAGAACGACCAAAACAAACAGACTGCTCCTGACGACTCGCAGAAGCGTGACTCTGTGCCAGAACAGCCCATGCGCCCAGCTGCCACAAAACATGCGAAGAGGGTGTAGGAGATTAGTAACAAAACAGTTAGAGAAGTGATTAACGAGATTATAGGACTCCTTGTAACAATGATATTCTCCGCGTTCTTTTCGGGCATGGAGATAGCCTTTGTGTCAAGTAACAGACTGCTGGCCGAGATGGATCGTGAGAAGAACGGACTGTCCCAGAAGGCTCTTTCTGTGTTCTATCAACATCCGAACAATTTCGTTTCCACCATGCTCGTGGGCAACAATATCTCATTGGTTGTATATGGCATCATGTTCGCCCATATATTTGACGTACTCCTATTCGCGAACCTGAATGACGGTGCCAGAGTAACATGCGATACCCTGTTGTCAACATTGGTTGTACTCTTCACAGGGGAGTTCTTACCCAAGTACATTTTCAAGAGCAACCCCAACGGGCTTCTGACATTCTTCGCCATTCCGGCTTACGTGTGCTACGTAATACTCTACCCTATCTCCCGTTTCGCTACCATGCTGTCGAAGGGATTGTTGAGACTCATTGGCATCAAGATGAAACAGGAAACGGACGAGCGAGAGTTCACCAAAGTAGATTTGGACTATCTCGTACAGACGAGTATTGACAACGCTAAAAACGAGGACGACATCAAGGAGGAAGTCCGCATCTTCCAGAATGCGCTGGAGTTTTCCGAGACAAAAGTCAGGGACTGCATGGTACCGAGGACGGAAATTGACGCCGTCGAGGACACATGTACCTTGGAACAGCTGAAGCAGCGTTTCGTGGAAAGCGGTCACTCAAAGGTAATCGTCTATCATGAGGATATTGACCACATTACAGGCTACATCCACTCCTCGGAATTGTTCCGCCTGTCACCAGAGCAAACGGAGCTGAAGGACCTTATCAGACAGATGCCTTTCGTGCCGGAGACCATGCCTGCGTCAAAACTGATGCGGACATTCCTCCAGCAACAAAAGTCTATCGCCGTCGTCGTGGACGAGTTTGGAGGAACCAGCGGCCTGATCTCGTTGGAGGACATCGTGGAAGAAATATTCGGAGAGATTGAAGACGAACATGACTCTGTAAACTACGTAGCCAAGAAAATCGGTGAGAACGAATACATGCTTTCTGCCAGGCTGGAGATTGAGAAAGTGAACGAAATGTTCAATCTCGACCTACCTGACAGCGATGAATACATGACCCTGGGCGGACTGATCCTGCACGAGTATCAGGCGTTCCCAAAACTGAACGAAATAGTAACAATAGGACACTTTGAGTTCAAAATTGTCAAGAATACGGCCACAAAAATCGAACTTGTCAGACTAAAAGTCACAGAATGAGGCTTTTTTTGCCGAAAAATTTCGCCATGTCCGACATTTTTTGTAATTTTGCCGACTGAATTTGAAAAA
>ONKY01000072.1 GCA_900318585.1 uncultured Prevotellaceae bacterium
AACTATGCCAAGATCAGTAAATCACGTTGCATCAAGAGCAAAGCGTAAGAGAATTTTGAAGCTCACCCGTGGCTACTTTGGAGCTCGCAAGAATGTTTGGACAGTAGCCAAGAACACCTGGGAGAAGGGTCTGACCTACGCCTACCGTGACCGTCGTACCAAGAAGCGCAACTTCCGCGCTCTGTGGATTCAGCGTATCAACGCTGCCGCTCGCATCAACGGTATGAGCTACTCTCAGTTCATGGGTGCCCTCAGCAAGGCTGGTATCGAGATCAACCGCAAGGTGCTTGCCGACCTCGCCATGAACAATCCCGAGGCTTTCAAGGCCATCGTGGAAAAAGTTAAGTAAAAAGAAAAAGGTAAAAAGAAAAAGGAGCTGTGCAACATGTTGCGCAGCTTTTTTTGTGCTTTCTAATTAAACTTTCGGTGACGGAGTACGTCAAAGAGAAAAAGGACAAATAGGGCACCGATGAGACGATGGGCTTTGACGTGGTTGATGACCCTCTTGGTAGGGGTTGTGGCGCTGGCGCAGCGGACTGCTGTCAGCGGCACTGTTCGTGATGCCAAGACGGGTGAGAAGCTGGCTCAGGTCAGTGTAATGGCTGATGGTAGCGGTGAGGCAGTGGTCACCAACGAGGACGGAGCTTTTACGCTGAAGACTGACCAGAAGGTGGAGACGCTCGTCGTGTCGTATGTGGGCTATCACACCCGCCGCATCAGCGTCAAGGAGGGTGGGGACAAGCCGCTTGATATCCGGCTCACCTCTGCGGTTGTCCAACTGAACGAGGTTGTGGTATGGACAAGCGATCCTCGACAGCTCGTCCGCATAGCCATGGATAAGATTCCCGCGAACTATAGCCGCCAGCCGGAGCTCATGGAATGTTTTTACCGTGAGACGGCTATGAAGCGCCAGAACTATATTTATGTGGCAGAGGGTGTGGTGGATATGTATAAGACATCCTACAACAGAGGTGTGGGGCGCGACCGCGTGGCCATACGCAAGGGCCGCCGCCTGCTCAGTCCGCGCCAGAAGGATACGCTTAGCGTGAAGGTCATTGGCGGTCCCGTGCAGTCCGTGCAGCTCGACGTGGTGAAGAATTCGCAGTTCCTGCTCAATGTGGAGGAATTGTCATACTACGATTTCAAACTGTTGCCGTCGCAGATGATTGACGACCGCGAGCAGTTTGTCGTCGCTATTGAGCCCTTAATACCGCAACCATACGCCCTTTATTACGGCCGGTTCTATATAGACCGCGAGACGATGGCCTTCACACGTGTGGAGTTGCAGCTCGACATGAGTGACCGCGACAAGGCCACTAACTATATGCTGGTACGTAAGCCTTTCGGCGTGCGCTTCCGCCCGAAGGAGCTGTCACTGCTCATTGACTATAAGCTCGGCGCCGACGGTCTCACCCGTATCAGCTATGTCCGCAACACCTTCCGCTTCAACTGCGACTGGAAACGGCGTCTCTTTGCCACCTCCTTTACGGCTGTCTGTGAGATGGTGGTGACTGACCGCGCCGCCGAGGCTCATCCCATCGACGGACGGCAGTCGTTCGACAGTCGCGATGCCTTCTATGATAAGGTGGACTTTTTCCGAGACCCAGACTTCTGGCGCGACTATAACATCATCGAACCTTCTGAGTCGTTGGATCGCGCTATTGACAAACTGGTAAAGCGACATACTGCGAAGTGATTCATACTGCCGAAGAGGAATATGGCAATTATGAAAGACCAGTCTCGTGGTGAAAAACTTTAAGAATTAGCGTTGCTTTTTACTTGCTCCGCTCAGCAAGCTCCATCAGGTAGCGGCCGTAGTCGTTCTTGACCATTGGCTGTGCTGCCTTCTTCAGCTGCTCGGCGGTAATCCATCCGCGTTTGAAGGCGATTTCCTCCAAGCAGGCCACTTTGAGGCCCTGACGCTTCTCAATGACCTCGATGAACGTGGAGGCCTCGGCCAGCGAGTCGTGGGTGCCCGTGTCAAGCCACGCGAAGCCGCGTTGCAGGGTCTGCACCTTCAGCTTCTGCTGTGCTAAGTATTCCTGATTGACGGTGGTGATCTCCAGTTCGCCGCGTGCGGAGGGCTTGATATGCTTTGCAATGTCCACGACGCTGTTGGGATAGAAGTAGAGACCCACGACGGCATAGTTGGACTTGGGATGCTCAGGTTTCTCCTCAATGCTGAGGCAGTTGCCGTCGGCGTCGAACTCAGCCACACCGTAGCGCTCAGGGTCGTTCACGTAGTAGCCGAATACCGTGGCCAGCCCGTGTTTCTCAGCGTTCTCTACGCTCTGGCGCAGCAGACCGCTGAAGCCTGAGCCGTAGAAGATGTTGTCGCCCAGAACAAGGCAGGCGCAGTCATCGCCAATGAACTCCTCGCCGATGATGAAGGCCTGTGCCAGGCCGTCGGGGCTGGGCTGCTCGGCATATTCAAAGTGGACACCCAATTCCTCGCCCGTGCCTAAGAGGCGGCGGAAGCCGGGCAGGTCGTAGGGGGTGGAGATGATGAGAATGTCGCGGATGCCCGCCAGCATGAGTGCCGAGATGGGATAATAGATCATCGGCTTGTCGAAGATGGGAATCAGCTGCTTGGAAATTCCCTTGGTGATGGGGTAGAGGCGTGTGCCGCTACCGCCGGCTAATACGATACCTTTCATAATGATTGCTGTTTTACTCTGCAAAAGTACGAAATTATTTCTGAACGGCAAGTGTTTTCTGGAAAAAAGTTGTTCCATTGCTTAGGAAAATGGGTGGAATATGGCGTGCCAGCGACGCCTTTGAAGCCGACAGGTAGGCCGAGTTATGAGAGCTGAGTAGTTGCCGGAACACTTTCGCTTTGCAAACAATGACTAAATAGTCTAAAAACATTTGCCCGACGAAGGGAAAAAGGCTAAATTTGCACGCTGTGAAGACTAAGCGCACCTTTCTTATCATGTTGCTTGCTATCTGTTGCCTGGTTGCTACAGCCCAGCGGCGGTTGGTGGTGGCTGACGTGGAGACACTCATCCCCGTCGGCGGTGCCAATGTGGTGGGAAGGGACTACAAGGCCGTGACTGACTCCTTGGGTCATATCACTGTTCCCGACAGCTGCCGGACGCTGGCATTCTCGCACGTCAACTACGAGAGCCGCCTCATCAACCTGACTGAGGTGCGCGACACAGTCTACCTCATCTCCAAGCTGCTGAGCATCAAGGAGGTATATGTCTTCGGACACGGCAAGGGCGAGGACGAGCTGAAGGAGCTGAAGAAGCGCCTCAGGTTAGAGAAGAGCGAACGCCAACTCAGCGCCATGAGGCCTGAAGACCTCAATGGCAACCTGCTTGGATTCCTGAGCTACCTCATTCCCAAGAGCTGGAAAAAGAACAGCAAGGCCGAACGCCGCAAACGCTTCCAGAAGATGCTGGAAGAGTATTAATCGAATAGGTTTTTTCCTGTTTTATTTGGTTATGCGGCGAATAATTTGTAAATTTGCCGCAGATTTGCGGCGAACAGGCATGAAGACAGACAGGATGATAACCATACTCGGCCCTACAGCCAGCGGGAAGACACCGTTAGCGGCAGCCTTGGCACACCGGCTGTGGCAGGAGGGTAGGGCGGCGGAGATTATCTCGGCCGATTCGCGCCAGGTGTACCGCCGCATGGACATCGGTACGGGCAAGGACCTGGAGGACTACACGGTAGACGGCAAGCAAGTGCCTTACCACCTGATAGACATATGTGAGCCAGGCACGAAGTACAACCTGTTTCAGTACCAGCAGGACTTCTTCGACGTCTACGAGCAGATACGGGGTAGGGGAGCACTGCCCATCCTCTGCGGCGGCACGGGCCTGTATATCGAGGCGGTGCTGAAGGGCTACAAGCTGTCGCCCGTACCGCAGAACCCTGAGCTGCGTGCGCAGTTGGAAGGACGGTCGTTGGAGGAGCTGACACAGATGCTCATGGAGCTGAAGCAACGCAACGGCTCCGTGATGCACAACAAGACCGACGTGGACTCCTGCCAGCGGGCTATACGGGCGATAGAGATTGAGACGTACAACCTGCAGAATCCTGTGCCGCGCAGGGAGCTGCCGCCGGTGGAATCGCTGATTGTCGGCGTGAGCATAGACCGCGAGCTACGGCGTGAGAAGATTACGCGGCGGCTGAAGGCACGTCTTGAGGATGGGATGGTGGACGAGGTGCGTGCGCTGCTTGACGGCGGCATCCCTGCCGAAGACCTCATCTACTACGGGTTGGAATATAAGTACGTGACGGAATACATTGTGGGTCGGCTGAGCTACGACGAGATGTTCCGCCAGTTAGAGATAGCCATCCACCAGTTTGCCAAGCGGCAGATGACATGGTTCAGAGGCATGGAGCGGCGTGGGTTCCAGATACACTGGATAGACGCTACGCTGCCTATGGAGGAGAAGGTGGAGGTGATTATGAGTTATGAGTTTTGAGTTATGAGTAATGCATTAAAAGAGCGTTGGGGAGTGCTTTACTGCCCTAAGACAGGAATCAGCAACAAGCGGAAGCGCTGGGAGAAGATTGAGCAGGTGCTCAAGGAGCACGGTGTGCTTTACGACATGGTGCAAAGCGAGACTGCTGACAGCGTGGAGCGGTTGGTGAAGATGATGATAGGCAACGGCTACAAGACCATCGTCATTGTGGGCGGCGACTCGGCACTGAACGACGCCGTAAACTGCCTGATGATGGAGGAGAAGACCGTGCGTGAGGGGATAGCCCTCGGCGTCATTCCTAACGGCGTGATGAACGACTTCGCCCGTTTCTGGTCGTTTGACGAAGACAACGTGGAGCAGACGGTCGGCTGGTTAGTGAAGCGCCGCATCCGTAAGGTGGACCTGGGCTGTATACGCTATACGAACGCGAAGAACGAGAAGTGTCATCGCTACTTCCTGAACTGCCTGAACATCGGTATGACGGCCGACATCATGAACCTGCGCCGCCAGACGCGCCGCCTCTTTGGCAGCCGCACGCTGTCGTTCGTGTCGTCGCTGTTCGTCATGCTGTTCCACCGCATGGAGTACAAGATGAAGCTGCGCATCAACAGCACCGTGATAGACCGCAAGGTGATGACCGTCTGCATAGGCAGCGGACCTGGCTACGGTCAGACGCCCAATGCCGTGCCCTACAACGGTATGTTGGACGTTTCGGTGGTCTACCATCCTGAGATGGTGCAGCTCATTGAGGGCCTTTGGCTCTTAGTGGCTGGGCGGTTCCTGAACCACCGCAGCGTCCACCCCTTCCGTACACAAGAGATACGTGTGGACGAGGCCAAGAAGGCGATGGTGGGAATAGACGGACGACTGATGAAAACGCCCGTCGGCCCCTTCCGCGTAGACATTGAGCAGGAAGTGATCAACTTCCTGATACCTGAGTAGGTGAAGAGTCCCCTCCAACTCCCCCCAGTAGGGGAGAGAATGCTGAAGGGTGAGGAAAACGTGAAGAATTGAAAAAAAATGTTGGCGGCAGCAAATTTTTTACTTTTCGCTATTCGCTTTTCCCTTATTTTTCGTACCTTTGCACCCTAATCAACGTATTGTAGCGTGAAAATTAAGGAAGTGTTATGCGCCCTTGAACGATTCGCGCCCCTGCCCTTGCAGGAAAGCTGGGATAATGCTGGCTTGCAGGTTGGACTGACAGAGGCGGAGGTTTCAGGGGCATTATTGTGTTTAGACGTCACGGAAAAGATCGTGGACGAGGCACAGGAGAAGGGCTGCAACCTCATTGTGAGCCACCATCCTCTGCTGTTCCGTGGGCTGAAGACCATCAGCGACCTGACCGACGTGCAGCGTACGGTGATGAAGGCCATACGGGCGGGCATTGCTGTTGTGTCGATGCACACGAATATGGACAATGCCGAGGGAGGCGTGAACTTCCGTATAGCCCAGAAACTGGGCTTGCAGGATGTGCGCTTCATGGGGCCGCGACAGGTCGGCGACGTGACGTGTGGCAGCGGCGTCGTAGGCGAGCTGTCTGAGCCGATGGAGGCTTGCGACTTTGTGCAGAAGGTGAAGAATCTGTTCAACGTGGAGTGTGCCATGAGCAACGAGTTGCTGCAGCGCCCTGTGCGCAAGGTGGCCCTGTGCGGTGGTGCTGGTGACTTCCTGCTCGACGATGCCATTGCGCTGGGTGCCGACGCGTTCATCACTGGCGAGATGCACTACCATCAGTATTTCGGACATGAGCAGCAGATACAAATCTGCGTCATCGGACACTACCAGAGCGAGCAGTACACCAGCGAGGTGTTCCATGAAATCATAGAAAAGGAATGTCCTGAAGTGCGGACGGAGATAGCCGAGACGAATACGAATCCGATTTTTTATTTTTAATGACGCAACAACGAGGTAACGTAACGGCGAGATAACGTAATAACGATATAACGAATAATAGTAAAGAATTATGGCAAAGAAAGATCCTACAGACCTGTCAGTGGAAGAGAAGCTGAAGACGCTCTACCTGCTGCAGACGGCGCTCTCAGGCATTGACGAGAAGCGCACATTGAGAGGCGAGCTGCCTCAGGAAGTGAACGATCTGGAAGACGAGATCGAGGGCCTGAACACCCGCGTCCAGCGCATCCAGAACGAGATTGACGAGTTCCAGAAGGCTATCAGCCAGAAGCGCGGCGAGATAGCTGATGCTGAGAACAGCGTGGCTCGTTACAAGGCACAGCTTGACGAGGTGAGGAACAACCGTGAGTACGACACTCTGTCGAAGGAGATTGAGTTCCAGTCGTTGGAGATTGAGCTGTGCAACAAGAAGATTCGCGAGGCACAGGCCCGTATCGAGGAGAAGAACCAAGAGCTGGCTGCCAATCAGGAGGTCATCAAGGATCGTGAGAACGACCTGGACATCAAGAAGGGCGAGCTTGACGAGATCATGGAAGAGACCCGTGCCGAGGAGGAGAAGCTGAAGGAGAAGGTGAAGGAGTATGAGGCAAAGATAGAGCCGCGCCTGCTCACCTCGTTCAAGCGCATCCGCAAGAATGCCCGCAACGGTCTGGGCGTGGTCTACGTGCAGCGTGACGCCTGCGGTGGCTGCTTCAACAAGATTCCGCCCCAGCGTCAGCTCGACATCAAGATGCACAAGAAGATCATTGTCTGCGAGTACTGCGGCCGTATCCTGATCGACCCTGAGCTGGCAGGCGTGAAGGTTGAAAAGCCCGTGGACACCACTGAGAAGAAGACGCGCAAGCGCTCCATTCGCAAGACCTCGACAGCTTCCTCCAAGAAGGCTGCCGATGCCAACGATATGGCTTAGTCCGTTTCTTAGCAGTAAAGGAGTTAGAGGAGTGAAAGATGCCAAGACCATTCTCCTCTGACTCCTTTTTCTTCCTAATTCCTAAAATCCTTTAACTCCTAAACTTCTAAACACCTATGAATATTACAAAAACCCTTATGAACATCACAGTAGCATCAGCCATGATGATGTCGTTCAGTGCCTGCCAGCAGGCATCGCGTGAGAATCCCCTGTTGCAGGAGAGCACCCTGCCGTTCGGCGCTCCCGACTTCAGCAAGATAGAGTATGACGACTATATGCCGGCCTTTGAGGCAGCCATTGCGCAGAACCGCGAGAACATTGCGAAGATTGTGGAGAACCAGGATTCTGCCACCTTCGAGAACACCATCCTGCCCTTTGAGGATAGCGGCAGGATGCTCGACCGCGTCAGCCGCACGTTCTTTGCCTTGGTGAGTGCCGACAAGACACCTGAGATAGCCGACATAGAGAAGCAGGTGCGACCGATGCTGACCGACTTAGAGAATGAAATCTCGTTCAACAAGCAGCTCTTCGAGCGCATCCGCCAGGTATACGACAAGGAATACCAGACCCTGCAGGGTGAGGACCAGAAGCTGTTGGAGGAAATCTATAAGAGCTTCGTGCGCCGTGGAGCCCTCCTCCCTGACGACAAGATGGAGCGGATGAAGGAGATTAATCTGAGAATCTCCGACCTGCAGCAGCAGTGGGGCACTGTGCTGCCCGACGCCACCAATAATGCTGTGGTATGGGTAGACAAGAAGGAAGACCTGGCCGGCCTCAGCGACGCCGACATCGCCCAGTGTGAGAAAGACGCCCAGAGCCGTGGTGGCAAGGCACCCTATGCCATTGTCATCATCAACACCACCCAGCAGCCAATCCTGGCCAGCCTTGATAACCGTGAGTTGCGTAAGCAGGTCTATGATGCTTCCATTCATCGTGCCGACGGAACGGGCAGGTTCAACACCTTCCCCCTTGTTGCAGAGATTGCCAAGCTGAGGGCTGAGCAGGCAGAGATCATGGGCTATCCCAACTACGCCTCCTACTCCCTGGAGAAGACGATGGCCAAGACGCCTGAGAACGTATATGCCTTCCTGAAGAATCTCATCAGCAAGTACACGCCGAAGGCCAATGCCGAGACACAGGCTATTGAGGACTTTGCCCGCAAGACCGAAGGCCCTGACTTCCAGCTCCAGCCCTACGACCGTTTCTACTACTCTGCCAAGATGAAGAAGGAGCTGCTGAACGTCAGCGACGACGAGGTGAAGCCCTACTTCACCGTTGACAGCGTGCTGCAGAACGGCGTGTTCTATGCCGCCAACCTCGTCTACGGCCTGACGTTCAAGGAACGCAAGGATATTCCCCTCTACCATCCTGACATGAAGGCTTTCGAGGTCATTGACAAGGACGGCAAGACCAAGGCGCTCTTCTGCTGCGACTACTTCCGCCGTCCCACGAAGCGCGGCGGTGCCTGGATGGACGGTTTCTCCAAGCAGAGCCGCCAGTGGAACCAGCTTCCCTATATCTTTAACGTGTGCAACAATGCCAAGGCTCCTGAGGGGCAGCCGTCGCTGCTCACCTGGGACGAGGTCACCACGATGTTCCATGAGTTTGGTCATGCCCTGCACGGCATTCTCTCCGACTGTCAGTACAACCGTCTGAGCGGCACCAGCGTCGCCCGCGACTTCGTGGAGATGCCGTCGCAGTTCAATGAGTCGTTTGCCTCCATCCCTAAGGTGTTCGACCACTATGCCCGTCATTGTGAGACAGGCCAGCCCATGCCTGCCGACCTGAAGGAGCGGATGCTCCAGAGCATCAACTTCCAGACGGCTTATGCCCTTGGCGAGAACCTCGCTGCCACCTGTCTGGACATGGCTTGGCACATGCTTGCCGTGAATGATGTGCCTACGGCTGACAAGGCTGCTGACTTCGAGGCAGAGGCTCTGCGCCAGATTGGTCTGCTGAACGACCAGATACCGCCGCGCTACAAGACCAGCTACTTCAACCACGTGTGGGGTGGGGGCTATGCTGCCGGCTACTACAGCTATCTGTGGACGGAGGTCCTGGCTGTCAACATTGCCGACGTCTTTGCCCAGCGGGGTGCCCTGAAGCCTGAGACGGGTCAGGAGTTCCGCGACAAGATCCTGAGCCGTGGCAACACTGGCGACCTCATGCAGATGTTTACCGGCTTCACGGGCATGGCACAGCCCGACGCCTCCAGCCTGCTCAAGGCACGTGGGCTCTAAAGTGCCGTTTTTACGACGCGGAAACGCCGTCCTGCGTTTCTGAAACGCCGTTCTACAAACAAAAAGCCACGCTCCTCATTTGGGGCGTGGCTTTTAATAGGGGTATTATACTTTAGAACGGAATCTTATAGCCGAGGGTCAGCATGATAACGCTGTTCTTGGGCTTGTAGTCACTGTAGTCGCTGTCATAGATGCTGTTCAGACCAAGATTGTAGCGGGCGTCAATCACAAAGTCAGAGAACTCGTAGGAAACGCCAATGGGAATGGACATATCCAGTTTCGTGAAATGATCTGTGTCTGTGTACTCTCCACCGTGGAATTTGGTTTTCTGTGAGAGTAGCAGACCAGGCTGGAAACCAGCTTTCACGGCCAGGCCAGGAATGATATAGTAGTTGGCCAGGATAGGAACATTCAGATAGGTCGTCGTCATACTGTAGTCGTCGTCTTCGCTATCTTTTGTACCCTGCATTGACACTAAAGCACCAGCTGTTACAGCAAACTGCTCATTGAGAAGATAGCCGAACTCACCTCCGGCTGCAATACCTATTTTCCATGCAGCGTCGTCTGCATCAGTGATTTTCGCTACTGTAGCACCAACCATAGGCTTCACGAACATCTGCTGTGCGTTAGCAGTTACGGCAGCCACCATCATGGCCATCATCATCATTAATTATTTCATAGAATAGAATTTTAATTTGTTAATACTAATGATACCTATTGTATTCATAGAGAACGATGCAAAGATACTAAATAAAATGATTGCTTGTATGCCGTGGAGTCTTAAAATTACTTAAGCGCTGCAAATCTGCTCCAACAGCTCGCGGTGGTGTCCTGGCAGGATGATGTGGTGGTTGCCGATGGGGTTGGTCAGGAAATAGCTGGCCTGGGCACTGTCAGTGAGCCGTATGACCTGCTGTGTGCGGCAGAGGTCGGGCTTCGACTGGTTGCGCTCCAGCAGGCCCTCGGCAATGAAGTGACGGGAGAGGTCGCCAGAGACCTTGAAGATGGTGACGGGACCTTCCTTCATGTAGCCGCGGATGCCCACGCCGATGCCTGACTCGAAGTGAGTGTCCAGCTCGTAGCGCTCCACCATGTCGAAGGGGATGGTGCAGTGGGCGAAGATGATTTCTCCCGTCTCAGGGTTGATGGACGAGGGGTTCGCCTGGAAGCCGGAAATGCCTGTGAGCGAGCGCACGATCATCATGGTCAGCATAGCGGGCGCGTCGCCCTCACAGCCAGCCACGTAGCCCTCGGCGTTGAGCTTGGCCAGGGCAAGGCATCCTGTGTTTCTGACTGCCGTCAGCAGGTCGAAGCAGCGGAGTGTGAAGCCTTGCAGACGGTGACGGGTGACCACCGCCTTCAGCGCCTCGTAGATACGCAGTGCTCCAGGTACGGACTGCTGTATGGTTTTGGGGTATTCTGAGTCCGTAGTGTCCGTAGTGTCCGTTGAGTCCGTTGCTTCTATGCCCTGAGCCTTGAGCGTGTCGAGCAGCTCCTGCATGGGCACGTCCACCAGCTCTATGCCTAACCGCTGCTGCACTTGTGCGTAGTCAGCGTGGCTGGAGATGAGCCAGTCAGACGGTTCTCCGATGACGCCCAGACGCGTGCCGTGGAGCCGCCTACGGGCCGCCTCCGCCTGTTCGAGCAAGTGGAGGCGGCGGCTGATGTAGTCGGCACTGCCATGAATAATCTCACCCTTCAGGTTGCGCTGGCGCAGGAAAGAGAGTATCTCCATCGAGGCGGCAAGCGAGTTGCTCTTGCCTGACGTGAGCAGGTAGAACGGCCTGGCTGACTGTGCTTGCAGGGTGGGGAGCAGGCGGCGGAAAATGCCCTCCGTGCCTCCCGTGCGTACATATATAATACTCAGCGCGTGGCTGCCGTAGTCGGCATAGTCGCTGCCACGCAGGTCGTACTCAATGCCTAAGCTCCCTAAGAACTCCTGTGTCACTGCCCCCACGGCTGCTTCGTCGTGCAGCTCAGAGGTGAGCGTATAGATGGCAGTATTGTGCATTATGAATTATGAATTACGAATTATGAATTACGAATTACGAATTATGAATTACGAATTACGAATTATGAATTACGAATTATGAATT
>ONKY01000014.1 GCA_900318585.1 uncultured Prevotellaceae bacterium
AAACTCAACCAAAGCGGCGACTCGCTCATCTATCTCAGCCCGCACGAATGGAGCGAGATAGAACGCACGCTCAACGCCATCGACAACGAGCGGCTGGTAGACATCCTGCCCGACAACGTGTGGGTGGCACCCTACAGCACCAACCCCGACAACGTGGACGGCTGCACCTGTGGCGAGGTCATGGAGTGCAGCCCCTACCTGAAGTTCCGATGGCGCGAGTCCGACACCAACTTGGAGGAGCGCGGCGAAGAACCGCAATGGTACGAGGTGCAGACGCAGCTCATCGGTGCCTATAACATCGACAACCTCTTGGCAGCCATCGCCGTTGGCCTGAACTTTGCTGTGGAGCCTGCCGACATCAACGAGGCACTGGCCTCGTATGTTCCCTCGAACAACCGCTCGCAGCTGACAGTGACCGAGAAGAACCGCCTCATCGTTGATGCCTACAACGCCAACCCCTCCTCCATGCGCGCTGCCTTGGAGAACTTCGCCCTTGTTGACGACAAGCCGAAGATGGCCATCCTGGGAGACATGCGCGAATTGGGTAACAGCAGCCGCAAGGAGCACCAGAAGATTGTGGACCTACTGCGACAGATGGAACTTGACCAAGTGTGGCTTGTTGGCGACGAATTCGCCGCCATCGATAGCCCGGAGTTCCGCAAGTTCCACGACGTCGGCGAGGTAAAGACCGTCCTGACCAACGAACCGCCCCAAGGCTACTGCATCCTCATCAAGGGCAGCAATAGCACCAAGCTCTACCAACTGCCCGAGCTGCTGTAGCAGGGAACTGAGAGTTACCTCATGGTAAACTCAAATTCCAGAGGTGTGCCGTTCACGAGGCCCTTCAGTGTCAGTATGCACTTCTCGGGACTCTTCTGGAAGGAGACGGAGGCACTGCCTGAGAAGAGCGAGATAGCCTTTTGCTTGTCGTTCCAGGAGTAAACGAAATCACCTTTATTTATTTCATACCAGCGCCACAAGCCCACATCGGAGTCTCTATTCTGGTAATTGATACTGAACAACCCCTTGGAGTCGAAGTAGATGCCAAGGATGATGGTGTTGTCGTTGAACTGATCCTTCAGCTTGCCGTAATTATCCTCATACCACACTTTTATCTCGTGGAGGTCAATGGGAGCTGTGAACACCTTACCCACTTTCACTTCGTTGACAGGTGCCATGACTTGTAGTTTCTCTACTGTCCACGGTCTGCTGCACAGGTTGTCGGTCATCACGCCGCCTGTCACTGCATCTGAGGTGTCGATAGTACCCGTGGTCTCGATGGTTGTCCCGTTCTTCCACTTGATAGTGACGGTACATCCTTGTCCCGACGGGGTGTAGGAGATCGTCATGCCATTGTCGAATGAGAACACACCATTAGAGTATGTATATTGTCCAAACTCGTATGTCGGGTCTCCTCCGGCACGAGTAACACGTGCACCGCTCCCACTCTCGTATGTAATCATATATGCGCCGCTTTCCATCATTCGCAGCTGCTTGATACCATAAGCATTGCTCTTCGTGATGTTCAGCACTGCAGCCACGTCTTTGTATGGAGGAGCCTTGAGTGTAACTTCAGTACCGCTGTCACCACCCGGAGTATCTTCCTTATCATCATCGCCACAGGCCATCGCAGCGAAGAGACTTACAGCCGCAATGGCTGTCATCACAATGTATTTTTTCAAGATCATTTTCTTTTTTGTCTTTAGAAGATTCTACCTGTAACACGAATGGTCAGCACTGGCCAAACGGAGAACTTGGAGATCACATCATAGTATTTGTCGCTCTCGCTGCCAAAATCGTCTCTGACGGCTTCCTGGTATGTACCCGTCTGCTTCTCATATACTTTGGGCTTGCCCCAGAACTGGACGCCGAGGTCACCGCTGACACCTATACGCTTGCGGGGGACAGCACGTCCGATGCCAATGCCTAAATAGGGACGGAACTTATTGACCTTAATAGTGCCATGACCATAACCATTCTGGTCGAAACAAACGATGTGGTCGCCAATCACGATACCCTCGCCCTCATCGAAGTCTTTCACCGGCGAAGTGTTCTCCAATTCCACGATTTCGTCGGTACCATAATAGAATCCGGCTGTGGCGTGGAACGAGGAATTCTTGAACGGGTATGCCTCAATGAGCAGATGGGCGGTACCCATGTAGTTCTTTCCTTCCGCCGTAGTCTTTCCTCTTTCCTTTTTACCTTTTGCCCTGTAGTCTACATCTTCTTTATATTTAAAACCGGAAAAGAAGTTATAGCCGGCACGCACCTGCAGGAAGTTGTTGATGGGAGCGGCCAAGTCGATACCGAGACCTGTGGTACCCAGGACAACGCCTCCCGACAGATGATCGAAGAGTCCAAACTCCGTGACTTCGTTCTGTGCCTGCACTGGCATTGCAAACAGGAAAGTGGCCAGAGCAGCCATCGCAGTGTTCTTGAATACATTTAACTTTTTCATACGCATTAGTTGTTTTTATTGGTTATTATTAAATTTATATGTTGCAAAGATAAGATAATTATCCATAAAAGGACTTGCAAATCGTCATTTTCGACTTGCAAATGATGTTTCGTCAGTCGTTTCTTGTCTTCCACTCGCTCGGCGTCACGCCTATGACGGCCTTGAAGGCGCGGAAGAAGGACGACTCGGTGGAGAAACCCGACGAGAGCCACACCTCCGAAATCTTCCTGTCGGGCTGGCGGCGCATCAGTTGCTGAGCATGGCCGACGCGGTAGTCGTTGACGAACTGCGAGAAGGAACAGCCCTGCTGGCTGTTGATGCAATTCGACACCACATTGCGGTTGGTGCCAAGCATAGCGGCCACGTCCGACAGCTTCAGGCTGCTGTTCAGGTAAGGCTGTTGCTGTTCCATCAAGTCGCGTATGCGCTGCATCATCGTCTCGTCGGAGTCAGCGGCTGGCGTACCAGCCGGAGCAGCGTCAGCGGGCTCAGGCGTATGGACGCCGCGCCACCTACGAATGACAAGCACCGCAACGGCTGCTGCCAGGATGGCCAGCGCAAGGAGAATCCCCAGCCACTGAAGCAGTGAGAAGTGAAGAGTGAAGAAAGAATTCGCCGCCTTCTGGAGGGCGTTGTCATCGCTCCGGTTGCCGACGTGCAGGAGATAGACGGTAGACACGGGCGAGAAGTTGTCGTTCTGCAGTGTGCCGTTGAGCCCCTTGTTGTAGGTGATACCGCCAACAATCATCAGGTCGCCTTCATCCGTCAGCACAATCTCGGGGAAGCCCGCCTCAGGCAGTGGGTCGGTGTAATAGAGCGTCAGCGGCGAGGGCGTTTTGTCGTACTCCACGCAGAGCACATAGTGGCGGTTGTCCCTGTCAATGCCATGCAAGTAGCCGCGGTGAGCCTGACGGTCGGCAATGACGGGGCTGTAATATAGGATTGGGCCATAGCGGCTCTTCACAGGTGGCGTACAGGTGGTGGGCAGGAGTGAGAACTGCGTGGTGTCGCGAACCAAGAGGAAAGCCAGCGGCCTGTCTGTCAGCCAGTCAGTGTTATCGCCCACCGTCCAGTCTTGAACGGGTAACAGCCAGGAATAGTCGCCGGCAGCCTCATCACCGATGAAACCGACATCAGCACAGAAGGGAGCCTCACAGAACAACGGCTGCCACTGCCGCAGTAAGGGCACGTGCAAAGGCTCGCCCTTCAGCTGGTCAACAACGTCGGTGAGCAGCACCTCGCCGTGCGTGTCGCCATTGCCCAAGATGAGGACGTTGTCGCGGGCCGTCCGTAGCATATAGGGCGAAGCACGCTCCACGGCCACATCCTTGAGATGTGAGAATTTCCTGTCGCCGTCGAACAGCTCGATGCCGTCGCCGGCATACCAGTTGCCAGCCACGACGATGCGCCCGCTGTCTAACTCCGTGCCGGTAGCCAGCGTGCGCTTCTTGTCAAGACAGCTGAACCCTCTGAAGGTGTGCGTCACGGGGTCGTACTCCTCCACGGCGAAGGTCTGTCCCACGCCCAACGGCTCGGCATGTCCGCCGGCCAGAATGACTTTCCCGCTCTTGCCACCCGCCTTCTGCACCACGCAGATGCCGTTGTCATGCGCGTATTCCGTCTCCATGAGGTGCCATTTGCCGTCCTTGAAGTATTCGGCCGTGGCTGTGGGAATGAAGCTTGTGGTATGACCGCCCACCACCGTTACCTCGCCGTTCACGCAGAAAGCAGCGTGGGCGTTGCGGGGAATGTTCAGGTCGGGCAGGCGCTCTGCCTCCATTTTCACCATTCTGCAGCTGTCGCGAGACATCGCTGCCGCCGCCATTGGCAGCAGCATCGCCAAGAAACTCACAATGATGACAGTACTTCTTGTCATGGTTTAATTTGTCGTTGCGGCGACAAAGGTACAAACTAATTTCCAAAACGCAAAATATCCAGCAGGAAAAAGAAGTAACTGTTGTACAAATTTTTGAGCCTCTTTTTCGGTGGAATATAAAAATAATGTCGTATCTTTGCACGCAGAATAACTAAACAACTTATCCTACTATGAACAAGACACTCTTTACTTTGGCGCTTGCAGCGCTTTGCCAGACAGCCGCCGCACAGGTATCGTTTGGCCATGCCGAGAAAATCAACAGCGGGTGGCGCTTTTTCCGCATGGACGCCGCGTGGAACATTGGCGAGCAGCCCGGCTGCGAGTGTTTCGCCTCGTGGGATGAGTTCCTGATCACCTGCCGCCCCGACGAGGAAGTATTTATTATCGGCGGTGCCACGCTCTACCGCGACCTGCTCCCATACGCCGACCGTCTCTGCCTGACCGAGGTGCAGGACACACCGGCCGAGGCCGACACCTTCTTCCCTGACTACAGCGACTGGAAGGAACAGTGGCGTGAGGACCATCCTGTTGACGACCGTCACGCCTTTGCCTACTCCTTCGTCGACTACGTCCGCTGATATTGCTCAGCCTATCTTTCCATGCCCTCACGAAACATTTTCCATAGGGTACGGCGGAGATATTTTTGTAATTCATTGATTCGCAGTAGTTTGTATTTTCGTCCTGCTTGCACATTTTCCATAGGCATCTGATACAGCTTTCGGAAAAATGTCGTATCTTTGCAAAAAAATTACAGACTATGTTTGCGAGAACATTATACATATTCATCATCGGCGTTCTGCTGACGGCTTGCAGTCAGCCACAGCAGGGGTCAGATTCCCAGACGGCAGCACGTTGGCTGGAAGAAGCGGAGGCTGCCCTGGCCAACGACAGCGTCCGTCAGGGCGAGACGCTACTGCGCAAGACCATCCGTTTGGCGGAAGCGTCAGAGGATTGGCATACCTATTATATCGCGTACCAGCGATTGGCTTCAAGCCTGTCGCAGAGCAACCCTGAGGAAGCCTTGCGGCTGATGAAGAAAGCCCTGACCATCTATGAGCAGCATCCCGACGACGAGCGTCGCTCGGCGACGAAAGGCGATGCTTACCCGCTCGGCGACGATAGGAGACGCTTGCCAGAGCAAGAAGGCAAGAATTACGTCAATCTGCTCGACTATGCCGGTACTTACGCCGCACAAGTGGCTTTCAACAAAGAAGGCCCATACGACGAAGCGCTCGACTATATCAACAAAGCATACGACATAGCCAAGAACAACCAGATGACTGACCTGATGTGCCAGACATTGACCAGCCTTGCCAACGTTGCCTGGGCAAAGGAGGAC
>ONKY01000122.1 GCA_900318585.1 uncultured Prevotellaceae bacterium
CAAGTTACGAATTAGATACTTAAATCTTTCCTTCATACCGTACTCAAGTTGCAGTCCACTGTTCTCATCATTCCGCAGTTTCCATCCAAATCCCCTGATTTGCAACGATTTTTCTGCTTTTCTCCTCTTTTGTTATCCAATGGCTGGTTTTGGAAAGCTAAAGCACCGCTTATTGTTTCTAAAGTAGCGCTTTACGAATCTAAAGTGGCACTTCAGGATCGTTTGGCATGCTGTAACAAGTTTGTCCAAGGCATCCCCTGACGGCTGAAGCAGTACTTTACATGCTTAAAGTGTTGAAATACTTTAGGAACTGGATGTGCGGGACGTGCGGGCATTATTCTGTTTTTCCATAAATTTATGTGAGTGCGCGTGAAAGCCTGAAAGTATTGGCTGATGACTGGCTGAACGCTAAAGAACAGCTGTTCGATGTAGAAAGATATTAAAAAAACAACGCTTTTGGCGTGTATTAAGTACAATCTTGGCTTCCTATTTGTATTTTTCCCCCCAAAAATTTGGATAATTCAAAAAAAAACTATAGCTTTGCATTTTGAAACTAATAGCTATCACCTTCATGGATGTAGGAAACACTTTAGAATCGCAAATTAATCGTAGTGATTACAAGATACTAATCGTGGACGATGTGGTGAGCAACGTGTTGCTGCTAAAGATATTGCTCACAAACGAGAAGTTCCAGGTTTGTACTGCTAACTGTGGTAATATGTGCATAGAGCAGGCACGTGCCGAAAAGCCCGACCTGATACTTTTGGACGTAATGATGCCTGACATCAGCGGTTTCGACACGGCTGTCATTTTGAAGAAAGATCCTGAACTGAAGGAAATCCCTATTATTTTCCTGACTGCACTTAACAATCCCAGCGATCTGGTTCACGGATTCCAGGTCGGAGCTAACGACTTCCTGACCAAGCCCTTCAACAAGGAGGAACTGGTGGTGCGCGTGATGCACCAGATTGCCTTAGTGGCAGCCAAGAGACTGATTGAGAAGCAGAACCGTGAGCTGTTGGCTACCATCAACAACCGCGACAAGATGTACTCTGTGATTGCGCACGACCTGCGTTCGCCGATGGCCAGCATCCGTATGGTGCTCAACTTGGTGGTGACGGCGGCGTCTCCCGACTCTGTCGGGCCGGAACTGTTCCAGTTGTTGGACAAGGCAAACAGAGAGTCGGAAGAGGTTCACGACCTGTTAGACAACCTGCTGAAGTGGACGAAGAGCCAGACAGGCCGTCTGAACGTGGTGACACAGGATTTGGATTTGAACGACATCATTCCGGGTGTGGTGGACATCTTCGAGATGATTGCCGCCACAAAGAATATCAAGCTGGAGTTCAAGGGCACCGATGGACCGTTAGTGGTGCGGGCCGACAACGATATGCTGAAGACAGTGGTGAGAAACTTCATGTCGAATGCCATTAAGTTCTCTCCGGAAGGCTCGAGTATAGAAATCTTCATGTCAGAAGAGGGTGACTATGCCAAAGTCTCGGTTCACGACCACGGCGTTGGTATCTCCGCCGACCGTATAGACTCCATCTTCCACAAGGGAGAGACCACATGGGGTACCGGTGGCGAGGAAGGCTCCGGACTTGGCCTGCAGCTCTGTCAGGACTTCGCCCGCAAGAATGGCGGTGACGTGATGGTAGAGTCTACGGAAGGTGAAGGCTCCACGTTCAGTGTGCTGATACCCTTGAAGAAAGAATGATTCCTCCCTTACCACTCCAGTATGTCTGGGGAAAGGAGAGACGCTAAATAGAAAGGCTGCTCGTATCCTGCGGGGACGGGCAGCCTTTGCTTGGTATAAAAGTTAAAAAAAGACAAGTTGAAACAATCAATCATAATTCCTATTCCTTTTTCATAAATAATTTTTATCTTTGCACCTATAAACATATTTAAATCTCAAGAAAAATGAAGAAAGTATTGATGACTATGGCATTAGCAGCCGTTATGGTGCTGGGTGCCCAGACAGTAAAGGCACAGGATGTTCTTACTCCTGAGCAAGAGGCCTCGATCAAGGCACAAGAGAAGGCTCAGAAGGCAGCCGACAAGGCTGCCAAGAAGCAGGAAAAAGCTCAGAAGAAGGCTGAGAAGGAGGCCAAGAAGAGGGAAGCCGAAATCAAGAAGCAGAAGAAGGAGGCCGAGAAGCGCGAGAAGCTGATCAAAAATGCCGAGAAGGCGCAGAAGGCTGCCGAGAAGGCTCAGGAGAAATACGCCAAGGCTGCTGAGAAGGCAGCAAAGACTCCTGGCGACAGCAAGCTGGAACTGGCTGCTGCCAAAGCCAAGGTTGCTGCCGAGAAAGCAGCGGAAAAGGCTGCCAAGGCTGCCAAGAAAGTGAAATAACAAGGAAACAAAACTCTAAAAAAGAAAGCGAGGAAACAGAGATTTGAAGATACATATTTTTTCTTTGATGATGATGGCACTGCCACTTGCCGGTAGTGCCCAGAAGGTGACGCTCGGTTCCACCATTACGCTCGATAAGGGAGAGTACAATGGTGAGATGCAGGGCGGCAAACCTCATGGAAAGGGGAAGACCGTCTGGGCTAACGGAAACACATACGAAGGTGAGTACGAGAAGGGCAAGCGGCAGGGCTATGGCGTCTATACATTCTCAGATGGCGAGAAGTATGAGGGAGAGTGGTTCCAGGACCAGCAACATGGCAGGGGAATCTACTACTTCCTCAACAACAACCGCTACGACGGTCTCTGGTTTCGTGACTATCAGCAGGGACACGGCGTGATGTACTATTTCAACGGCGACCGCTACGACGGCGACTGGCTCCGCGATAAGCGCGAGGGCAAGGGAAAATACATCTTTGCCGCCGGTGCCTGGTATGACGGCGAATGGAAGAACGACATGAAGCACGGACACGGTGTCTACGACTGGGGAGACGGTTCCTCGTATGAAGGACAGTGGGCCAACAACGTGAGACAGGGCAAGGGTACCTATCGCTATTCCGACGGTGACCGCTACGTGGGCCAATGGCAGAACGACCTGCAGCACGGAAAAGGAATCTACCAGTTCCAGAACGGAGACGTCTACGAGGGTGACTACGTAAAAGGAGAACGGACGGGAACGGGCATCTTTAAGTTTGCTAACGGTGACAAGTATACCGGCCAGTTCCAGAACGGCGACAAGAGCGGACAGGGTACGCTCGTCTGGGCCAATGGCAATGTCTACATCGGCCAGTGGAAGAACGATAAGCCCAACGGGAAGGGACGCCTCACCATGAAGTCAGGCGATGTGTATGAAGGTCAGTTCGTGAGTGGTAAGATCCACGGCGAGGGCATAGCCCGCTATGCTGACGGCTCTAAGTTCAAGGGCGTATTCAAGGACGGCAAGCGCAACGGCCCGGCCATCGAGGAGGACAAGGACGGCAAACGCTTCGAGGGCACCTATGTGGACGACCTGCGCGACGGACCTTTCATTGAAAAAGACCGTAACGGCGACATCACCGCCCAAGGCACCTATACCCGTGGCCATAGGCAGACAGAATAACCTCAAAATACAAACTATATGATTATCGATACACTCAACAATCTTTGCAAGTACGTTGGCATGAATCCTCTCTTTGCCGACGTCGTGGCGTTCCTGAAAGAGAACGACCTGAACAGCTTGGAGGAAGGCAAGCATTTCATTAAGGAAAAAGACCTCTTCGTGAATATCCAGACGGCCAAGGGCCGTGCGAAGGAGGCTGCTACGCTGGAGACCCACGTGAACATGATAGATATACAGATTCCCCTCGACGGCGAGGAAACCTTCGGCTATACGCCGCTTCAGGATCTGCCCGACTTTGAGTATAACGCAGAGAAGGACATCACGAAGTATGGCAACACACTGGCGCAGACTTATCTGACGCTGAAACCCGGTCAGATGGCCATCTTTTTCCCTCAAGACGGTCATGCCCCCTGCATCTCCGACAAGGTTGAGATCAAAAAGGCAATCTTTAAGGTAAAAGCATAACACTATAAATCCTATCCCCCATTATGGCAACGAAGAAAGAAACAGCGAAGAAGCCGGTAGCGAAGAAAACAGCAGCAAAGAAGCCGGCAACGAAGAAAGTAGCAATAAAGAAGACGGAACCGAAGCCAGCTGTAGAGCCGCAGGAGCCACAACATATTGGCTTGGTGCGCAACGACTCATGGTTAGAGCCCTTTGAGGGAGCTATCCGTGGACGGCACGACCACGCCTTGTGGAAGCTGAATCAACTGACACAGGACGGTAAGAAGAAACTGTCGGACTTCGCTACTGGCCACCTCTTTTTCGGTCTGCACAAGCTGACGCGTGGATGGGTGTTCCGTGAGTGGGCTCCCAATGCCACCGACATCTATCTGATAGGCGATTTCAATAACTGGCAGGAGGACGAGAAGTACCGCTGCAAACGCATTGCCGGCACCGACAACTGGGAGTTGAAACTGAAGGAGAAAGACCTGCAGCATGGACAGCTCTATAAGATGAAGGTGAAGTGGAACGGTGGCGAAGGCGAGCGCATACCTGCCTGGTGCCAGCGCGTGGTTCAGGATGACCAGACAAAGATATTCTCTGCACAGGTATGGAACCCAAAGGTGCCCTACGTCTGGAAGAAGGCTAACTTCAAGCCTAAGAAGAATCCGCTGCTCATCTATGAATGTCATGTGGGCATGAGTCAGGACGCCGAGAAGGTCGGAACATATACAGAGTTCAAGGACAACGTGCTGCCCCGAGTGAAGGCCGACGGCTATAACGCTATTCAAGTGATGGCCATTCAGGAGCATCCATACTATGGGAGCTTCGGCTACCATGTGTCGTCGTTCTTTGCACCCAGTAGCCGCTTTGGCACGCCCGAGGAGCTGAAGGCGCTCATTGACGAGGCCCACCGCCTGGGTATTGCCGTCATTATGGACATTGTCCATAGCCACGCCGTGAAAAACGAGATAGAGGGCTTGGGCAACCTCTGCGGAGACCCCAACCAGTTCTTCTATCCCGGCGACCGCCACGAGCATCCAGCATGGGATTCCCTCTGTTTCGACTATGGCAAGGACAATGTCATCCATTTCCTCCTCTCTAACTGTAAATACTGGTTAGAGGAATTCCGCTTCGACGGCTTCCGTTTCGACGGCGTCACATCCATGCTTTATTACAGCCACGGTCTCGGCGAGGCATTCGGCGGCTATGGCGATTATTTCAACGGGCATGAGGACGACAACGCCATCTGCTACCTGACGCTGGCCAACTGCCTCATCCACGAGGTCAATCCCGATGCAATAACCATTGCCGAGGAAGTAAGCGGTATGCCCGGCCTGGCTGCCAAGTTCGAGGATGGAGGCTACGGTTTCGACTATCGTATGGCTATGAACATTCCCGACTACTGGATCAAGACTATAAAAGAGGTACGCGATGAGGACATCAACGTGTGCTCCATCTTCTGGGAGGTCAAGAACCGCCGTCCTGACGAGAAAACTATCAGCTATTGCGAGAGCCATGACCAGGCACTCGTTGGCGACAAGACCATCATCTTCCGTCTTATCGACGCTGACATGTACTGGCATTTCGCCAAGAAGGACGTCAACGACATGGCCCAGCGCGGCATCGCTATGCATAAGATGATTCGCCTTGTGACGGCAGCAGCCATCAATGGCGGCTACCTCAACTTCATGGGCAACGAGTTCGGCCATCCTGAATGGATAGACTTCCCCCGCGAGGGCAATGGCTGGAGCTATAAGTACGCCCGCCGTCAGTGGAGCCTCGTAGACAACAAGGACCTGTGCTACCATTGGCTTGGCGACTTCGATCGCGAGATGCTGAAGGTCATCAAGAGCGTGCGCAACTTCCAGGACAAGCCTGTGGTAGAAATTTGGCACGACGACGGCGACCAGGTGCTGTGCTTTATGCGTGGCGACCTCGTCTTCGTGTTCAACTTCTCACCCACGCGCTCGTATACCGATTATGGCTTCCTCGTTCCGACGGGCAGCTACGATGTAGTGCTTAATACTGACTCGAAGGATTTCGGAGGAAACGGATTTGCCGATGACTCGATGACCCACTTGACGAACTATGATCCGCTCTACGTGAAGGACAAGAAAGAGTGGCTGAAACTCTATATCCCCGCACGCTCGGCCGTGGTACTGAAGAAGAATTAAGAGGATATGAATTTCAATCATCCCAACAGAGACGGTAGCACCATCATTCTCCGCATGATGTGTGCTATCATCTTTTTGGTGTTCTCTTTCCTCTGGCTATATTTCTTTCAGGCAGACTTGATGGCGGTGACCCAGCATGTGCTTAGCGGAGGAAGGACAATCTATAACCCTGTGGTCGGCACGCTACTCATTGTGGCTGGCCTTTGGCTGTTGCAGCTGGTAACAGCTGCTGTGCTGAAGCTATACAAGCTTACTCACGCCTTGACCTACCTTCCCTCATTGCTGGTGCTAGCTCTTTTGACAGGCATCAGTACCGACGGTGACGGTCATGTGTCCTTGGGCGTGTCTTGGTGGGTGATTCCGCTGGTATTGGTAGCATGGCTGCTGACTGTGCTGCTGGCCAAGATCTACCAAAGTGTGGAACCCGACGAACCGGGCGGTTTGTTCTCCCGCCGCGTATGGATGAACGTGTTAGTGCTGGCACTTATGATGATAGGAGTTGTGGCCATCTCAAACACCCAGGCAGCGTTCCATTACAGGGCACATGCCGAAGTGGCGATGATGAAGGGAAACTATAACGAAGCACTCAGGGTAGGAGAGAAGTCTTTGGAGAGCGACCCCTCGCTCACAATGCTCCGTATCTATGCCCTGGCCCGGAAGAACGAGCTGGGCGAACGACTTTTCCATTATCCCATATCGCTTTGCGGTGCCGATATCCTGCCGCTTGCACAGGGCAAAGCCCGTATGTTGATTTATCCTGCCGACAGCATATACCGTTTCTTAGGCGCCATACCTAAGAAGAGTGTCAAGACCTCTGCCGAATACCTACAGTTGCTGGAGCAGAAGGGAAAGGCAACGGATGCTGTGCGCGACTACCAGCTCTGTGGGATGTTGATAGACAAGGATATTGACCGTTTTGCCCGTTCCATTGGTATGTACTACACGGTGAACGACTCTCTCCCCCGTCATTATCGTGAAGCCTTGGTGCTCTACCGTCATTTGCGCAGTCGTCCTGTTGTGATTTATCATAACGAAGTGTTGGAGGCAGACTACGCTGATTTTCAGGATTTGGAAAACCAGTTCGCAGACAAACGTGAACGCAAGGTTCGCGTAGGGGAGAAGTATGAAGGCTGCTACTGGTACTACTATTTCTATCTGTAGTAGGCCATTTACCGTTTACAAATAGATCCTGTGGTCAATGCATGGCGGCAGGTCCTCCTCGTAGTGAGTGACAAAGATGAGGGTCTTGTTCCTGCGCTGGCAGAAAGCCTCAATGATGGATTTTACCCGTCGGCGATTATCGTCGTCAAGCCCGTGGAGCGGCTCGTCAAGGATGAGCAGCTCGGGATCTTTCACGAATGCCCGGGCCAAGAGCACCAACCGCTGCTCTCCACTTGACATCTTGAGGAATGAGCGCTCAGCCAAGTCTTCGATACCAAATACGCGCATCCACCATCGGCACTGCTCTTTTTCTTTTTCCGTGGGAAGGACGTAGAGGCCGACAGTATCTTTCAGTCCACTGGCCACGATACGGAGAGCAGGGATGTCGCGGTGGTAGGAACGGTGCATTTCGGGCGACACATAGCCTATATGGCGTTTGATTTGCCAGATGGTCTCACCCGAACCTCTTGCCCAGCCGAAAAGACTGATGTCGCAGGCATAGCCTTGCGGGTTGTCGGCGCAGACTAATGACAGGAGCGTCGACTTGCCACTGCCGTTCCGTCCTGACAGTGCCCAGTGCTCTCCATTGTGTACAGTCCAGTCCAGATTGCTCAGGATGGTTCGCTCGCCATAGCGTATCGAAACATTCCTCATTCTGACAATTTCTTCTGCCTGATATTCGCCACTTTTGTAAGGTAAATTCATAATGGCGTTCAAGTCAGGTTCCGGCCGCTTAACCGTTTGTTCCATTTCTATTCGTTCCGTCACGAAGTCAGGAATGTCCTTCTCTCGAGAAACGACGATATAAATGGTCATCTCCCGTTCCTCTACCAGTTTCTGTAGCAGATCACGGAGCAGCTGGCGGGCTTCTGCGTCCAGCCCGATGAAAGGATTGTCGATGATGAGTATCTGAGGGTTGCCCATCAATGTGCGGGTGAGTTGCAATTTTCGAAGTTCGCCGCTTGATAAGGAAATAACGTATTTTTCCTTTAACGACTCGATGCTAAACATCTGGTATATATTTGATTGCAACTTTCTACGCTCCTTTGTCTCTTCGCCTGTCAACCGATATGAACGTTCTAAGAGCTCTCCAACCGTAGGCGTCTCTTGGTCAATGTCATGCTGGTTCCAGCGCAGTTGCAAATAGTAGGCTCCGTCAATGTTTGCACCATAGGAGTCGCGGAAGGTAATGTAGCGCGCGCTGCTTGATGCCAATGTGCGTCTCATCTGATCCACATACTTGCTCTTGCCGCTGCCGTTAGGTCCTATGATAGCTATTATTTTACCTTTGCTCATTGTTTTCGTTTGGATATTTTGTCTTGATTTTTATTCAAGAAGTCCTTCCACCCCCGATAGTGCGCTGTGCTTTCCGGGCGGCCCATCTGCATGAAATGACAATAGGCTGCACCTAATGCGTCTGTAGCATCCATGAACTGTGACATGTCCTCCTCCTTGAGCTTCAGTAGCCTTTGTAACATTCCAGCCACCTGCTCTTTCGATGCTGAACCATTGCCAGTCAAAGCCATCTTGATTTTCATTGGAGCGTACTCGTGAATGGGTACACCGTGGTGGATGGCGGCAGCAATAGCAACCCCCTGTGCCCGTCCGAGTTTCAGCATGGACTGAACATTCTTGCCGAAGAACGGCGCCTCGATGGCCATCTCATCAGGCAGCCATTCGTCGATAATTCCTGTCACGCGCTCAAATATGTGCCCAAGTTTCATATAACCGTCACCAAAGCGCCTTAAGTCTATCACGCCCATGGTCATCATCTGTGGCTTATTGTCAACCACTTTCAGCAGGCCGTAGCCCATGATGTTCGTTCCGGGGTCTATCCCCAAGATGATTTTCTCCATATTCTCTCGGCAAAGGTACGAAAAATCTGCGAAACAGCCAAGAGAATACGAATTTATTCTCGAATGAATCGTAGAAGACAAAAAAAATACAAATGTATTTTGATTATTCAAAATAAATGTGTAACTTTGTAGCCGAAAAGGAATCAGCCTTTCAGCCTGTTTGAGTTTAACCATTAACAAAAACATTATAACAAATGATGATGATGATCATTCCTCAAGTTTTCTGGCTCGTGCCCATCGCTTCTGTCGTGGCACTTGCCATGGCGTATTTCTTCTTCACACAGATGATGAAGGCCGATGAGGGTACGCCGCGTATGAAAGAGATTGCGCTCTATGTGCGCAAAGGTGCTATGGCATATCTGAAGCAGCAGTACAAGGTCGTGGGTATCGTGTTTGTGGTGCTCTGCGCCCTCTTTGCTTTCATGGCTTATGGCCTGAACGTGCAGAATCCTTGGGTGCCCTTTGCCTTCCTTACCGGAGGTTTCTTCTCAGGTCTGGCTGGTTTCTTTGGCATGAAGACTGCCACCTACGCCTCTGCCCGTACGGCCAATGCTGCTCGCGAAAGTCTCGATGCTGGTTTGAAGATCGCCTTCCGCTCGGGTGCCGTGATGGGTCTGACGGTTGTCGGTCTCGGCTTGCTTGACATCGCTATCTGGTTTGTTGTTCTGAATCAGTTCGACGCTGATGGACTTATCTCCATCACCACGACGATGCTGACCTTCGGTATGGGTGCTTCGACACAGGCGCTGTTTGCGCGTGTCGGCGGTGGTATCTACACAAAGGCTGCCGACGTAGGTGCCGACATCGTTGGTAAGGTCGAGGCCGACATCCCCGAGGACGACCCGCGCAACCCTGCTACCATTGCCGATAACGTTGGAGATAATGTAGGCGATGTTGCCGGTATGGGTGCCGACCTCTATGAGAGCTATTGCGGCTCCGTACTTTCTACCGCTGCTCTCGGTGCTGCCGCCTTTGCTGTGGCAGGTGTCGATATTCAGCTCAAGGCTGTAATCGCCCCCATGCTGATTGCTGCCGTGGGTGTGTTTCTCTCGCTGCTTGGCATCTTCCTTGTCCGTACAAAGGAAGGTGCTACGATGAAGGACTTGCTCCGCTCGCTGTCATTAGGCACGAATGTAAGTGCCGTGCTTATCGCCATCGCTACCTTCGGCATCCTGTATTTCCTTGATGTCGAGAACTGGCTCGGTCTCTCTTTCTCTGTGATTAGCGGTCTGGCTGCTGGTGTCATCATCGGTCAGGCTACAGAATACTATACATCTCATTCTTACAAGCCCACTCAGAAGATTTCTGAGGCTGGTCAGACAGGTGCCGCCACCGTTATAATTAAAGGTATCGGTACTGGTATGATTTCTACCTGTATCCCTGTGATTACCATTGGTGTTGCCATTATGATGAGTTATCTCTGTGCAAACGGCTTCGACCTCTCCATGACGTCAGCAAGCCTGTCGCATGGCCTCTATGGTATTGGTATTGCTGCCGTAGGTATGCTCTCTACATTAGGCATTACGCTGGCTACCGATGCTTATGGTCCTATTGCCGACAATGCCGGTGGTAACGCTGAGATGTCGCAGTTGGGTGAAGAGGTTCGTCATCGTACCGACGCCCTTGATGCCCTTGGCAACACCACAGCTGCAACAGGTAAGGGCTTCGCTATCGGTTCTGCTGCCCTCACAGCCCTCGCTCTTTTAGCCTCATATATTGAGGAAATCAAGATTGCGATGGCTCGCGCTGGCGAGACGCTGACGAACGTTGCCGGTGATGTCATCAACGCTACTGATGCAACCATCCCTGACTTTATGAACTACTTCCAGGTGAACCTGATGAATCCGAAAGTCCTCGTGGGTGCTTTTATCGGTGCTATGGCTGCTTTCCTCTTCTGCGGTATGACAATGGAGGCTGTAGGCCGTGCTGCCGAGAAGATGGTACAGGAGGTGCGTCGTCAGTTCCGTGAGATTGCCGGAATTCTTGAGGGTACAGGTACGCCAGACTATGGCCGTTGCGTAGAGATTTCCACGAAGGCTGCTCAGCACGAGATGATTATTCCCTCCGTTCTCGCCATCATCATTCCAATCGTTGTGGGTGTTGTGCTTGGTGTTGCTGGTGTACTTGGACTGCTTGTAGGTGGTCTTGCAGGTGGCTTCACACTGGCCGTGTTCATGGCTAATGCCGGTGGTGCCTGGGACAATGCGAAAAAGAACATTGAGGAAGGAGCCTTTGGCGGCAAGGGCAGTTTTGCCCATAAGGCATGTGTTGTGGGCGACACCGTAGGCGATCCCTTTAAGGACACGTCCGGCCCGTCGCTGAATATCCTCATCAAGCTCATGTCAATGGTCAGCATCGTCATGGCAGGCCTCACCGTCGCCTTCTCGTAAGAGACATACTGACAAATAAGAAAATATGAGACAGAAGCTCCTGCGTATACTGCTACCACTGCTGCTGGCCGTGACACAAAGTGCTGCAGCAGATAACCTGGGATATTCCAAGATCAACCCCCTGATCTTTGGCATAGATATTGACTATGCACCGATGGAGTGGGTGGATGATGATGGAATGCCTCATGGTCTGGACGTGGCTCTTACGCAGGAGCTGATGAGAAGACTCTCGATTCCTTTTACTTATAGTCCAAACACATGGCTGGATATTAAGGACGATGTGCTGAGCGGCCATGTGGATTTGGGCATGATGGTTTATTCGCCCTATCGGAAGGATATTACCAACTTCTCTCGTGCGGTGTTCCATCTGTACTATCAGATTCTTTTCCGCAAGAGTGACCAGAATAAGCTTGATATTCGAAACTTGTCGGGTAGGAGTATAGCCTATATGGCGTCGAAGCCCCTCACGGATACGTTAAACCATGCGGGAGCGATACCAAACGTGATTACCGATTTGCCAAAGGCCATCAAGGACTTGTCGGCCGGACGTTACGATGGTGTCATATGTTTCCGTTATCAGGCCCGGTATCACATGAAACATCTGGGGCTGAACAACCTCCTGAGCGAGGACTTGTCGCTGCCCCCTCGTGAGTATTGCTATGTGAGTCATAGCAAGCAGCTAATTGACGCCATCAATGTGGAGTTGAATATGATGGAAGCAGAAGGCGTCATCGATAAGATTTACGGTTCTACCCTTTCCTCCGGTGGCATCAATATTCCTGATTGGGTGTGGTATCTCATTGGGGGACTGTTCGTCCTGCTATTAGTGATTTTTGCTTTTATTCAGTGGAAGCATCAGAAGAAGTTGAAGCGTGAGATGGAGCGTGCCCAGCGTAGTGAGGCGTTGAAGACTGTGTTCTTAAGCAATGTCAGTCATGCCCTGCGAACGCCATTGAACTCCATCATCGGCTTCTCCCAAATTGCTATTGATGATAAAGATGACACGCTGAGCAGGACGGAACGCCTACAGATGGCAGAGCACATTAACAAAAATGGCCATCAACTGCTCTATTTCATCAATGAACTGTTGGAACTCTCGAATTTTGAGGGAAAAGAGATGCTGTTTGAGCGAACGGAAATCAACCTGCCGGAGGTGATGGAAGAGTTTGCTGCCGAGACACGTCGCATTGTGAATCCCGGTGTAAAGGTTGTGGTGAACGCCTGTGAAGGTCATGTGGAGATTGACAAGAACTTGATGCGACTGGTTACTATGCATGCGTTGAACAATGCTGCTCATAATACGAAGAAGGGTACCATTACCCTGAGCTGCTACCCTCAAGGAAAAGGTCTGCGCATAGATGTTAAAGACACAGGAAGCGGATTGCCAGAAGATTTGAAGGATAATATCTTTGCCATGCTTTCTGAGAAAAACGCCTATGTGCGTGATGATATGCCAGGTCTCGGCCTCACTATCTGTAAAGCAGTCGTCGACCGTGTGGGTGGACGTATTGGCGCCGATTCGCCGCCAGAAGGAGGAACGCTACTCTGGCATTGGATTCCCAGGGTGGTGAAGAAGTGATGTGGTAGGTGGGGGATACCATTTAATACAAGCTCCCCCAATAAAAGAATACTGGAAAAATGACACTGTTAATCGTTCTGCTATTGATTCTTGGTTACTTGTTGATTGCCACTGGTCATCTGACTGGTGTCAATAAAGCTGCTATTGCCATGTTCATTGGAACGGTAGGGTGGGTTGTCTATGTCTGCTGGGGTAGTGACTTCGTCATGTCACAACATCCGCGTGACTATGCGGAATTCCTTGCTGGCGATGAACCTTCATCTGGGGCAGTGAAGTATTTTATCTATGACGGTATCTTCCTGAAATATGTTGGGAAGGCGGCAAATATTGTCATGTTTTTGCTGGCCACGATGTCTATCATAGAAATCCTGAACAACAATGGCTGTTTCGACTTTATCGTTGAGTGGATTCGTACTCGTAATTCAAAGCGGCTTCTTTGGACAATCACGCTGGCTACTTTTATCATCTCGGCAAACCTTGATAACTTGACAACTACAACCATGATGCTTGTCATCATGCATCAGATTGTCCATAGCCGCCGTCAGCGGATGCTTATTGGGGCGGCTATTGTTTTGGCTGCCAACTGTGGCGGCTGTTTTACGGTAATAGGTGACCCAACGGGTCTGATTCTCTGGGGCGATGGAGCTGTGACTGCCACCAGCTTTTCTCAGGCGTTGGCTTTACCAGCCTTGATAGCCTGGATTGTACCAACGATCCTGATTAACCGTCAGCTTCCGGATCGTCTTGACACGGAGTGGACAGCACCTCCCTACCGTGGAGATGATACCCGTCTGAACCGTTGGCAGCGCATCATGATGCTCTTCGTAGGCATTGGCGGTCTATGGTTTATCCCCACGTTCCACAATATTACAAAGCTATCCCCATTCCTTGGTGCATTGTGCGTGTTGAGCGTACTCTGGGTAGTGAACGAGTTGTTCAACCGTAAGTTGCTTGCTTCCGACCAGATGGCTCAGAAACGTGTTCCCCTTTCTCTTCAGTATGGGGCTATGCAACAGATATTGTTCGTCATGGGTATCATGTTGGCAATGGGAGTGATGCTTGAGACGGGAGTCATAGGCAACATCTCATCCTGGATAGATTATAATATCCACAATGTATGGGTCGTAGGTCTTGTCTCGGGCTTGTTGAGTGCGGTGGTTGATACGTTCACGGTGGCTATTACCAATATATCCCTTTATCCGATAGTTGAGGACGCTCAGATTAGCCAATGGGTTGACAGTGACTATATGAGTCTCTTTACCCAGAACGGCTTATACTGGAAAGTCATCGCTTTTGCTACGGCATCCGGTGGTTGCCTGCTTTCTGTGGGAACAACAAGTGGACTGGCGCTGATGCGTATGGAGCATATCCGTTTGGGATGGTATTTGAGGAATCTTACGCCAAAGATACTCGTCGGTTTCCTTCTTGGTCTTGCCGTACTTTGGATTGAAAGTATAATTTAAAGAATCATAATTACAATGTCAAAGATTAAAACCATTGGAATTCTTACGTCGGGTGGTGATGCTCCCGGCATGAATGCAGCAATTCGTGCGGTCACTCGCGCAGGTATCTATAACGGATATAGTATTAAGGGTATTTACCGTGGCTACGACGGTTTGATAAAGGGGGAAGTAAAACCCTTTACGACGGAGAACGTGTCGGGTATTATTACCCGTGGCGGTACCATCCTGAAAACTGCCCGTAGCAAGGAATTTATGACTCCTGAGGGAATGCAGAAGGCTTATGAGACCTGCCAGAAAGAAGAGATTGACGCTCTGGTAGTCATTGGTGGCAACGGCTCACTCACTGGTGCACGAAACTTTGGGATGGAATATGACTTTCCTGTGATTGGCCTGCCTGGCACGATTGACAATGACCTCTATGGTACTGACTCTACCATTGGCTACGACACGACGATGAATACCATCATGGAATGTGTTGACCGTATTCGTGATACGGCCAATTCCCATGAGCGTATCTTCTTCGTGGAAGTCATGGGACGCGATGCCGGTTTCATGGCACAGAATTCTGCCATTGCCTGTGGGGCTGAGGCTGCTATTATACCTGAGGAAATGACTAACGAAGACCAGCTGGCACAGTTCATGGGGCGCGGTATCCGTAAGTCTAAGAAGTCGTGTATTGTCATAGTTTCCGAGAGTCCCAAGTGCGGCGCTCTCTATTATGCTGACCGTGTAAAGAAGGAATTCCCGGAATTTGATGTGCGCGTATCCATTCTTGGTCACTTGCAAAGGGGAGGTTCCCCCTCTGCCCACGACCGTATCCTGGCCAGTCGTACAGGTGTAGGTGCCATTGAAGCTATTAAGCAAGGTCAGCGTAATGTTATGGTGGGTATCCGCAACAACGAAATCGTCTACGTTCCTTTCTCTGAGTGTATACGTACAGACAAACCCTTTGACAAGAAACTGATAAAAGTGCTTGATGAACTGAGCATATGATTAAGAAGATAGTATTGACTGGTGGTCCCTGTGCTGGAAAGACGACTGCGCTGGTACGCATCATAGAATATTTCTCCAACTTCGGGTACAAGGTGTTTGCCGTGCCTGAAGTACCAACACTTTACAGTCAGGGTGGCTGGAACTACCTGACTCCTAATCGTCAGCTTTATTATGAGGGTGAACGCTGTATTCTGGAGACACAGCTTGCCCTGGAGGATAGTTTCACCCGTTTAGCGGAAGTATGTACGAAGCCGGTGCTTATTGTTTGCGACCGAGGAACCATGGATATCTCTGCTTATATGAAGCCAGAGGAATGGGAGGAAATCACCCGCAGCATTGGCACCGATAGTGCAGAGCTGCGTGAGCGCTACGACGCTGTGTTCCATTTAGTGTCGGCTGCGGACGGTGCAGAGCAATACTATACAACTGCTACAAATGCCATCCGTTACGAGAAGGCTGACGAAGAGGGATTGCGTATTGCCCGCGAACTGGACAAGAAAGTCATTCGTGCCTGGACGGGGCACTCTCATCTGCGTGTTATCAACAATCATGATGATTTCGACCGCAAGATGAACCGCGTGCTGAAGGAGATTTCCAGCGTGCTTGGTTTGCCGCAGCCCATCCAGGAGGAACGAATCTTCCGTGTGGAGATTGTTGGTGATATTCCCGAGTGTTCTGAGAGCATGATTACTCAGACATATCTGGTGGCTGAGCCAGGATGTGAGGTTCGCCTGCGTCGGAGGGAATGGCAGGGAGGAAAAGTCGTGAATGTCCATACTACGAAGAAACGCCTTTCGGCTACAGAACTGTTGGAGACCGAGCGCCAAGTGAACAACAATCTCTATGAGCAGATGCTTCAGCAGGCTGATCCCTATCGCTCAACCATTAAGAAGAAGCGTCAGAGCTTTATATGGAAGGGGCAGTTCTTCGAGATTGACACATTTCTCTCTCCAGTCAATGATTTGGTGATGATGGAGACGAAGGGCATCTTGAAGCAGGAGAGTGTCAACTTCCCGCCTTTCGTCAAGGTGCTTGAGGATGTGACGGGTAACAGCAATTATCTGAACTATAACCTTGCGTTGCATAAGTAGGAGTGGAGATAGTTCTTTATATTATAATAGGTATAGTAGTAGGCACTGTCGGTGGCTATCTGGTAGCCAACCGACGGTTGACGGATTTGCGCGTGAAGGCGGAGGGCTTGTCAACATCTCTTCGTCACACTTCTGCAGAGCTTGACGCCAGTCGCGAACTCTCCGGGCGTATCCAGGCAGAGAACAGTCATCTGATGGCTGAGAACAGTAGGCTGAATGCTGACAGTCAGTCGTATCAGAATGAGATCAGCCTGATGAAGGAACAGTCGGCTAAGGAAGTGCAGCTACGCCAGGAACAGTTTCAGGAACAGTTGAGGGTCGTGCGCGAACAGTTCCAGAATCTGGCCACCCGTGTGCTCAGCCAGACCTCCGATCAGCTCCGTCTGCAAAACCGTGAGGCGATGGAGCAAGTGACGAAGCCCATCAACGACAGCTTTGCCGAGCTCCAGAAGACCATTCTTGACAGCGACCGCGAGCAGGCTAAAACTGCCGCCTCGCTTTCGGAGCATCTAAGGCAGGTTCAGGAGCAGGCTCTGAAGATGGACAAGACGGCCAGCCGCCTGACGAATGCCCTGCGTGGTGATTCCAAACAGGCAGGCGACTGGGGAGAGTTGGTGTTGCAGGATTTGCTCGACTCCCAGGGTTTCAAGCGCGGCTTCGACTATGATGTGCAGGATACTATCACTTCTGAGGACGGATATGTTGTTCGCAATGAGGATACGGGGCGTCGTATGCGGCCTGACGTTGTGCTTCACTATCCAGGCCAGCAGGATGTGGTCATTGATGCCAAAGTTTCCATTAAGGCATACTATGACTACGTGAACGAACCGAATGAGATGGTGAAGAAGCAGTTTCTTGACCGACATGTGCAGAGTCTTGTCTCCCATGTGAAGGAACTGGCTGCCAAGGACTATAGCCGATATGTTCAGCCACCCCGAACTGCCATAGACTTTGTGATTATGTATGTGCCTAATGAGGCCGCCCTTCAGGTAGCGCTGGCGCGTGACCCTAAACTGTGGAATGATGCCTTTGAGAAGAAGGTGTTTATCAGCAGCACACAGAACCTGTTTGCCATCCTTCGAATGATTCAGATAGCCTGGCGTCAGCATAACCAGACAGAGAACCAGAAGAAAATCGTGGGGCTGGCAGAGCAGTTGGTTTCTCGCATTGGTCTCTTCATTGAACGCTCCCAAAAGGTGAGCCGCGATTTTGACGCATTGCGCTCTGACTATGACGATATGCAGAAGAGCCTTGACGGAACACGTGGCCTCATCCAGAAGGCTAACGAGTTGAAGCGTCTCGGAATCAAGGAAGATGTAAAACATTCCATTCCGCAGATAGAGGAAGAATTGGAATTGAAATGACAAGTAAGTATGAAATTACTCAAGTGGGGATTCATCGGTTGTGGTGAAGTGGCAGAGAAGAAGAGCGGCCCGGCTTTCAACGAGGTGGAAGGCTCAGAGGTGGTGGCTGTGATGAGCCGCACGGAGCAGCGTGCCCGTGCCTATGCCATCAAGCATGGTGTGCCACGCTGGTATACCGATGCCCAGGAACTCATAGACGATGCCGACGTCAATGCCATCTATATCGCTACTCCCCCGTCGAGCCACGCTACGTTTGCCATCATGGCCATGAAGGCAGGGAAACCGGTCTACATAGAGAAACCATTAGCCGCTTCCTACGAGGACTGTGCCCGAGTGAACCGTATATCTGAGCAGACGGGTGTCCCATGTTTCGTAGCCTACTATCGGCGCTATCTGCCTTACTTCATCAAAGTGAAGGAAATCATTGACAAGCAGGTCATTGGAAAGATTCTTAATGTGCAGGTACGCTTTGCCGTCCCTCCCCGAGAGCTTGACTATACTCATCCTGACAACCTTCCCTGGCGACTGAAGCCGGAGATTTCTGGAGGCGGTTATTTCTATGATTTGGCTCCCCATCAGCTGGACTTGTTGCAGTATTACTTTGGAGTGATACTTGATGCACGCGGCATCTGTGCCAATCGGGGCAAGCTCTATACTGCAGAGGATTCTGTGAGCGCCTGCTTCCGCTTTGAGAACGACTTGCCTGGCTCTGGTTCGTGGTGCTTTGTGGCTCATGAGTCAGCTCGTGAAGACTGTATCGAGGTGATGGGTGATAAGGGACGGCTAACTTTCTCTGTATTCGACTATGCTCCCATACAGCTTTATACGAGTAACGGCGTGGAGAGCATCACTGTTCCTAATCCCTCCTATGTCCAGTTCCCGCTCATCAAGCGAGTCATCGAACATTTGCAGGGTAACGGAGTGTGTAATTGTACCAGCATTTCGGCGACACCTGTCAATTGGGTGCTTGACCGTGTGCTGGGGAAAATCTGAATGGCGAGTGATGTTAAGAATACTGTTTATGCTATTGGTTATAGCTTATTCTCTTCATTCCTACGCTCAGCCTGTGTCTACAGTAGGTGAGGGCGATTCCGTGACAGTGGAATTGCAGGATACGTTGGTACGGTCAGCGCACACAATTAGTAAAGTGCGTAAGACCATCCGAGGTTTTGACCGCCTGCAGAACGACTATATAGAGCCGCAGCATTACGAGTTGACTGTCATGGGACAGGTGACGCGTAACTTTGAGAGCTTCCGACTTAGCAGCAATGGTCAGAGCGTCATGCTTGCTCCCGACCAGAACCTGAAGATTGGTCCATACTTCGGATGGCGATGGTTTTTCCTGGGCTATTCGTTCGACCTGAACAATATTGGTATCTCCAAGGGCGGTCTGCTCAAGGAAATTGACCTTAATATCTATTCATCGCAGCTGGGTGTAGACCTTTACTATAAGAACATGGGACACAACTATAAACTCCGTGACGTCAACTTGGGCGACGATGTTGATTGTAGCCGCCTGGAAGGCATCTCTTTCGACGGCGTCAAGGTGAGCCTCATCGGTGCTACCGCCTACTATATCTTCAATCATGGACGTTTCTCCTATCCGGCCGCCTTCAGCCAGAGCACTTGCCAGAAAGTGAGTTGCGGCTCGTGGATGGCTGGTGCCGGTTACACCAAGAATGTTCTCGATGTTGATTTCAACAAGCTGAAGGAAGTAGTCGAGAGCAATTTGACAGCCACGCACGACGTCCGCTTGGACAGTGGCATGATGTTCGACCGCATCAACTATAATGACTTCAGCCTCTCATGTGGCTATGCCTATAACTGGGTGTTCGCCCGCAATTGGCTGTTCTGCGCATCAGGCCAGATGGCCTTGGCCTACAAGACGTCCTACGGCAAGACAGCTGACGAGAAGGACGGTTTTGACATACACAAAGTGAATCCTGACGCTATCGGCCGATTTGCCCTTGTCTACAACAATACGCGTTGGTACGCGGGAATGAACGTCATTTTCCGCACCAACAACTATCATACGTCGCGCTTCAATGCCTACAATGTTTTTGGTTCTATGTATGCCTATTTAGGCTATAATTTCTGGTTGAAGAAGAAATACAGGAAGAAAGAATGAAGAGAGCTGTATTATTCCTTGTAGCCCTTGCCGGATGCCTGAAAGTCTGTGCACAGTCAGAGGCTATATTGTCTGCAGAGTCGCAGGCTTCATGTAGCTATGCTTCTTCAGACAGCTCCCTCATCGCATCCCTGCTTGACGAAGCCAGTCGCCAGCCACGTACTACCGACTTTCCACTCTTCTTTGCCTGCAAGTTCCTGGGTGTACCCTATGTCGCCCATACGCTTGAGACATCAGACGGTCGTGAGCGCTTGGTGGTGAACACCCGGCAGCTGGACTGCACAACGTTGGTAGAGAACGTGACCGCCCTTACACTCTGTGCCTATCGGAGCCTCTACACGTTCCGTGACTATCTCAACGCACTCATGTCTCTCCGTTACCGTCAGGGACGGCTCGACGGCTATCCCAGCCGTCTTCACTATTTCACCGACTGGATTGCCGACAACACCCTCATGCAGCTCGTAGATGAAGTGCAGGAGCCTGTGCCGCCCTTTACTGCAGTCCAGGAAGTGCATGTCAACTATATGTCTACTCACCCTCAGGCCTATCAGGCACTGCGTCAACATCCTTCCTTTACGGAAGTCATCCGTCAGCAGGAGGACTCCCTGACGGGCCGCACCTTCCGCTACATTCCCAAGTCAGCTTTGGCAACTCCCACGCCGGCCTTACGCCAGGCCGTCCGCGATGGTGACATCATAGCCATCACCTGTTCCAAACCGGGGCTTGACATTGCCCATCTTGGCTTTGCCGTCTGGAAGGACGATGGACTGCACCTGCTCAATGCCTCACAGATACGTAAGCGGGTGGTGGAGGAGCCGATGACCATGCACCAGTATCTTCAGCGACATCCGTCGTTCACTGGTATCCGTATAGTTAGAATTCGTAGATAAGTGATAATAATCAATAAAATATACAAGTATGGATTTACCCGATTTCATGAGTTACGCCAACAAATTCTCCTCAAGCGACTTTACTGAGAAGATTTCACGCATCGCCAAGCGTGCAGGCGCCAAGTTGGTCTATGCCGCCCTGATACTGTACTATACACTTCAGAGCGACAAAGTGAGTACTAAGGACAAGGCCATCATCATCGGTGCCTTGGGCTATATGATTAGCCCGCTCGATGTGATACCCGATGCCATTCCCATCGCCGGTTTGAGTGATGACCTGGCTGTGCTGATCTATGTGTTGAAGAAGTTCTGGATTGACGTCGATCCCGAAGTGAAGGATCGTGCAAAAGAACGCCTGAAGAAATGGTTCGACGACGACGAGATTGACGAGATTGACACCCTCTTTGAATAACTGTGGCTCGCTCGCCTGAGCCTGTTCGCGGGTACTTATTACCGTCACCATCTGCCGCTGCGCCTGGGTATAGTTTTGAGGCGAACGAGTCGGCAGTCTATAGGCCGACGTTTGGGGGCAGACGGCGACGGTAATACACTTTGTAAGATTGTAAGATTGTAAGATTTTGTTACTTTACCTTTTTTGTGCACCTTTTTCCCCAATCGCTTGTTTCGCATTTCTTTTTTTCGTACCTTTGCCGTTGCAATTGAGATACAACGTGCGGCTCGCGAAGCAGTACTCGCCGAGTAATCCGGAATACTCAAGGAGTAATGCAAAATAAGCACCGAGTATCGAAATGGCACAAAAAACCAACACAAAAACCAAACAACAACACAAACAATTAACAACATTTCGACAAAAGAAAGAAAACAAGCACTATGATTGAACTGAACATTTCCAAGAACACCACCACCGG
>ONKY01000039.1 GCA_900318585.1 uncultured Prevotellaceae bacterium
TGATGCACAAGATGGGGCTGCACGGCAAGTCGTTCATCCCGCTCATCATGGGCTTCGGCTGCAACGTGCCCGCCGTCATGGCCACGCGCACCATCGAGAGCCGTCGCTCACGGATAGTGACAATGATGATTCTGCCGTTCATGTCGTGCTCGGCGCGCCTGCCCATCTACATTATGATTACCGGCACGTTCTTCTCCCTGCAATACCGGTCGTGGGTGATGCTGTCGCTCTATGCGATAGGCATTGCGATGGCGGTGTTGATGAGCCGTGTGTTCTCATCCTTCGTCCTGAAGGGACAGGACACGCCCTTCGTCATGGAACTGCCGCCCTACCGCTGGCCTACGGCAAAGGCCATTGCACGCCACACGTGGGAGAAGGGTAAGGAGTACCTGAAGAAGATGGGTGGTGTCATTCTCGTAGCTAGCATCATCGTCTGGGCCTTGGGCTACTTCCCCCATAACGACGAGCTGTCGCCGCAACAGCAACAGGAGCAGTCGTACATTGGGCACATGGGCAAGACCATCGAGCCGGTGTTCCGGCCGCAGGGTTTCAACTGGAAGCTCGACGTGAGCCTCATTGCCGGCGTCGGCGCCAAGGAGATTGTGGCCTCCGCCATCGGCGTGCTCTATAGCGGTGACGACTCCTTCGCCGATGACGATTCGTTCAGCGAGGACGGAGAGAAGTATTCGCAGCTGCGCCAGCAGATGGCGGCAGAGGGCATCACGCCACTGGTGGGCTTCTGTTACTTGCTCTTCGTGTTGCTCTACTTCCCCTGCCTGGCCACCATTGTCGCCATCAAACATGAGACGGGCTCCTGGCGATGGGCTACCTTTGCCGCTGTCTATACTACGGTGCTGGCGTGGATGGTTTCCTTTGTGGTCTACCAAGTGGGGAGTATGTTCTGTTGAGTGCTGAGTGATGGAAAGGATTATTGTTTTTGTTATTGTTGCAGCTTCGGCAGGGTATGCCGGCTGGCGACTGTGGCGTGTGTTGCACCCCTCGAAAGAGTGCGATTGCAGTTGTAATTGCGGCTGTGCCGGGTGCCCTTTGGCAGAGAAATGCCAAAAGAAAGTTTAAAACTAAGCGAAAAAGCATAATTTTTTCGCAATTATTGTTGTTAAATCAAAGAAAATGAGTAACTTTGCGCCCGATTTTCAAAAACTTCGTATTATTAATAAGGTAAGACATGGATAAAGTGAGCTACGCCTTGGGCTTGGGCATCGGTCGTCAGCTGGCACAGATGGGTGCCGCCGAACTGAACATCGACGACTTTGCCGCAGCCATCAAGGACGTGATAGCAGGCAACGAACTGAAAGTATCAAACACCGATGCACAGCGCATCGTGCAGGAATATTTTGCCCAGCAGGAGCAGAAGATCAACGCCCAGCGCATGGAGCAGGGAAAGGTACACAAGGAGGCAGGCGAGAAATACCTGGCCGAGAATGCCAAGAAAGAAGGTATAGTGACTCTGCCCAGCGGACTGCAGTACCAGGTGCTGAAAGAAGGTAACGGTAAGAAACCCAGCGCCAAGGACACGGTGATGTGTCACTATGAGGGCTTCCTCATTGACGGTACGGTGTTCGACAGTAGCATCCAGCGCGGTGAGCCCGCCACCTTCCCCCTGCAGCAGGTGATAGCCGGCTGGACGGAGGGCCTGCAGCTCATGCAGGAGGGCGCCAAGTACCGCTTCTTCATCCCCTACCGCCTGGCATACGGCGAGGGTGGCGCAGGTGCCAGCATTCCTCCCTTCGCAGCCCTCATCTTCGACGTGGAGCTGATTCAGGTGGTATAATCCAGGGAAGTCCGGAATCTCCGGCAGAACAGACAACAAGGTATTAACATAATAATTTAGAAAAGCAATGAAAAAGTTAATGGTAGTAGTCGCTATGGCTACAGCTGCCGCAGCTTTCACCGCTTGCGGCAATTCCACTCCGACGGCAAACCTGAAGAGTGATGTTGACTCACTGAGCTATGCCATCGGTATGGCACAGACGAATGGTCTCAAGGAGTATCTCGTGGAGCGTCTCGGTGTTGACACGGCTTACATGGCCGACTTCATCAAGGGTCTGAACGAGGGCGCCAACGCTGGCGACAACAAGAAGAAGGCTGCCTACTATGCAGGTATCCAGATTGGCCAGCAGATCAGCAACCAGATGGTGAAGGGTATTGAGCACGAGGTGTTTGGCAACGACTCTACGCAGAACATCTCCCTGAAGAACTTCATGGCTGGCTTCGTGAGCGGCGTGATCAACAAAGGTGGTCTGATGACGGTTGACACCGCTCAGGTGATTGCCCAGAGCCTCATGACCAAGATTAAGTCCCGCACCATGGAGAAAGAGTACGGTCCCAACAAGGCTGAGGGTGAGAAGTTCCTGGCTGAGAATGCCAAGAAGGAAGGTGTCGTTACCCTGCCCAGCGGCGTCCAGTACAAGGTCATCAAGGAGGGTACGGGTGCTATCCCTGCCGACACTTCTGTGGTAAAGGTACACTATGAGGGCCGTATGCTCAACGACTCAGTGTTCGATAGCTCTTACAAGCGTGGCGAGCCCATCACCCTGCGCTGCAACCAGACCATCAAGGGTTGGACGGACGCTATGGTTCACATGCCCGCTGGTTCCATTTGGGAGGTATATATCCCCCAGGAGCTGGGTTATGGCGAGCGTGAGCAGGGTCTGATTAAGCCCTTCTCTACCCTGATTTTCAAGATTGAACTTCTGGAAGTGGTCAACAAGTAATCGCAGATGATGAAGAAATCACTTATGATAGCACTCGCCCTCGTGGCGGGTGCTTCTTTGAATACCGCCGACGCTGCCAAGAAGAAGCAGAAGGACGCCAAGGCTCAGCAGGAGGTTGTCGTGCCTGTGGAACTGAAGAGCAGCTCTGACTCTGTGAGCTATGCAGCAGGTATGATGGTCACCAACGGCCTCATTCCCTATCTCACTCAGCAGCAAGGTGTTGACACGGCCTACATGGCCGACTTCCTGCGTGGTTTCCAGGAGGTTGTCAAAGCCGACAAGACACCCCAGATGAAGGCTTACTTCGCCGGCATGGATATTGCCAACCAGCTGAACAGCCGCATGATTCCCAACATGGTGGAGGAGTTCACTTCCTCGCCTGACTCTATCATCACCTCCCTCCTTTATCGCGGCTTTGCCGACGCCCTGTCCAACGACACGACTCATTTCACCGTCACCGTTGCAGACAAATACTTCAAGGAGAAGGAGGCTGTCGACAAGAAGATCAAGGAAGAGCGTCTCTATGGTCCTAACCGCGACGCAGGCCGTAAGTTTCTGGCTGAGAACGCCAAAAAGGACAGCGTCATCACCACCGCCAGCGGACTGCAGTACAAGGTGCTGGTGAAGGGAGAGGGCGAGGTGCCACAGCTCGACGACAAGGTACAGGTACACTACGAGGGACGCCTGATTGACGGCACTGTTTTCGATGCCTCGCGCAAGCATGGCGACAAGCCCGCAGAGTTCATGCCCACACAGGTCATCAAGGGCTGGACGGAGGCCCTAACCATGATGCCCGTCGGCTCAAAGTGGCAGCTGTTCATCCCCTACGAGCTGGCCTACGGCGAACGCAATGCGGGACAGATCAAACCTTACAGCGCCCTGATCTTCGACGTGGAGCTGATAGGTATCGACAAACCCAAGACTGAGGAACCTGCCGAGCCCGCTACGCCGGCAAAGAAACCTGCGAAGAAGACGTCAAAGAAGAAATAGCAACCTATGAGACTCTCTCTTTGAGAAGTCTAAAGACCTCTCTGAGAGTCCCTGAGCAAAAAGTTCGAACTGAGGTCGAGCGGCATCCCTGCCTGTAATCATTTCGCACCTTCAGGTTTTGTCAATCGTACAGGTCGAATTATTTCCGTTCTTTCCGTCCTTTCTGTGGGACATAATAAATGAGAATCTACGCTCTCTGTGTGCTATAATAGTATTCCGAGCCATTTCTTCGCTTGCGAAGAACCATTTCCGTTCTTTCCGTCCTTTCCGTGGGACTAAAGGATATGCCCCCTTCCGCAGGAATCCCCAAAGCCGAAAGTTCCAAGTTTTCGGTTTTTGGGGATTCTTTTTAGCTTCTCCGCTGTGATGAACGGTGAGAATCATTCTACAAAAAAAGTGAATTTTTCTTCACTTTTCTGCCCTAATATAGTGGAAGATTGAAAGATTTTTCGTACCTTTGTACGCGAAATGTGCCATCTATAGGAAAATAGATGGTTATTTTCCTGTTAGACAGGCACCTACGGATTTTGACCCATAAAGAATGTCAAAACCTACATGGGAGTTGCCAATTATTACGACAGCGATGGGCGCTGGCGACGCCGTAGGCGTACCTAATCCGCTGAATTGGCAGGAAAAAATGATGAGCAAAACGTTCACAAAGTAAGGAAAACAAAAAAAACAAATAACAACATGACTGAAGAAACAAGAAACATTCAGATTGAGCAGGACGAGCAAGCGCTCGACCAAAAATCTCATGCTGCCGAAAGGCAACGGGAAGGCGCGATAGCGGGAATGGAGACGGAAGAATCCTCCATCGACTTTGGCAAGATATTTAAGGACCTCCTGAAGCACAAGAAACTGTACTTCATCGTTCTGCCCGTGGCCTTTGTCCTCGCAGCTATCTACGCCTTGTCGTTACCCAACTTCTACAGTTGTACTGTGAAACTCTCCCCTGAGATGGGTGGTAAGAGTAGTAGTGCAGGAGGTCTCGCCAGCCTCGCCAGCAGCTTTGGCGTGAATTTGGGCACTAGTGGTGCAGGCACAGAGGCACTCTTCCCCACGCTATACCCCGACCTGATGAACTCGGTGGACTTCAAGACTTCCCTGTTTCCAGTCAAGGTGACACGTGAGGAGGACAATAAGACCTTCACCTACTACGATTACCTTATGTATGAGCAGAAGATGCCATGGTGGAGTAAGGCCAAGAATGCCCTGTTCTCATTGTTCAAGTCTGAGCCAAAAGAAGAAGAGAGTCCAAAGGTCGATCCTTTCCGGTTGACAATGGCGCAGACCAATATCGTCCGAACCATCAACCAGAACGTGGTGTGTGACGTTGACAAGAAGACCATGGTCATCACCATCAATGTCACTGACCAGGATCCTGTTATCTGTGCCACGATGGCTGACACTGTGAAGACGCGTCTGCAGCGGTTCATCACCGACTATCGCACCTCTAAGGCACGCGTCGATCTGGAGTACAACAAGAAACTGTGCAGCGAGACTAAGGCTCGTTATGAGAAGGCTCGTAGGCTCTATGCCGACTTTGCTGATGCTAACCAGGATATCATCCTGGAGTCTGTACGTCAGAAGCAGACCGACCTCGAGAATGAGATGCAGCTGCAGTTCAATGCCTACCAGCAAGTGGCTGCACAGCTCCTGCAGGCAGAGGCTAAGGTGCAGCAGGAGACACCGGCCTTCACCACCCTCCAGTCTGCCACAGTGCCTGTCCTCAAGGCAGGTCCCAAACGTGCACAGATGTGCCTCATCTTCGTCTTCCTCGCTTTCCTCGGCACCACCGTCTGGATCCTCTACAAAGAAGATGACCTCAAACCCCTCCTCGGCCTCTCCTAATCCGTAATCAACACCAAGCCGTGTCTACATTATATCCATTGCTTTTCGCTCCCAACCTCCGTCAAGTGGTATGGGGTGGCAACAACCTCCGTCCTTACAAGGGCCTGCCCCCCTCCAATGACCCTATTGGAGAGAGTTGGGAGGTGAGCGTGGTGCCCTCCAGCACCAGCATCGTCAGTAATGGAGCGTGGGCTGGCAAGCCTTTGGATGAGGTCATCAGCGAATGCCCCAATGAAATTCTGGGCAGGCTGACCAACGAGACCTACGGCGGTCAACTGCCCCTCTTAGTGAAGTTCATTGATGCCAAGCAAGACCTCAGTATTCAGGTCCACCCCAATGATGAGATGGCCATGCGCGAACATGGCAAGAGAGGCAAATCCGAGATGTGGTACATCATCAAGGCCGACAAGGGCAGTCACCTTTATGCCGGCTTTAAGCAGGAGATAACTCCCGACGAGTATTACCGCAGAATCGCCGATGGTACTATTACTGAGGTCTTGGCCGACCATCAGGTGAAGCCCGGCGATGTCTTCTATCTCCCTGCCGGACGTGTCCATGCCATTTGTGGTGGCATTATGCTGGCCGAGGTCCAGCAATCCTCCGATGTCACCTATCGCATCTATGACTATAATCGCCCGGGCTTGGATGGCAAGCCCCGCGAGCTCCATACCGACTTGGCAGCCCAGGCCCTTGACTACCATGTCGAGAATAACTATCTCACAGAGTATGAGAAAGCCCAGAACCAGGCCATCCATGTCATAGACACCCCCTATTTCGAAGTCCGTGTCATGGAGCTGACCGCTCCTTTCCATCGTAACCTGTTGAAGTACGACAGTTTCATCATTTCGATGTGCATCGCTGGTGACTGTAAGATCCGTGTGCGTAGCACCGGTGACGAGATCCTCCTCCGCGAAGGCAACTCCACGCTCATCCCTGCTGCCATTGCCGACTATGACATCTACCCCCTTAAGGGAAAGGTCCGCCTCCTTGATGCCTTCATCGACAATATGGATCGCACACTCTCCGCCTAATTCTCCCGCTTCCTCCATCTCTCCAAACAATAGCTCCAGTCCATCATCCATCAAACATCTTACTCCTCCAAAAAACAAAAGTAGGCATTTCTTGCCTACACTACTTACACTAATACGTAACGAATTGTGCGTCAGTAGATTCGGCGGTGTAGGAAGGAGTGTAGGATGTGTAGGAGATGGCGAATCCTACAAAGAAAGATTAGAGATATTATTTCCGCCTTTCCGTAGGACTTAAATGAACATCCGTGAGACAAAAACAATATGACCCAATTATCAGAAAAAGATCATAACGCTCAGATGGCAGATATGAAGTCTTTTGATGAGCAGATGCCGTGCGTAGGTATCTTCTGGTACGATCCAGAGGAGAAGTCGTTCTTTGGGGTTCATAAGAAAGAACTCACCCCAAAAATGGTGGAGGAAGCAGCTGAGAAAGGCATTCCTTTTATCAATTATCCCAAGCTGCACCGTCAGATTTGGGCCAAGGAATTTTTTAAGGCGCAGGCTAAGCACATAGAGACAAAATTCAAGGGCGACTATACGCAGATTCCCCGTGGTCGTGTGGCCTGGACCATCGACAAATTCATAGTGCTGGTAGGGAAGTGGGCCGAGCCTATTCAGGAGGAGTTGACAGAGTTGCTGGAGCAGGAGTTCTCGTTGCCGTACTTCGAGTTCGTCTACGATGAGCACTGGGATTTGGGCCATGGCTGGTCCGGCGACATGCCGTAGGAGCGACTGTCAACTTTCACTTTTCAACTGTCAACTCTCAACTGTCACTTGTCAACTGTCAACTCGTTAAGACTGTCACTTGTCAATTGTCCTCTTTCTAAACCACCGATTTACGTTTCTAAACCACTGGTTTACGCCGCTAAACCACCGATTTAGAAAAGTTTCTCCCTGAGAAACAATTTGTAAAGCACCGGTTTATAATTTGAAACAACGAGTTCCAACTTTTTTGGAAGCTTGAAACTGCCCTGAGGCAGGAAGCCACATCGAAAATGAAGTTCTCTATCGTAAATACCGACAAGAAGCATGTCGTCCATCTGTCGTTGAAGCCTGCAGAATGGTTTCTGGAGCGCATCAAGACCGATACGAAGGCTGGAGACGTCGCTCGTATGCGCCAGTATATCGCCAGATTTGGCGACAACGGCAGCTATGAGTCTCATCATCCTGTGGCTCAGGTGTTTCCGTCGGTCGAGCTGCTCAAGTCGGATGACGGCAACCTTCAGATTTCGGCTTTCAACGGCCTTGTTGCCCTGCAGGTGGACAACCTGTTGCGACAGGAGGATCTGCAGGCTGTGAAAGAGGCTTCCAGGATGCTGCCTATGACATTTGCAGCCTTTACAGGGGCGGATGGGCGTAGTGTAGTGATACTCGTAAGCGTCTGTATGTCAGGTGGAACGCTTCCGTCGGTGAGCAACGAGCACGACTTGGATGCTTTCTGTCAGTCGGCCTACGACGTGGCTTACTCTTCCTATAAAGGCGTGCTGCCCTACCCCGTTACCCGCCGTCACGTGACGTCCCGTAGCAGTTTCCGTATGACGCTCGACGCGCAGCCTTATTTCAACCCGTCAGCCACGCCTCTGTGCGTGGCTGTGATGGAATCGCTTTCGCCTCATGCCAAAGACACTTCATCGCTTCATGTTCAAGACAGCACCGATCTGCCCCTCTATGCTGACTACGAGCGGATGTATATGCGGGCCGTGGATGCTGCGATCGACGAGACTGCCGGAGTCATAGAGAGTCAGCGCGAGAATGCCTATATCACTGAGCTGGCGCGTCAACTCTGCCTCATGGGGGTGCCTGAGGAAGAGGCTTTCCTGCATATCCGCAACCACCATGCCTATAGGGTCGATTATGACGCCGACACCATCAGGAGTATCGTCGAAGCCGTATATTACGAGAACAGTCCTCGTGAGAGTGTGGAGAACTTAGCCAAGGTGAGCATAGAGACTCGTAGTTTGATCAGGTTTCTCTCCACTCGTTACGTCTTTCGTTACAACACCATCATGGGCTATACAGAGTACCGCCCTAACAACACTTGGGTGGAGGAATGGAGACCCTGCGACGAGAAAACTGTCTACGGGCTGACCCTGGAGGCGCGGGAGAACAACCTTGATGTCCACGAAAAGGAAGTGCGTCGATATGTTTACTCCAACCGCCTGCGCGAGTGCGACCCCATAGAAGACTATTTCTGGCGTATTCGCGACAAATGGGACGGCAAGACCGACCATATTGCCCTGCTGGCTCGCACCGTGCCCTGTGACTTCCCCCAGTGGGAGACCTGGTTCCGCAAGTGGTTCCTCGCGATGGTTGCACAATGGCTCGGACGCATCCGCGACTTCGGCAACTCCCTCGTCCCGCTGCTCATATCGCCACAGGGCGACGGCAAGTCACGCTTCTGTCGACAAATCCTGCCGCCGGAACTGATGTGGGGCTTTTACGAGAATATGCAAGTAAAGGAGGACCGCGCCACCTTGCAGGCCATGCACAATTTCCTGCTCATCAATCTCGATGAGTTCAATAAGATCTCGCCCAAGGTGCAGTCAGGATTCCTAAAGAACATCATCCAGCTGCCCTCCGTGAAGATCAAACGACCCTATGGCAAGCACGTGGAGGAGATGAGCCGAAAGGCATCCTTCATTGCCGCCACCAACGAGCAATATGCGCTTGCCGACCCCACGGGCAGCCGCCGTTTCATCACCGTGCCCTTGAAAGCACCCATCATCTTTGACCGCCAGCCCAACTACGAGGCACTCTATGCCCAGGCGCAGACGCTCATCCTCAACGGTGAACAGTACTGGCTCACGCCGAAAGAGGTGGAAGAGCTGAACCAGCATAACCGCCAGTTCCTGCAGGAACCAGTCGCCATCCAGTACTTCCTGGAGCATTACGACATAGCCCCAGAGGAAAACGAAGGGCAGTGGATGTCGCCAACAGCCATCTACGAAAACCTGCGTCACATTGTCGGCTCAGGTCTCCAGGCAAATGGCGTCTCAGCCTTCGGGCGTTACCTGCGTTCCATCCAAGGCCTGAAAAACCGCCGTGTCGGCAGGAGCAGTCAGTACCTGGTGCGCCCCAAACCCTAGCATCCTACACCTCCTACATTCCAACCTACACCTATCAATCGACACAAATACAGACACTTACACAATAGTGTAGGAAGTGTATGCAAAATATTTCTCAAAAACGCAATATAGGCCCGCAGGTAAGTAGTAAGAATACCGATAAAACGATAATGACGCAACTCAGCGATAAAGACCATCAGGCACAGATGGAGGACATGAAGTCCTTCGACGGTATCCCAAAGAAAACATTTTTCTTTGGAAGAAGCCCTTGCGTATATTTATATAAACCCAATGTACGACCGACTCTATGATGAAGGTGCTAAGTGGTGGTATTTGAGTACCGAAGCCCTGTATGATGAGTTTGAGTCAGCAAGAAAAGATGACTATCGGTTTGAGGACGTGGTTGATGACTTGGCACAATACTGCCATAAGAATGGAGGTGCATTGATATGATACTTTATCACGGCTCAGATCACA
>ONKY01000084.1 GCA_900318585.1 uncultured Prevotellaceae bacterium
AGAGTCAGCACCACCACCGGCAGACAGAGCCTGGAACGATCCGATCATACCGAGCACCGTACCGAACAGAGCGGTCAGGGTACCGAGGGATACGATGGTAGCGATCATCGGGAGGTTCATGGTCAGGGTAGGCATCTCCAGCTGTGTAGCCTCTTCGTGAGCCTGCTGGATCTTGGAAATCTTCTGCTGCTTCTTCAGCGTGTCGTCCTTCTCAACGGTCTCGTACATGTTGATGGAAGCCATCACCACATTAGCAACCGAACCCTGCATCTTGTTGCAGAGAGCCTTAGCCTCATCAAACTTCTGAGCCTTGATAGCCTCCTTCACCTGAGCAGTGAACTTAGCCAGGTTGATCTTACCAGAAGCATTCTTGATAGCGAAGTAACGCTCTACGCCAAGTACGATAACGGTAAGCAAAAGGGTCAGGATAACACCTACAACGAAACCACCCTTGTACACCGTACCCATCAGGTTTGCGGGATGTCCCTCACGGTCGCCGCCCTGGAAGTTTGCGGGATCACCGAGAACGAAGAAATAGAAACAGTAAGCGATCACACAGCAGATTACCAGAATAATCCATGCGGCTTTAATACCACCGAAGCCCTGATTTTTCTTGGCTGGGGCTGCAGCCTTTGTTGTTGTTGCCATAATAAATTTTAATTTTTTAGTTATTAAATAAAATTGAGTTTGTAAATATCCGTATTTTTGCTTAAAGTCAGCGTATTTACACACGCATTCCTTCCAGTCTGCAAAGCAGACTTTACAGTTTCAACCGCAAAGATAGCAAATTATGGCGGACTAAAACGAGAATTAATATCTTTTAACTCTATTTTTGCCAAAATTTCTTTTCTGTAGCGCACACAGAGGGCTATCAATGCTATTGAAGTTTTGCCAAAGACTCCTTTATGCGGCGCATAGCCTCGACAATATTCTCGTCGCTGGTGGCATAGCTCATTCGGAAACATTCCGGGTCGCCAAAGGCATCACCACCAACAGTGGCTACATGACCTTCCTCTAAGAGGTACATGGCGAGGTCTGTAGAATTTCCGATGATACTTCCCTTGGGGGTTTTCTTCCCATAGAAGCTGCTGCACTTGGGGAAGAGGTAGAAGGCGCCCTCGGGCTTGTTCACCTCCAGTCCTGGAATATCCTTTGCCAGCTGTACTATCAGGTCGCGCCGACGTTCAAAGGCCTGGCGCATTTCCTCCACGCACTGCTGGCTCTCCGTATAGGCGGCGAGTGCAGCCATCTGGCTGACGGAGCACGGTCCGCTGGTGTACTGTCCTTGCAGCTTGTTGCTGCCTTTCACAATCCATTCAGGTGCAGCGATATATCCGATGCGCCATCCCGTCATGGCGTATGCCTTTGACACGCCGTTGACAATGATGGCACGCTCCTTCATTCCAGGGAATTGGGCTATCGACTCGTGGTGTCCCACATAGTTGATGTGCTCATAGATTTCGTCAGCCAGCACGAAAAGGTCGTCGTGTTTCAGAATGACCTCAGCCAGTCCGCGCAGCTCCTCCTTGGAATAGACGCTGCCCGTAGGATTGCTCGGTGAACAGAGGATCAGCATCCGCGTCTTCGGTGTAATGGCTGCTTCCAGCTGGGCAGGCGTCATCTTGAAGTCCTGGTCAAAGCCAGCCTCCACAATGACAGGCTCGCCGCCGGCCAACTTCACCATCTGGGGATAGCTCACCCAGTACGGTGCTGGTATAATCACCTCCTCGCCGTCGTTGACCAGTGCCATCACGGTGTTGCAGACACTCTGCTTGGCACCGTTGGAGACCAGTATCTCACTGGGCTGGTAATGCAGATGGTTCTCTCGCTCCAACTTCCGTGCGATAGCCTGACGCAGGTCAGGGTAGCCAGGTACTGGGGAATAACGGGAATAATTCTCGTCAATTGCCAGCTTGGCAGCCTGTTTGATATGGTCGGGCGTGTTGAAGTCGGGTTCTCCCACACTCATATTGATTACGTCAATACCCTGAGCCTTCATTTCAGAACTCTTCTGGGACATGGCCAATGTAGCCGATGGTGCCAGTCTCTGTAGACGATTGGATAGTTGTGACATCGTTCTCTTATCTTAGTGTTTCTTGATATTGGGTGCAAAAGTAATCAAAAATATCTTCTTAAACGAAAAAAATGACCATTATTTCGCTCTTCGCCATGAAAATGTGACATATTGGGCACTTTTCATTTCAGATGCAGCACGTGCCCCATGCGCGTTTTCTTCGTTTCCAAGTAGCGTCGGTTGTAGTCGTTGGGAGTCACCTCAATGGGCACATTCTCCACGATTTCCAGCCCGTAGGCCTCCAGTCCCACCCTTTTCACGGGGTTGTTTGTGAGCAGCCTCATCTTATGGACTCCCAAGTGGCGCAACATCTGTGCGCCGCAGCCATAGTCGCGCTCGTCAGGCTTGAATCCCAAGTGGACGTTGGCATCTACGGTGTCATAGCCCTCCTCCTGCAGCTTGTAGGCGGCAATCTTGTTCATCAGGCCGATGCCACGTCCCTCCTGCTGCATATAGATGAGCACACCCCTACCCTCCTGCTCTATGGCTTGCATAGCCTTGTGCAGCTGTTCGCCGCAATCGCAGCGCTTCGAGCCAAGGATGTCGCCTGTGGCACAAGATGAGTGGACACGAACCAGCACAGGTTCCTCTGCCCTCCACTCGCCTTTGATGAGTGCCATGTGTTCCAGCCCGTTGCTTTTCTGTCGGAAGGGAATCAGACGGAAGTGTCCGTAGTCAGTGGGCATGTCCACCTCTTCGCCTACCTCAATGAGCGATTCTTTCTGCAACCTGTAGGCTATCATGTCCTTGATGGAGATAAGTTTTAATCCCCATTCGCGTGCAAACTCCACGAGCTGGGGCAGACGAGCCATCGAGCCGTCCTCGTTCATAATCTCCATCAGAGCGCCGGCAGGAAACAAGCCAGCCATGCGGCAGAGGTCTATGGCAGCCTCCGTATGTCCGGAGCGACGCAGCACGCCGTTGTCCTGGGCATAGAGTGGATTGACATGTCCCGGCCGTCCGAATGTTTGCGGTGTGGATGCAGGATCAGCCAGCGCACGAATAGTAGCAGCGCGGTCGTGGGCACTGACTCCCGTGGTACATCCCTCCAGCTTGTCAATGCTGACAGTGAACGGTGTGCCGAGAATGGAGGTGTTGTCCTGCACCTGATGGGGAAGGTCCAGTTCCTGGCAACGGGTTATCGTCGTTGGGGCGCAGAGCAGTCCACGTGCATTCTTCAGCATGAAGTTCACCATCTCTGGGGTAATCTTCTCTGCGGCACAGATGAGATCGCCCTCGTTCTCACGGTCCTCGTCGTCCACGACTATCACAAACCTGCCTTCCTTGAAGTCAGCTATTGCCTCCTCTATGTTGTTCAACTTAAAGTTTTCCATATTTATAATCTCTTCGTTTCTTATACCTTATTTATATATACACAGGTCATGCACTCTGCCCTAAGGCTTCTGCCACACGCCGGGCCTGTGGAATGATGGCATCGTTCGTCCGTCGTATCACGCGCAAGTCCTTGTAAAGCCTCAGGCGGAAGCGCAACATTCGGAAATAGAAGAACAAGCCTACAGGCAGCAACAGCCCAGTCACGATGTTCAGCCACTTGCGGCGGAAGGGGCGCGTATGGGCATGGGTGGCAATGATGGGATAATTGTTCAGCTCCACCAGTATCTTCTTGTCGCGCGTATAGCCCAGGTCCTCGATGGTTTCCTCCAGCTCGTCGTTGATGCGCTCTATCTCGTGGTCATCTCCCTCACGGAAGAAAACGTTGATGGGGTTAGGCCATCTCAGCAGCCTGTGCTCTTCGCTGTAATGCCTGATTTCACCGCTGATGCGCTCCAACTGGGCAGCATCGTACAGATATTTAGGATCATCTATGATGACCTCCTTCAAGCTAACGTTACGCTTCATCCTCAGTCCGAGCATCCGTCTGAACAGCTGCTTATAGAGGTCGATGTTAAACACCACCGAGTCATTGTTGGCCTTGTAGGTGAAGAACGCCGCCAGTGGTGTGAGCGCAACGGTGGAGATCATCACGCCGAAGGGCACCGTCCATTCGTCCTCCTTAGCCATACGATAGCCGGTATTGTCAAAGATGTAATAGACGATGAACACCAGCACCGAGATAATGACGGGCACGCCGAGACCACCCTTGCGGATGATGGCTCCCAAGGGGGCTCCGATAAAGAAGAAGATGATACAGGTCAGTGAAAGCGTGAACTTCTTGACAGCCTCCAGCTCATGCATACGCTCCCGCTTGCTCAAAGTTGACATGTAGTCGCCCTTGATGACCAAATCCTGCGCCTGTATCTGAGCCGACTCCATTCCACCCTTGTATGCACGCTGCTTCTTGAGGTCAGACATACGTGCGAACACAGAGTCAATGTCCATGGTGTCCGAAGCGGCTGCCCGGATGACCTTCAGCGAGTCCTTCTTGTCAAGTTTCGGCAAGCGGAAGGCCGTCTGCTTCGAGTCATGATAGAACTGCCGGCCGATGCTATCGTTCGACGCCCGGATGGAGTCAAGGTCGTGAAGTATCTTTTCCAGCCCCTTTGCACGAGCGTCGCCTGAGATTCCCGCCAGGTCAGTCAGGTTAAACTCCCCGTCGAAATCCAGCAGAATCTGCTTGTACGCAAATGTCTCACGCCGATAGGGAACGTTGGCACTGCCTGCCAAGTCCTGCGACCGCATATTCTCAAACCACTCACCGCTCCAGAGCGTCAGAAGCAGGTGTTTCTTCTCAGCCGTCGACTGCATCATGCCCGAATCAGCCAGGATGATAGCCTGATCCTCATACGAGCCAGACTGCCTGTAGATGGTCACACCATAGAGCTTTCCCGTCTGCATATCCTTCTTTGCCACGTAAAGGTTACTACCAGGAATGCCGTCGTAGAATACGCCCTCCGGTATCTCCAGTTCAGGGCTCTTCTGCTTCACAGAGAGTAGCAGCTGGTAGAACGACAGGTTGGCATTGGGGGCAATCACGTTCTGAAAATAGAACGACACGCCTGCAATGATGATGACAATGACTATCAGCGAGCGGAAAGCCTGCATCAACGATATGCCCGCCGCCTTAATAGCCGTCAGCTCACTACTCTCGCCCAGGTTGCCGAACGCGATGAGCGACGAAAGGAGAATGGCCAGGGGAAAAGCCTGAGGCATCAGCATCAGACCCATATACCAAAAGAACTGAGCCATCACCTCCAACGAGAGCCCCTTGCCTATCAGCTCATCCACGTACCGCCAGAGGAACTGCATCATCAGCACAAACTGGCAGATGAAGAAAGTTCCCACGAACAGCAGCAAGAACTGCTTCGCTATGAAAATATCGAGTTTCTTTATGCGAAACATGACGTTCTTTCTCAATTTCGGTGTGCAAAGGTACGAAAAAGAAGTGATAAGTAGATTATTACAAGCAGACAGGAGCGATAGTTTTCACATAATTTATCAATTTTCACAGTATTAGCAGCCAAAGAAAAGGAGACTCTCCCCCTGCCCCTCCCTACAAAGGAAAAGGAGACTCTCCACCTTCGCGCATCACCCTCCTGTTCAACATTTGTTAATTCTTCCTGCAAAGATAGCAATAATTCGGCATTTCTTGCTACTTTTGCACATACATTAAAGTGAAATTACGCCAGAGAGGGCGAAATAATAGAGATTTGACAATGCTTAGGGACTTCATCGCCATCGACTTCGAGACGGCCAATCAGGAACCGTCGAGTGTCTGCTCCATAGGAGTGGTCATGGTGCGTGACGGACAGATCGTGGACACGTTCTACAGTCTGATCCAGCCTGAGCCCAACTACTATCATTATTGGTGTCAACGGGTACATGGTATCTCACCATGTGACACAGACGATGCACCGGTGTTCTCCAAAGTGTGGCAACAATTGGAGGAACGAATAGTTGAGGTATTCTTCTCAGATCAAGAACTTGATGACGTGAGATACCAGATAGCCACCCTACCCTTTGTTGCTCACAATGCCCGCTTTGACGAGGGCTGTCTGAAGGCTGTCTTCAAGGTGTATCAGATGGACTATCCTGACTATCGCTTCTACGATACCCTAACAGCTTCTCGCCGACAGTTTGGCCAGTCGCTGCCCAATCATCAGCTGCAAACCGTAGCTGCTGCCTGCGGCTACGACCTGCAGCACCATCACCATGCCTTGGCCGATGCCGAAGCCTGTGCCGCAATCGCTTTATATCTATTGTGAGAGATGTGAGTCAGGGTTATTGGGACCACAGGACGGTTGCGCCAAGGGTTTATCATCTTGTTCACTCCTTGAACTTGCCTATTTTTGAAAAAATTATTTGCAAAGATAGTGATAATTGCTGAATTATTGCTAAATTTGCGCCAAGAATTAATATTGTTTATCAAGTGACCCAACGTTTTCGTTAAGCCAAATAAACAAACAACTCGCGCTATGGGCTTCGATACGCTCATCATGGGTATGCGTGACACTGACGGATTACGGCAGCTCTTCAACATCCTTGAAAGCGAGACGATCATGGCCGTTATCTCTCTTGGCTATAGGGCTGGAGAACCTAATCGTCCTGAGAGGAGACCATTGGACGACATCGTAAAGTTCTTCTGAGGCAGGGAGCCTGCTTTCGCAGGAGCGCTGGGACAAAGGTCGTAATTTTTCTTATAGCAAAAAAAGGGAACCGTATTTCTACGATTCCCCTGTGTCCTCTTGCGAGGCATATGATAGAGCTAATGAAACCCGACCTTAGCGGCGACCTCCGAAGTGGCCGGAGCCACTGCGATGGGTGCGAGTGTTCATTGCGAATTCGCGATTCGGAGTCCTATGAGCATTGTTGTGGTTGCCCATGTTGTGGTTGCCCATGTGACCCTTGTCGTTCATCACTCTTGCACCTCTTTCGTGCATCGGAGCAGGGCGATGTCCCATTGCAGGAGCAGGTGCGGGCTTGTGCATGTGAGCATAGTGTGAGCCATGAACCCTATTGTGACCACCCTTGTAGCTCACAAACACCTTCGGA
>ONKY01000033.1 GCA_900318585.1 uncultured Prevotellaceae bacterium
AGGAGTCGCATTTTTGGTGCAAATATAGACATAAATCTGAAAACTTGCAAATAAAATCGAATTTTTTTTTGTTTTTTGCCCAAAAAATTGAGCATAATTCGACTTTACACCGATTTTTTAACGTTTCGGCGATTGTTTTGGCATGGTTTACTGAGTTTTTCTACCATAGGCAATTGATTTTAAGTTTATATTCAAGTTTACGTCTTTACCTTATTTATTATTATAAAGAGCATCCGCGCCAATTCTCAGCCATGTAGCCGTGAGAAAAGGGTTAGAAACCCGCTTTCAGCCTGCAAAGATAATGCTTTTTTTTGAACTGACAAGGTTTTTTGTAACTTTTTTTGCCACAAATAGCGATTATTGTACGATTTTTAGGGAAAATTCGTTAGAAGTCCGCCGATTTCGGTGTACGAGGGAAGGGAATGACGTCTCTGATGTTCTGCATACCGGTGACGAAGAGGATGAGCCGCTCGAAGCCGAGGCCGAAGCCTGCGTGCGGGCAGGAGCCGTAGCGGCGAGTGTCAAGATACCACCAAAGCTTGTCGGTCTCCATACCGCGGCGGGTGATTTCCGACATGAGCTTGTCGTAGGACTCCTCGCGGACGGAGCCGCCGATGATTTCGCCAATCTGGGGGAAGAGAACGTCGGTGCCCTGCATGGTAGGGGCGGGAGCCACGGAACCGTGGTAACCGACAGAGGCCCCAGCGGGCGAACCGCCGGGCTCGGCGGCGGGGTTCTGCTTCATGTAGAAGGCCTTGATGGCGGAGGGGTAGTCCGTCATGATGACGGGCTTACGGAAATGCTCCTCCACGAGGTAGCGCTCATGCTCGGAAGCAAGGTCATCGCCCCAGTTGCATGGGAACTCGAACTTTTTACCGTTCTTGATGGCCTCCTGCAGGATATTGATACCCTCAGTATAAGGAAGACGGACGAAAGAATCCTGAAGGACGCCCTCAAGACGTGCGATAAGGGTTTTGTCGATCATCTGATTCAGAAACTGGAGGTCGTCCTTGCAGTGGTCGAGAGCCCAGCGTACGCAGTATTTGATGAAGTCCTCCTCAAGGTCCATGAGCCCTTCCTGATCAAGGAAGGCCACCTCCGGCTCAATCATCCAGAACTCTGCCAGATGGCGCGGGGTGTTGGAGTTCTCAGCGCGGAAGGTAGGACCGAATGTATAGATGGCGCCCAGAGCGGTGGCTCCCAACTCCCCCTCGAGTTGTCCAGAGACGGTGAGGGATGTCTGCTCGCCGAAGAAGTCATCGTCGTAGATAATACGGCCCAGCTCGTCTTTCTTCAGGTCGTAGAGATTCTTCGTGGTGACCTGGAACATGTTGCCAGCCCCCTCACAGTCGGAGGCGGTGATGAGCGGCGTATGGAAATAGAAGAAGCCATGCTCATGGAAATAGGTATGAATGGCGATGGCCATATTGTGACGGATGCGCATGACTGCCCCAAAGGTGTTAGTACGGAGGCGGAGATGTGCGTTCTTACGCATCACCTCAAAGCTCTGGCCTTTTTTCTGCATGGGGTAGGTGTTGTCGCAGAGGCCGTAGACCTCTAACATGTCAGCCTGGATCTCGCAGGCCTGTCCTGCGCCCTGGCTTTCCACAAGCGTACCCTCTGCACAGATACAGGCGCCGGTGGTGATGTCCTTCAACAGCTGTTCGTCGAACCTCGTGGGGTCAACCACAACCTGTACGTTCTTAATGGTAGAGCCGTCGTTCAGGGCGATGAAGTCCACGGCCTTGCTGCTGCGGTGCGTGCGCACCCAGCCTTTCACGCAAACCTGCCTACCGTAGTCGGTGGACTTGAGTATATCAATGATCTTTGTACGTTTCATTTTTCTATATGATTTTGAAGTGAAAGGGCGGAGCCCCGGCGGGAAAACCGCCGGGCACTGACGAGCGATTACTCGTAAGCACCCATGCGGAGGCGATCGACCTCTTCCTCGGTGAGGTAGCGCCAGTCACCACGGCGGAGGTTTTTCTTCGTGAGTCCGGCGAACTGCACGCGGTCAAGCTTGGTAACGCGGTATCCGAGGGACTCGAAGATGCGGCGTACGATGCGGTTCTTGCCCGAGTGGATCTCGATGCCCACCTGCTTTTTATCGTTGGGGTCGCTATACTGCACGTCGTCGGCATGGATCTCACCGTCCTCCAGTTGTATGCCCTCAGCGATCTGCTGCAGGTCATGGGCCGTAACGTTCTTATCGAGGTAGACGTGGTAAATCTTCTTCTTGAGATACTTGGGATGAGTGAGTTTCGATGCGAGGTCACCATCGTTTGTCAACAGGAGCACGCCCGTCGTGTTGCGGTCGAGGCGTCCAACGGGATAGATGCGCTCCGGGCAAGCGTTCTTGACAAGATCCATGACCGTCTTGCGCTGCTGCGGGTCGTCGGAAGTGGTGACATAGTCCTTAGGCTTGTTGAGCAGGACATATACCTTTTTCTCCAGCGATACGGTATCCTCGTGGAACTTCACCACGTCGGTGCGCATTACCTTGGTGCCCAATTCAGTGACCACCTCCCCGTTAACGGAGACCACACCAGCAAGAATGAACTCGTCGGCCTCGCGGCGGCTGCATACGCCGGCATTGGCAAGGTACTTGTTCAGACGGATGGGCTCGTTAGGATCATAGTTGACCTCCTTGTACTCAATACGCTTCTTCATGGAATACTTGGCATTGGGATCGTAATCGGCGGTGCGCTGACGCTTGGGGCCGTAGGGTTTCTTGTTGTATGAGCCGACGGGGCTGTATGCGTTGGGCTGACCGTAGGGTCTGCGCTGCTGGCCATAGCCGCCACGAGGCTGATAGCCGCCCTGCTGCTGGCCGTAGCCGCCACGAGGCTGATGGCCACCCTGCTGGCGGGGCTGATAGCCGCCACGGGGTTGATAGCCACTATGCTGCTGGTCGTCGTCGGAGCCTGCACCGTAAGGTTTCTTGGTGTATGGCTTGGCGTAGTTCGAATTGGCATTGTAGCTGGGGCGCTGCTGGCCGTAGCCGCCACGAGGCTGATAGCCACCCGGCTGGCGAGTCTGGTATCCCCCACCCTGCTGGCCATAAGTGTTACGAGGCCTGTAGGTACGCTGCTGGGGAACAGCAGACTGCAGCCCGGCACCAAATCCTTCAGGACGGAAGCCGCCCTCGTCATCGTTCTGAGGCTTGTTGTAGGCAGGACGCTCAGCAAAGGGGCGCTGCTGTCCTGTGTGGATGCGGGGACGCGGGGAGCGCCCGGGCCTGAATTCACGCTGAAAACCGCCTGCAGCACTCTGTGACGCCTGGTAGCCCTCACGGTTGCCAGTAGTCTGCTCTACAGACATCTCTTCTTTCTTGTTGTCGTTCTCGAAATCCATATTCTTATAATTTTAATTGTTGAGTCTATATGTTAAGGGGCCGGGGAATACTGGCGGGCAAACCGCCGGACACATGCCTACATGCCGGTATAGGTGGCCGGCGTGATGGCACGCAGTTCCTCCTTGACGGCATCATTGACGTTGAGTGTGTCAATGAAGCCGGCTATGCGCTCCGGAGTCATGCGCTCATTGGTGCGCGTGAGCGCTTTGAGCGTCTCGTAGGGGTTGGGGTAGCCCTCTCTGCGGAGGATAGTCTGTATGCCCTCGGCGACGACCGCCCAGGTATTCTCCAAATCCTCGCGCAGCTTCTCCTCGTTGAGAATGAGCTTGCGCAGTCCCTTGAGAGTGCTGTGGAAAGCGATGAGGGCGTGGCCCATGGGCACGCCGATGTTGCGCAGAACAGTGCTGTCGGTGAGGTCGCGCTGCAGACGGCTGACAGGCAGTTTCTGTGCAAGGAAGGCGAGGATGGCATTGGCAATGCCAAGATTGCCCTCGGAGTTCTCGTAGTCGATGGGGTTCACCTTGTGGGGCATGGCACTGGAGCCCACCTCTCCTGCCTTGATTTTCTGCTTGAAGTAGTCCATGGAGATATACATCCAGAAATCGCGGTCGAGGTCGATGACGATGGTATGGATACGGCGCATGGCATCACAGATGGCGGCCAGCCAGTCGTAGTTAGAGATCTGGGTGGTGTACTGCTCGCGCTCCAAGCCGAGCTTCTCGGCAACGAAGCGGTCGCCGAAGTCGCGCCAGTCGTACTGGGGATAGGCCACGTGGTGTGCGTTGTAGTTGCCGGTGGCACCGCCGAACTTAGCGGTGACGGGGGTATCGCGGAGGGCCCGCAACTGCTCCTCGAGACGATAAACATAGACCATCACCTCCTTGCCGAGACGGGTGGGCGATGCGGGCTGGCCGTGGGTCTTGGCGAGCATGGGGATGTTCTTCCACTGCTCAGCGTAGTCATGAAGCTGCTCGATGAGCTCTTCGAGGAGGGGGATGTAGACGTCGTGGAGCGCCTCCTTTAAGGAGAGGGGCACGGAGGTGTTGTTAATATCCTGAGAGGTGAGGCCAAAGTGGATAAACTCCTTGAAAGCAGCGGCTCCGGCGGGCAAACCGCCGGCCACGGACAAGGGAGCCGAGGCGGACGGAACAGCGGGCACGGACGAAGCGAGCAAGGCATCGAAGCGCTCCTTGATGAAATATTCGACAGCCTTGACATCATGATTGGTGACGGCCTCAATGTCCTTCACACGCTGCGCGTCGGCAGGGGTGAAAGTGCGGTAAATGTCACGGAGGGGCTCGAATAGGGAATGGTCGAAATCCTGAAGCTGGGGGAGAGGAAGCTCGCACAGGGCAATGAAATACTCTATTTCCACACGAACACGGTAACGTATCAGCGCATATTCGGAGAAGTATTCGGCCAACGGCTCGGTCTTTCCTCTGTAACGTCCATCAATAGGCGAGATGGCGGTTAATAAGCTTAAATCCATTTCTTTGTTAATTAAACAGGCGGTATACGAATGGTTACTAAAAAATGGTATATATATAGAATTCTAAATATAATATAACAGATATGACGAGTATTTACTTCTTATGAATGATACTTTGTTCCTATACTTAAATCCGCAACCGATGGGGCTGCGGACTGAATTGTTTCGTGTTTGTGGGCGCTGACGGATTCGAACCGCCGACCCTCTGCTTGTAAGGCAGATGCTCTAAACCAGCTGAGCTAAGCGCCCTTATGCTTCCTTTTTCCTGTAAGCGGGTGCAAAGGTACGGACTTTTTTTGAAACGACCAAATTTTTCCGAAACTTTTTTGAGGCGACAGGGTCACTTGTACGTGTTAGATGTCAAATCAGCTGTTTTTAAGAGGCGGTTTGGGGCGATATGTGTTCTACGCGCGCGCATAATATTATAGCTTAATCTGAAAAAACCCCACACTTCCTACACTTCCCACACCTAAGCGGGTGTAAGATGTGTAGGAAGTGTGGGATTTTTTCGGGTTTGGCTACATAATACGCGCGCGTATGTGAGAAGGCAAACGGACAAATTGTTTGATAATGGCATTGGCAAATCAAGGAAAGAGCAGAAAAAGAAAGAGTTTATGGTTTGGATTTGTCCCAGCGGGTGGGACAAATCCAAACCATAGGTTTACGATTCCAAACCACCGATTTACGATTCTAAACCACCGATTTACGATTCTAAACCACTGGTTTACGACGCCAAACCACCGAGCTTGGGGGGGGGAAACGCCAGCGGTCAGTTCAGAGGCTTAGAGCTGATAGAGGTCGTTGGCGGCCAGCAGCTCCACCTTCTTCTCGGCGAGCGCCTTCTCACAGGCCTCCAGGTCGGAGGGACGTATGACGACGTGAGCAACGTTACCGTTGGCGAAGGAGTACATATACTCGATGAAGATGCCGCGCTCAGAGAGATGGCGCAGCACAACGGCCAGCGAGCCGCTGACGTTGGGGCAGACGAAACCGATGACGTCGGTGAGCTTCACGGCGAAGTGGGCCTCTTTCAGCACCTGATAGGCGCGGTCGGGGTCGGACACGATGCAACGGAGGATGCCGAAGTCGGAATTATCGGCAATACTCATGGCAGACAGGTTGATGCCGGCGGCACCCAGTACGTCGGTCACCTCGGTGAGGCGGCCGGACTTGTTCTCGAGGAAAACGGATAATTGTTTTGCTAGCATATTGATCAGGTTTTTAGGCTGCGACAGAGTCGCAGCAAACAGGAAATATTTACTGGTTTTTAGACTGCGACAGGGCCGCAGCATACGATAATTATTACAATTTACGGTTGTCTATGACGCGGCGGGCCTTGCCCTCGGAGCGCTCAATACCCTTCGGCTCAACGAGACGAATCTTGAAGCCGAGGCCGATGACAGAGCGGAGCTCGCCTTCGAGCTTCTTCTGGAGGCCAACCATGGTGGACATGTCGTCGGTGAAATACTCCTCCTTGACCTCAACCTTGAGCTCGCTGGTGTCGGTATTGTTGACACGGTCGACGATGAGCAGGAAGTGAGGCTCGAACTCCTTCTGTTTGAGGATGACATCCTCGATCTGCGAGGGGAATACGTTGACGCCACGGATGATGAGCATATCATCGCAACGGCCGAGGATACGGTCCATACGAACGAGTGTACGACCGCAGGCGCACTTGTCGTAGTGCAGGGCGGTGAGATCGTGGGTACGATAGCGCAACAGCGGCATACCTTCCTTTGTGAGGTGAGTAAAGGTGAGCTCGCCAAAGGTGCCCTCGGGAAGGGACTCGCCCGTCTCGGGGTTGAGAATCTCCGGGTAGAAGTAGTCCTCGTTAAGGTGAGTGCCCTTTTGACACTCGCACTCGTAGCCTACGCCAGGACCGGCAATCTCGGAGAGTCCGTAGATGTCGTATGCCTTGATGCCCAGCGACTCTTCGAGCTTCACACGCATCTTCTCCGTCCACGGCTCAGCGCCGAAGGCACCAATCTTCAGTTTGAACTCCTCGCGCGGCCAGGGGCACTCGCTGAGGGCTTCGCCGAGGAACATGGCGTAGGAAGGTGTGCAACAGAGCACGGAGGCGCCGAAATCATGCATCAGCGTTATCTGTTTCTGCGTGTTGCCAGAGGACATGGGGATGACGGAGGCGCCGATGTTCGTGGCACCGTCGTGGGCGCCGAGGCCGCCGGTAAACAGGCCGTAGCCGTAGGACACCTGGAAGATGTCATCCTTCGTGGCACCATAGGCGGTAAAGGCACGGGAGATAGACTCCGTCCACATGGCAATGTCCTTGCGCGTATGCAGAACGACGACAGGCTTACCCGTCGTGCCGGAAGAGGCGTGGATACGTACAATCTGCGACATGGGCACGGCGGCAAGGCCGAAGGGATAGTTGTCGCGGAGGTCTAGTTTGTTTGTGAACGGGAGCTTGACAATGTCGTCAATACTCTTGATGTCGCCCGGCTCCAAGCCCATCTCCTGGAATTTCTTGCGGTAGAAGGGGGTATTGTGGTAGACATACTCTGCCATCTTGACGAGACGGCGACTTTGGATCTCACGAAGCTGTTCGCGATCCATGCATTCAATACTTGGGTTCCAAATCATAGGTTTTCATCTGTTGGTTTAAGTAAATGCGCCGCAAAGGTAGGCATTTTTTCCGAAACAGACAAGAAAAACGGGAATTATTTCTGACTATGAGAAAAGACGGTCGATAGATGACTGTGGGAGGATGGAGAGGATGAGATGGCCGTCGGGAGTATGGTTAACGTCGGAACAGGCAAAGAGCTGGTTGACCAGCGCCTCCATCTCCTCGTTGGAAAGAACCTGACCGTATGGGATGGCGGCAGAAGTGGCGAGACTGAGGGCGAGGGTGCGGTGGAGGAGGGACGTAGCGGCAATGCCAACACCTGCGGAGAAGGAGGGAGAAGAGGTGGAAGGGACGGAGATGTCGGCAGGCAAACTGCCAGCCACGGACAAAGGGGCGTCGCTATCAACAGCATCAGAGACCATGCGACGGAGAAGGGAGATAGGGTCAAGGCCCTCAATGCCTGCCGGTACACCGCCCACGGAGAAGGAACCACCACCGAGGTCGCTGAGATCGAAGCCCATAGCGGTAAGGTCAGGAAGGATACGCTCCATGATGACGGTTTCTGAAGGGGAGAACTGAAGGATGTCAGGGAAAAGCAGCTTCTGTGTATTGGCGGTATGGGTGCGAAGCTGTTCCAAGTAACGCTCGTAGAGGATGCGGACGTCTGCACGGTGCTGGTCGATGAGCATGAGGCCGGATTTGACGGCCGTCATGATGTAGCGGCCCTTGTATTGGTAATGGAGGGGAGATTTCTCTTCAGGACAAGGAAGGACAGCGGGCGACACGGTAGTTCCGGCGGGAAAACCGCCGGACACGAACGACGAGGAATCGCTAGACGAAGGTGCGGAAGCATCGCCAGACGGTGGCGGGGAGGCGGGGGTATCGCCGGACACTATGCCCAGACCGTCATAGAGAGCCTGCCAGTCGGCAGGAACGCGGGGCTTGGCGGATGCAGGTGAATCCTGAAGGAAGGGGTTGTAGGATTCATTATACTGGATGCGAGGAGCCTCGGCAAAAGCGTGTGAAGAGTCGTAGACAGGGATGTCCGGACGTCCTTCAGTATCGAAATCGATGGACGGGATCTCGGAGAACCGGCCAATGGCGTCGCGGATGGCGGCTGTGAGGATCTGCCAGATGGCCTGTTCATTCTCGAACTTAATCTCCGTCTTGGTGGGATGGATATTGACGTCGATGTCTGCAGGGGACACATCGAAATAGACAAGATAAGACACCTGCTCGCCCTCAGGCACCAGGCGTTCATAGGCCGAGAGAACGGCCTTGTGGAAATAGGGATGGCGCATGAAACGGCCATTGACGAAGAAAAACTGCCGTGGGTTCTTCTTACGGGCCGACTCAGGCTTGCCGACAAAGCCGCTGACACGGCAAAGCGCAGTATCAACGGACAAGGGCAGCATTTCTTGGGAGAACGTATGTCCAAAAACGTCGGCTACACGCTGGCGCAGGGAGCCGGGGCGGAGATTCAGCAGCTCGGCCCCGTTATGATGAAGGGTAAAATGGATATCGGGATATACCAATACGATGCGCTCGAAGGTGAGGAGGATATTGTTAAGTTCCGTCGAGTTAGATTTCAAGAATTTCCTGCGGGCGGGCACATTGTAGAACAGATTGTCAACGCGGAAGTTACAGCCTACAGGGCAGGAAGCAGGCTCCTGCGAAACCACACGGGAGGCTGCAAGGCGCAGACGGGTGCCAAACTCGTCGCCAGCAGTGCGGGTGAGCAATTCCACCTGCGAGACAGCGGCAATGGAAGGAAGGGCCTCGCCACGGAAGCCCATCGTGTGAAGGGCAAAGAGGTCGTCGGCCTGACGGATCTTGGAGGTGGCGTGGCGCTCAAAGGCGAGGCGGGCATCGGTCTCTGACATGCCCTGGCCATCGTCGATGACCTGAATGGAGGTGCGGCCTGCATCCACAATCAGTACGCCAATGCGGTGGGAACCAGCATCGACAGCATTCTCTACCAGTTCCTTGATGACAGACGCGGGACGCTGGATTACTTCGCCTGCGGCTATCTGATTGGCGACGGAATCAGGAAGTAGCTGGATGAGGTCCATGAGTGGGGAATAATAGACAATGCGGAGGTGTCGGTGCGAAAATCACCGGACACGAACGACAGGGAAAAATCGTAGGAAAGAGGAGCGCCGAGAGACTCAAAGGCAGAAGAATCCTCTGCTGGAACGGTGAGCTCCTCAGCAGGAACGACAGGATCTTCAGCTGGAACAGTGGGATCCTCAGAAGGTAGGGAGGAATCCTCTGCTGGGACAACGGGTTCCTCAGCAGAGACAGCGGGACTCTCTTTGGAAGGATCTATTGGGGCTGCGGAGGGATCGTCGACAGCGGGGGCATCATCGGGAGTCCCACTAGGAGCAGTGGAAGCGGGAGGCAGGTCAAGCTGCTGAACGGGAGCGGCACGGCGAGCGACAGGCTTGAGGGCAGCAGAGGCAGCCTTGGGGCGCCAGTTAAAGATATCATCCTTATCAAGGGGGCGGATGTAGTCAAACCAAGCATAGCCCTCTAAGTGTTTTTTATCAGGAGGAATCTGAGTGAGAGGGTACATTGTTCCCTCTGCTGCCGGCATCCAGATACGACTCATCTTACGGTTCTCCATGAACATCCGAAGTTCTGTGGTCTCTGTATAGTTCATGGCGATATACGACGAGTCAGCATCATCCTCGGGGTAAAAGATGACACGCACATTATCTATTGCACGCGTCTCGCGAATCTCACCGTCATCAAAGAAGGCAAACATCTCCTTAGATGACACCTGATTCTGATACATAGTATCTCGCAGTTGCTCAATGGTAAAAGCCTGATTAATCACATGCGCCCGATTTATAACAGAATCCTTCATAAACATCTGTATCTCCTCACCCAAGAGTTGTTGGTTCATGTTCCACACGATGGGATCATGGTACATCGTCATACAGGAGTCGAGCTGGTTATAGACAAGGGAATCGCATACCGCCTGCAAGTCGACTCGATAAGCCCGCACTTTATTGTAGGCATGAACTTTCCTATAAACGGAATCGGTGTCAATATTGTAAGTAAAAATTTTGAACGTATCAGCATGCATATAAAGCGTGTCGCGCTGAGAGAAGTCTATGGACACAGCCCGTTGCGTACACATGGCATAGCCCGTACTCTCCTCATACTCCCCGTAATCACAAAGAAGACGATTTTTGTTGATGGAATCGGTAAAAATTACATTTCTGAATGCTTTGCTCACCCCATTCTTACCCCCATAATAGACGCTGTCGCCAACCATCATTTTCCCTTCATTCCGCAAAACAGAGCGATCCATCAGGCGCGCCTTTTCGGTCTTTGTATCGTAGTATCCACGTTCTGAATAAATTTTACTTTTTCCAGAGGTAATATTGGTCGGACCGACAATGTGAGCCACAGACTGACGTGTATCATAATAGAGGGTATCAGAGGTCAGGTAGTAGTCCTCGCCACGCATCTTCACGTCGTAATTAAAGACAGCCATTTTCGTCTCCGTATTATACTCTCCCCAGTCGGAGGTCAGCGTGGTGGACTGATCGACAAGCTTTCCGCCCTCAAAAAAATACGCATTGTTATAGAGGCGGTCAAAGTTGAGGGAGTCCGTATATAGCGTTGTCTTGCGATTTTTTAACACCACATTGTAGCGCGCCTGAGCCATCTGGTCATCTCCATCATAGTAGGCATAGTCACTAACGAGGGAGAGCGTGTCGCCCTGGTACATACGGACATGGCCGAAAGCCTCGAAGGAATTAGAAGCTTCGTAGAAATGGGCGCTATCACAGAAGAGCTTAGCCCCTTGATGCATGAATTGCACCTTACCGTTAAGAATCTGTGCGTCGCGGTTCATGTACTGGTTATAGTGAAGCACGTCGGCATGGACAAGATAGATGCGTTTGTCCTTGGCAGCTGTCGACTTTGCAGAAGTTCGACGCGGCCGAGGCTTACGATTGGCAGCATCGACCAGAGGGCTGGTACATAGTGCCAGCAGACAGAACAACAAAAGATAAACCGTCTTCTTCACCTCTTTACCATTTTTCCTTTTCTGCGTATTACCTTTTCACCTGATCACCGCACCCAGCCATCGTACTCATAATGACAGTCGCGGTATTCGGGATTGATGCGTACATAGGTTGCCTTAATCTTATCGACGACCCACTGGTGGATGAAATCCTCGCGGCGCTTGCCGAGCACCATATCCTTCAGTACCTGAAAATCCTCTGTAACGGTGGCGCGGTGCCCATCGACACGACTCTTCAGACGGACGATGGCACAGACTGTCTTGCCACTCTCGTTGATCATCTGGAACGGGGCAGATACCTGACCCACAGTGAGGGTATCCACCATACGAGCCACCTCGGCGGGCAGTTCCTGAAGGCGGAATTTCGACGTATTCTTGCCTAACTGCATATTGACGTTGGCCATGAGGCCGTGGTTGCTGCGTGTCTTCTTGTCGTCGGAGACCAAGGAAACCGCATCCTCAAAGGTGAAATGGTCGGGCACAGTGATGAGCTGTTTGCGAATCTTCTCGGGCACGCGGTCGGCGCGAATATCTGCTGCCAAAGAGTCCAACCGTCCTAAAGCTACCATAACGGCAGAGTCACTGACTTCCGGTTTTAGGAGAATATGGCGGGCGTTGACCTTGTCGCCACGCTTGTCGATGAGCTGGATAATATGGTAGCCGTATTCTGTTTCCACAATCTTAGACACCTTCTTCGGGTCAGTCAGATTGAAAGCAACGTTGGCAAACTCAGGCACCCATCCGGCACGTCCCGTATATCCCAACTCACCGCCATTGCGGGCAGAGCCATCCTGAGAATAGAGGCGGGCTAACGTAGCGAAAGAGGCGTCACCACTGTTGATACGGTCGGTGAATTCACGCAGGCGCTCCTTGATGCGGTTGATCTCTGCATCGTCGATACGGGGTGTCAGGGTGATAATCTGAACTTCATACTCGGTAGGCACGAAAGGAATACTGTCCTCGGGAAGGTCAGCGAAATAGCGGCGCACCTCAGCGGGTGTCACCTTGATATCCTGCACAAGTTTCTGCTGCATCTTCTGGACGAGCATACGGTCGCGCATGTCATCGTGGAGCTCTGCGCGGAGTTGGGTAATGGACTCCTTCTTGTACTCCTCGAGCTTCTCACGGGAGCCAATCATGTCTACCCAGCGGCTAATCTGATCCTCAACGCCGGCAGAGATGTCGGCCTCAGTCACATCCTTGTCTATACTGTCGATGACCGCCTGATGAAGGAACAGCTTCTGGACGGCAATCTGCTCCGGGATGGCACAGTCAGGGTCGCCATTGAAGCGGATGCCCTCGGCGGCAGCCTGCATACGCATCTGCTCTACATCGGACTTGAGAATCGGTTCGTCTCCAATGACCCAGATAACCTCATCTACGATGGAAGCCTTGTTGAGGGAGACTGCGAGGGAGCTATCAGCAGCGACAGAGTCGCTGCCTGGGGCAAATACGATGTGAGAGGGTGAAGCAGGCACGGCAGCTCCAGCGGACAAACTGCCGAACACAGACGCTAAGGGAAGAAGAGCAACGAGTAAGAGAGGAATTATATTCTTTCGCATCATTTCTATCAATTGATGGTGAATAACGGTAATCTGGCTATTGACAGTACTGATTTCTGATTATTGATGATTATTGACGGTTTTCAGAACATCCGTATTGACGGAGAAGGAGAACTTACGACGAAGGGCGGCCACCCACTCACGCTCCAGCTGCTCCTGATAGTCGGCAACAACAAGGCCACGCACGTCGGTATAGTCCTCCGGTCCTTTCTTCAACACCTTTCCATAGACAGCATCAATGGGGTAACCCTCTAAGGAGGTGAAGGTAGTATCCTTCTTGAACACTTCGCGATCAATCAGCGCATTATCCCCGCGCTTAAAGATACCTTTCTCCACACGAATACGAATGACAGAGTCAGGATTGAACGTGGAGCGGAGCACCTCCGGCCATTTGTCGAAAGGCACTTTCTTGATGCTATTCTTGACAGCTTTGACATCTGCCTTATCCTTGACGTGATAGGCAATACCTTTATAGCGGGGTTCGTTCCACGCGTACTTCTTTTTGTTCTGACCGAAATAGTTAGCAAGCCCTGCCTCATCCTTTGCGGCACGCTCCCAGACTTCAAGGTTGCTCACTTCATAGAGGAGCAGCCCCTCGTAGTATTCACGTATCAGGTTCTTCAGCTCATCATCCTTTTCAGAGAACTCTCCAGCCTTCTCCTCCAGGATATCGGCGCGAGAGGAACCTGCTGCGGCAGCCAGCGAATCAGCCTTTTGAGTGGCGATATAGTCGCGGAGGCCACGCTGCTCAATAAACTTCAGTATGCTTTCGCGGTGGTACTCATACGGTTCCAGTTCCTTGCGCCCCTTCATCAGAATGATATGATAGCCATAGGGCGACTGGACGACACCAGACATCTCACCATCTTTCAGGGCAAAAGCCACATCCTCGAACTCTTTAACCAACTGTCCACGCTGTACGAAAGGCAGCAGTCCGCCCTGAGCAGCAGAGCCCGGATCCTGTGATACCTTTTTGGCCAACTCGGCAAAGTCTGCACCGCCCTTCAATGCAGTATAGATGGAGTCAATGCGTACCTTGGCAGCCGTCTGTTGCTCAGGCGTGGCCTTCTGGTCAAGACGCAGGAGGATATGAGCCACTTGAATCAGTCCGTCGGAGCCTATACGATCCTTCGTCTGCTGATAGATATGACGGGCCTCAGCCTCCACGTCTTCATCATTTACCATGAGGGGAAGCACCTGTTGGTCACGGTACTGTGCAAACTCCTGCTTGAAAGACGTGAGTGTGTCAAGGTGACGGTAAAGGGCCTCGGCCACCTTGAGCTTATAGTTGATGAAGAGGTCAACGTACTCCTCCACGGTCTTCTTGTCAATGACGCCTTCGGAATTGTTCTTGTTGTAACTATACTCAAACTCACTGCGGAGGACTTTCTGACCATTGACAGTCATGACAACAGGATCAGTTTGCGCCACTGCGTGGCTAAATATAAAATAAAAAATAAAAAATAAAGCTGCGCGTTTTCTTTCCTTATACATCATTTTTCTTTGTAGTTTTTATGGACGAAACAATAATCCGAATGATTTCATCAATATCTTTTTTTTAGAGAATCAAACATCCTATTATCAATAAACTCTGTTTTATTAAGAATAGTCAACCAATATGAAGTTTCACTTGCCTCTTTCAAAGAAACACTTAGCTTACTTATAAAGTCAGCCTTGCTCTGTGCATAGATTGCCTCATGGACATTGGCACCAATACTTGTTCCACTTCTTAACAACTGCTTTGACATCACAAACTCTTTCTTTGTTTCGGCAAGAAACTTGTTACAATTCACAATTCTGATAGCAAACTCAATTGTTTTGTCCACCAAAGCATTGTTTGACACCATCTTTTTTATTTATACTTTAGGGCGAAGCCCGCTTAGTCGTTAGGGCGTGAATAGTTGGGGGCTTCACTGGTGATGGTGATGTCGTGTGGGTGGCTCTCATTGACACCGGCATTGGTAATACGCGTAAACTTGGCATTGTGGAGCTGGTTGATGTCGGCAGCTCCGCAGTAGCCCATGCCGGAGCGGAGACCACCAGTGAGCTGGTAGATAACCTCCTGAACGGTGCCCTTGTAAGGCACGCGACCAGCAATACCCTCGGGCACTAGTTTCTTGACATCCTTCGTATCACCCTGGAAATAGCGGTCCTTTGAACCATGCTTCTGCTCCATGGCCTCCAAGGAGCCCATACCACGATAAGATTTGAACTTACGGCCGTTGTAGATGATGGTGTCACCTGGACTCTCCTCCGTACCAGCCACAAGCGAGCCAATCATGACGCAGGAACCGCCGGCAGCGAGAGCCTTGACAATGTCGCCAGAATAGCGCAGTCCACCATCGGCAATGAGGGGAACGCCCGTGCCCTGAAGAGCGCTGTAGACATCATAGACCGCCGAGAGCTGGGGCACTCCCACACCGGCAACGATGCGGGTAGTGCAGATAGAGCCGGGTCCGATGCCCACCTTGACGGAGTCGGCACCGTTGTCGACGAGCATCCGTGCAGCCTCGCCCGTAGCTACATTACCAACGACGATGTCCACGTCGGGGAAAGAAGCCTTCGCCTCACGCAATTTTTCAATGACACCCAAGGAATGGCCGTGGGCCGTGTCGATGACAATAGCGTCGGCACCAGCATTGACCAATGCCTGCATACGGTCGAGCGTATCGGCAGTGACACCCACGCCGGCAGCCACGCGGAGGCGGCCCTTCTCGTCCTTGCAAGCCATCGGTTTATCCTTGGCCTTGGTAATATCCTTATAAGTGATGAGACCAACGAGACGGTTATCCTTGTCGACAACGGGCAATTTTTCTATCTTGTTCTTCTGCAGGATGTCGGCTGCCGAGGAGAGATCAGTCTGCTGATGGGTTGTGACAAGGTGATCCTTCGACATAATCTCATCGACAGGACGATCCAGCCGACGCTCAAAGCGCAGGTCACGGTTAGTGACTATACCTACGAGCCGCTTATCATCGTCCACGACGGGGATGCCGCCAATGTGGTACTCGGCCATAATATCGAGGGCCTGCGCCACCGTGGAGCCGAGGGGAATGGTGATGGGGTCATAGATCATACCATTCTCGGCGCGCTTGACGATGGCTACCTGACGGGCCTGCTCGTCAATGGACATGTTCTTATGGATGACGCCGATGCCACCCTCACGGGCAATGGCGATCGCCATCTGCGACTCGGTGACGGTGTCCATGGCTGCCGTGACAAAGGGCACATTCAGCTCAATGTGACGCGAGAAGCGGGTTTTCAACTCTACCAACTTTGGCAGTACTTCAGAGTAAGCGGGAATCAACAGGACGTCGTCGAATGTAAGGCCGTCCATCACGATTTTGTCTGCAATAAATGAAGCCATAAAAATACCTTATTTTATTTATTGCGTGCAAAGGTACAAAAAATAAGGTAAAAGAGAAAAGTGAAAAGTGAAAAAATTGCTGCCGCCAATTATTTTTAACCACTCTTCACTTACCTACAGGTATGGCGGCAGCAAATTCTTTTATTTTCACTCCTCAGTTAGCCATGTCCGAGATGAACTTGATGCGCACCAAGCGAATCTCCGTCTCGTCACCGCCCAGCTCCTGAATGGCCGTCTCAAGGTCGTCGGTGTCAGAGTCGGCAAAGTAGTCGTAAATCTCGTCAATGCGCTCATCATCCATCACCTCTTCGAGGAAATAGTCGATATTCAGCTTCGTACCACTGTAGACGATGGCCTCCACCTCGTCGAGCAAATCATCGAAGTCAATGTTCTGTGCTGTGGCAATGTCGTCGAGGGCTATTTGGCGGTCAATATTCTGGATAATCTTTACTTTCAGCAGCGACTTCTTAGCCACGGTGCGCACACGCAAGTCGGCCTGGCGGACAATGTTGTTCTCGTCGCAATATTTCTTGATAAGATCGATGAACTCCTTAGCGAAAGGTTGCTTCACTTTTCCCTCGCCGACGCCCTGAATACTCTTCAGTTCCTCAAGGGTGACAGGATAATCAGTAGCCATCTGCTCGATGCTCACATCCTGGAAGATTACATAAGGCGGACGTTCCAGACGCCGTGACACATTCTTACGCAGGTCGTAGAGCATGGAGGAGAGCATAGGATCGAGAGCACTCGTCTGTCCTTCGTGCTCCTCGCCGCCACCATCTGCATCAAGGAATTCATTGTCCTTGACGATCATGAACGACTTTGGCGACTTCAGGAACTTCTTGCCAGCGGAGGTGAGCTTCAGCAGCCCGTAGTTCTCCACTTCCTTCTTCAGGTAGCCGGCAATCAATGCCTGACGGATGACAGGGTTCCATATCTTCGGATCATCGTCCTCACCAGAACCAAAAGCTTCCAGTTCCTCATGATGATGCGCCACTATCTCGTCGGTCTCACGGCCACGGATGAAGTCAATGATATAGTCAGAGCGGAAATTCTCCTTGAGCACTTGGATGGCCTCCAAAACGGTGACCAACTGCTGGCTTCCCTCAATCTTCTCCTTGGGATGCAGGCAGTTGTCGCAGTTGTGGCAGTTTTCTTCCTTGTACTCCTCGCCAAAATAGTGGAGAAGCATCTTGCGACGGCAGACGCTGGTCTCTGCGTAGGCCGCGGTTTCCTGCAATAGCTGACGGCCTATGTCCTGCTCAGCCACAGGCTTGCCCTCCATGAACTTATCAAGTTTCTGAAGATCCTTATAACTATAGAACGCCAAGCAAATACCCTCGCGGCCGTCGCGACCTGCGCGACCAGTCTCCTGGTAGTAGCCCTCGAGCGACTTCGGGATGTCGTAATGAATGACGAAGCGGACGTCGGGTTTGTCAATGCCCATGCCAAAGGCTATAGTGGCCACGATAACATCGATGTCCTGCATGAGGAAAGCATCCTGCGTCTGCGTACGAGTGCCAGAATCGAGGCCGGCATGGTAGGCCAACGCCTTGATGTCGTTGGCACGTAATATCTCTGCCAGTTCCTCCACCTTTTTGCGGGAAAGGCAGTAAATGATACCACTCTTCCCAGGATGCTGCTTGATGAAACGGATGATATCCTTGTCCACGTCAGTGGTCTTCGGCCGCACTTCGTAATAGAGATTCGGGCGGTTGAAGGAGCTTTTGAACTCGTTGGCATCTACCATGCCTAAGTTCTTCTTGATGTCGGTCCGGACCTTGTCAGTGGCCGTAGCTGTCAAAGCGATGATAGGAGCTTTGCCTATCTCGTTGACGATGGGCCGAATGCGCCGATACTCAGGGCGGAAGTCGTGCCCCCACTCAGAGATACAGTGCGCTTCGTCGACGGCATAGAAAGAAATCTTTACAGATTTCAGGAACTCCACATTCTCCTCCTTCGTCAGTGACTCTGGCGCCACATAGAGCAGCTTGGTGAGGCCCGAGCGGATATCAGATTTCACCTGGTCAATAGCAGCCTTGTTGAGCGAGGAGTTCAGGTAATGAGCCGTTCCCTCTTCACTCATGGAACTGATAACGTCCACCTGATTCTTCATCAGGGCTATCAGTGGAGAGATGACAATGGCCGTACCGTCCATGAGCAGGGACGGCAGCTGGTAGCAAAGCGACTTGCCGCCACCTGTTGGCATGAGCACGAACGTATCGTTGCCCTCCAGCACGTTGCGGATAATCGCCTCCTGGTCACCCTTGAATGTGTCGAAACCGAAATACTTCTTCAAGGCTCCAGTCAGATTTTCGTTTGTTTTCATAGGTCCTTCTTTCAATGTGTATGATATGCGACGGCTATGATGCAAGCCGGTCGATATGTGACTTCTCAAACTGACGCTGCGCATAGTCAAGCGTCACTTCAAATTTCTTTAACTTTTTCGACGGTATGTCGAACATGGCATCCATCATGATATTTTCAACAATGGAACGCAGGCCACGAGCGCCAAGCTTATATTCCACCGCCTTATCAACAATCAGTTTCAACGCCTCTGGAGAGAAAGTCAATTCGACGCCATCCATCTGGAACAGTTTGGCAAACTGCTTGATAATGGCATTCTTAGGCTCCACAAGGATGCGCTCCAAAGCTGCTCGATCGAGCGGATTCAGATAAGTAAGTACTGGCAGGCGACCAATAATTTCAGGAATCAGTCCAAAGGACTTCAAATCCTGCGGAGCAACATATTGCATAAGGTTCTCCTTGTCAATTTTCCTGACATTCTGAACAGAGTTATAGCCTACAACATGGGTATTCAACCGCTGGGCTATCTTCCGTTCAATACCATCAAAAGCTCCGCCACAAATAAAGAGGATATTACGCGTATCTACATGAATATACTCCTGGTCGGGATGCTTACGGCCACCCTTGGGCGGAACATTGACGATGGTACCCTCCAGCAGTTTCAGCAAACCCTGCTGGACACCCTCTCCGCTGACGTCACGAGTGATGGAAGGATTGTCTGTTTTGCGGGCAATCTTGTCAATCTCGTCAATAAAGACGATACCCCGCTGGGCTGCGTCAACATCATAGTCAGCAACCTGAAGCAGACGCGTGAGAATGCTCTCCACGTCCTCGCCCACATAGCCTGCCTCTGTGAATACTGTGGCATCAACAATAGTAAAAGGTACGTCAAGCATACGGGCGATAGTGCGGGCCAAGAGAGTCTTACCTGTACCCGTAGAGCCCACCATGATTATGTTAGACTTCTCTATCTCCACACCATTCTTGTCTTCGGGCTGCTGGAGACGTTTGTAATGGTTATAGACGGCCACTGACAGGTAGCGTTTTGCCTCATCCTGCCCAATGACATATTCGTCCAAATAACTTTTGATTGCCTTGGGCTTGGGCACGTCTTTCAGTCCTGAACCGTTATTCTTACCAGCATGTTCTTTTTTATTTTCTGTCAGGTTCTCTTTCACGATCTGGTAAGCCTGCTGGGCACAATCTTCACAGATATAGCCATTGATGCCCGTAATGAGCAGCCGGACCTCCCGTTCACTCCTTCCACAGAAGCTGCATTCCTTTTTCATTCTTCTTTCTACTTACTTCTATCTTTTCACCCCTCACATCTCACGTTCTACTTCTTCACCAGCACCTGGTCAATCATGCCATACTCCTTGGCCTCCTCTGCCGTCATCCAGTAGTTACGGTCAGAGTCTGCATATACCTTGTCGTAAGGAGTGTGCGAATGGTTGGAAATAATGGTGTAGAGTTCTTTCTTGAACTTCAGAATCTCCTTGGCCTCAATCTCGATATCGCTGGCCTGACCCTGCACACCGCCCAAGGGTTGATGGATCATCACACGGCTGTGAGGAAGAGCCGATCGCTTGCCCTCCTGTCCGGCCACGAGCAATACGGCAGCCATCGAGGCGGCCATACCCGTACAGATAGTGGCCACGTCACTAGAGATGAACTGCATGGTGTCGTAGATGCCCAGTCCGGCAGTGACACTGCCGCCAGGGGAGTTGATATAGATGGAGATATCCTTGCCCGAGTCCACGGAATCAAGGTAAAGCAACTGCGCCTGCAAGGTGTTAGCCGTATAGTCATCAATCTGCGTACCGAGGAAGATAATGCGGTCCATCATCAAGCGGGAAAAGACATCCATCTGCGTCACGTTCAGCTGACGCTCCTCCAAAATGTAGGGATTCAGATACTGAGCCTGCGTCTTCAACACGTCGTCGAGCACGAGGCCGTTCATTCCTAAATGCTTGGTAGCATATTTTCTAAAATCGTTCATTTCTTTCTGTTTATTTATTTTGGTTTTGTCAATAAAAGACTGAGGTTATCGGCCTTTTATCATCAAATGTAGATACAAAGATAATAAAAAAAAACGATAACCTCAGCAAAATGCCGTTATTTTTCAAAAAAATAACTATTTTTCTTGCATTAACTTATTAAAATCTTCCAAAGAAACGCTCTTTTCGGTCAATTTTATCACTGACTTGAGTGTTTGCATGAGCTTCAGCTCAACAGCGCGGTCAACAAAATTGTCAATGTTCTCACGCTTCTTCAACTGCTCAGCGGCATAGTTCTCTAAAACGTCATCGGGCACGTTGCTCATGCCATACTGGGCAAACTGCTGACGGACGATATCCTTGGCAACTGCCTTCACATCGTCATCCTCAATCTTCACCTGGTTGGCACTGACAAGCTGCTCCTTGATCAAGTGCCATTTCAGCTCACGGATACTGCCGTCAAAGTTTTTCTCTACATAGTCGGCACCACGATCTTGGTTGTTCAGGAGCATCACTCGCTTCAACAAGGCCTCGGGGAACTTCACGTCGCCCACCTTCTTCTCCAAATAGGCACGCACGTCCTGCAGGAAACGGAAGTCACTATTCTGCTGCAGCTGAAGCTTTACAGTATCGGCAATCTTCTGGCGGAACTCTTTCTCGTCCTTGCAGGTGCCCTCGCCAAAGACACGGTCGAACAAGGTCTGGTTCACCTCGGCGGGTTGGAAGTGGCGGATTTCCGTCACCTGGAAGCTGAAGTCGCTCTCCAAGTCTTTCACCTGCTCCTTATCCACCTTCAGCAGGGCAGCTACCTCTGCATCATTGTCGGGATAAGCTTTCTTGGGATTGAAGGTGATAATGTCGCCGGGCTTGCAGCCGTCGAACAGCTTGCGTTGGGCCTCGTCTTTGATATAGGCAGGCATGATCATGCCGCTGTCGGTCGTGATGCCACCCTCCAAAGTGCTACCCTTCTCATCAAGCTGGCGGAGGTCACCGGTAATCGTGTCGTTACCATTAAACACTTCGGCCTTCTGGAACTCACCGGCCTGCTGGGCATACATCTTTACCTGATCGTCTATGAGTTTGTCGTCTACCTTAATATTATAATAGGTAATCTTATCCTTGGCCGTCAGCTCCGCATTCATCTCAGGAGCCACAGCGATGTCGAACATGAAAGTGAAGGGGCCGTCACCAGCCAAGTCCTGCGGCTGCTGTTTCTCGCTGGCCAAAGGCTCACCCAGCATCTGGATCTTGTTCTCGCGGATATATTCCGTCAGCTTCTCGCCCAAAAGATGGTTAATCTCGTCCATCTTTACCTGAGTGCCAAACTGGCGCTTAATCATTCCCATCGGAGCAGTGCCAGGACGGAAACCTGGGATGTTGGCACGCTTGCGATAGTTTTTCAGTGTCTTGTCTACCTTCTCCTGGTAGTCTGCCTGCTCAACGGTAATCGTCATCAGACCGTTGATTTTGTCGGGATTTTCAAATGAGATATTCATCTTTCTATTTACAATTTACGGATTTGCAATTAACTATTTCTCAAAATTGAGGTGCAAAATTACGGATAAATGCTGTAAAAGCCGCAGAATTACCAATTTTTAACGCAACAAGACCGCCCGACACGACAAATTTACTGTAAATTTGCAAAGAAAATCATAAAACGCAAATAGAAAACCACAAATAGTAAACAGATAAACGTAAATCGCGAATACTACAGATGATATCATTTGAATGTGATTATAATAACGGAGCCTGCCGACAGGTACTCGACAACTTAGTGAAATACAACGATACCAAGCCAACGCCCTATGGTTTCGACGAGTTTTCGGAGCGTGCCAAGAAGCGCATCCGCGAAGCATGTGGGCTGCCTGATGCGCAGATATTCTTCCTGACAGGCGGCACACAGGCCAATGCCACCACCATCGACTCCATGCTCTACCAGTACGAGGGTGTCATCTGTGTGGGCAGCGGCCACATCAACGTCCACGAGGCAGGAGCGGTGGAGTTTACTGAGCACAAAATCATCACCCTGCCCGACACAGAGGGCAAGATGGAGGCGAAGGTCTTGAACAAGTACTTGGATGACTATATGCACGACGGCAACAAGGACCATGCCGTTCATCCAGGCTTGGTTTACATCACTTTCCCCACGGAATTTGGCACGCTCTATACTGCCAAGGAATTAGATGACATCTACCAGGTGTGCCTACGCTACGAGATTCCGCTGTATATTGACGGTGCACGCTTAGGCTACGGTCTGATGGCAGAGGGGAACGACGTCACCCTACCCTACCTTGCCCGCCATTGTGACGTCTTCTATATAGGCGGTACAAAGATTGGCGCCCTCTGCGGTGAAGCCGTAGTGTTCACCAACCGCAAGGCACACAAGCACTTCTTCTCCATCCAGAAGCAACACGGGGCAGTCATTGCTAAAGGTGCCCTCATCGGACTGCAGTTTGAGGCACTGTTTACTGACAAGCTCTACTTCCGCCTATCGGAGCACGCCATACGGATGGCCATGCGGATGAAACGCATCTTCCAGCAGAAGGGCTACCAGTTCTACATCGATTCGCCTACCAACCAACAGTTTGTTATCATCGACAACGAGCAGGTGGAACGCTTAGGGAAGAAAGTGCAGTTCACGCACTTCGGACAGACCGACCACCATCACACCATCTGCCGCTTTGTCACCAGCTGGGCGACGACCGAGGAGGAAATCGACGAGTTAGAACAGACATTGGAAATGCAGATAGTAAACAAGGTTCAAAAGAGATAAAGTGGAAGAGAAAGTGGAGGTAAAAAAGAATGGCGGGAAGAAGGTGCTACTGTTCTACCTTCTTGCCTTCTTGCTCTTTTCCGCCGCCTGCTGGCTGTTCTTCCAATACAAATACCCATGCCACTTCTTCTATCAGGAGCAGAACCAGCTATTCCTCTTGGACTGGGAGTACGTGAGTTCATATTTCGACAAGCCGGGCGGACTGGCTCGTCTTGGTGGTGACTTCCTGACACAGTTCTATTATTATCTGTACGCGGGCGCAAGCATCCTCACATTCTGCCTACTCTTGTCTGGCATCCTACTGGGCTGTGCTCTGCGCCGCTTCGGGCTGAACAGTTACGTTGCACTGGCCATTGCGCTGGCGGTGATCATCTTCTCCGCTGTCTGCCACTTCAACGTGAGCTACCGACTGAGCGAAACGGTTTCCCTATTTGGATGGACGCTGACGTTATGGCTCGTCTCCCTAATTAGGAACCGGTGGCTCCGGCTGTCTTGCTTGGCAATCATGCTGTTACCAGCCTTCCTGCTCTTCTCCTATCCACACATCCGCCAACTTCAGCAGCCAAACTTCATCCTTGAGAAGGATTTCGCCATCGATGCGGAGTACCGCTTCAACAACTACGACCACGTAGTGAACATGGCTGAAAACGCCGAAGAACTGACTGAGCAGATGCTTTTCTTCTATAACCTGGTGCAGGCGCAGCGGGACCAGCTGCCTGACCACCTGCTGCGATTCACGCCTAACCAGCTTGGCACATTCTACAAGATAGGGCCGGAGACACCGCGCCTGACCATCATCAACATGAACGAGCTTTACTGGGCCTTGGGCGATATGACTTTCACCGAGCGTGCCGCCATGATGACCAACGTCTTTGCTTCGCAGAACCGTAACGTCCGAATGATCAAGCGATTGGCAGAGTGTGCCATCGTCAGCAAGGACACCGTGGCACAGCAGAAGTTCCTGCGGCTGTTAGAGAAAACGCTCGTTTACCGCCAATGGGCGGCGGATGCTAGGAAGGGACTGTTCACCCATCACGATGGGCACCTCTACGCACAGAAAATGCTGTTGGTTCCCCAGCGCGACACCATCACGACCTCAGATAATGCCCACCACATCATGGTACAGCTGTTGGACCGCAATCCCGACAACCGGATTGCGCTGGACTACATGCTCTGTAGCGACTTGCTGCTGAAGGATATCGAGAGTTTCAAGCGAGACTACGACCGCTATTGCTTAGACGACAAACGCCCCGTCATGATGAATCGGTGTTTCCAGAAGAGACTCTATCAGGAGGCTCTCTGCATCTGGCTCGCTGGCACGGAAGCACCGCAGGAGCAGTGGGAGCGGTACATCCACCTGCCCAAGGTGCTGCAACGCTTCCAGGAGTACAACCAGCAGCGCGGCAGCACTCGTTTCAAGGACACCTACTGGTATTATTTTGACAAGATAAAAGCCCCCGAGATATGAGACGACTGTTATACCTCTTAATTTTTTTTCCTTTCTTCTTCTCCTGTGCGCCTTCTCCTGAGAACGTGCAGAAGAGTGAAAGCCTGCCGTCCATCTATCCCGACTACATTGGCGTAACCATCCCCGTAAACATTGCTCCGCTAAACTTCCTCGTACGTACTGAGGGCTGCGAGGCCATACAGGCAGTTGCGACGAGCAACAGCCAGCACAGCATCGTGGTAAACGCAAGAAGCAACGAGGTGGTCTTCGACATCGACGAATGGAAGGTGCTGACCAGCAACGCGGACAGTATTGAAGTGACCGTCACCGTCCTTGTCAACGGCCAGTGGACGGAATACCAGTCCTTCCGCTGGTATGTGGTGAAAGACACGATAGACCCTTACCTAACCTACCGCCTCATCGAGCCTGACTACGAGATATGGAACAATGTGCAGATCCAGCAGCGCCACGTAGAGAACTTCGACGTAACAGCCATCGGACACTACGAACAATTGGAAAACCGCTGCATGAACTGCCATACCTACGGCTCACAGAACCCGGAGCTGTCGATGATGTATGTACGCGGCCCTGGCGGCGGCGCCATCCTCAACCAGCATGGCACACTACAAAAGCTCAGCATCCCTGGCAGTGTATATTTCGGATTCAGCCCTGACGGACGTTACATCGTCTACTCTACGAACAACATCTTCCCGGCCTTCCACAGCGTTCCGAAGAAACGTCTGGAAGTGTTCGACTCACAGTCGAACATTTTCGTGGCCGACCTTCAGGAGCGCCGCATCCTCTCGTCGCCTTTGCTCAGCGACAGTATGAAATTCGAGACCTTCCCCACCTTCTCGCCCGACGGAAAGTATATCTATTACTGCGCTGCCGACAGTGTCTCGCTTCCGCAGGACATCAAAAAGCTGCACTACGCCCTCGTCCGTATCCCCTTCGACGGACAGACCGGCCAGTTCGGCACGCAGGTGGACACCCTTGTCCATTGTACTGCGATGGCATCGCAGCCAACGGAACAATCTATCAGTCACCCGCGTCTCTCGCCCGACGGCCGCCACCTTCTCTATACCGTGGCAGATTACGGTACATTCCCCATTTGGCACCCCGAGGCCGACCTGCGAATGCTTGACCTTGAGACGGGCACAATAGACTCCCTGCAAGTGGTAAACAGCCAAAAAAGTGATACCTACCACTCCTGGTCATCCAACAGCCGCTGGTTTGTCTTTGCCTCCAAGCGCGACGACGGTCTCTTCGGCAAGCCCTACTTCTGCTACGTGGACACGGCGGGCCACGCCCACAAGCCGTTCTGCCTACCACAGCGTCACCCCACGTTCTATGACAACACGCTCAAGTCGTTTAATGCCCCAGAACTGGGCCGTGGACCCGTATGGTTCGACGCCAAAGACGTAGCCCGTGCCATGAAACAGGAGGCAGTGCGCTTCACAGCCGGCTCCACCGTAAAGAATAAAGAATAGATTGATTTTAATAACATAATACAACTACCAATTATGGAACCATTCATGCTTTATGCCATTATCGGTGCAGCCGTCCTGCTGCTCATTCTCTTTGTGTTCATCTCCTACGTGAAGGCACCGCCCTCATTTGCCTTCATCATCTCAGGTCTTAGTAAGGAACCGCGCGTACTCATCGGTTCCGGCGGTTTCCGCATTCCCTTCTTAGAACGTCTTGACAAGGTGTACCTCGGACAGATTACCGTTGACATCAAAACCGAGGAGAGCGTACCTACCAACGACTTCATCAACGTCGATGTGGACGCCGTGGCCAAGATCCGCGTCACACCTAACTCCGAGGGTACTCGCTTGGCCGCCAAGAACTTTCTGAACATGCAGCCGAACGAGATAGCCGAACAGCTACAGGACTCCCTGCAGGGTAACATGCGTGAGATTATCGGCACACTCGACCTGCGCTCCCTCAACACCGACCGCGATGGATTCTCCGATCAGGTGATGATGAAAGCCTCGCCCGACATGGCCAAGCTGGGCATCGAGATTATCTCATGTAACATCCAGAACGTCACCGACAAGGAGGGCCTCATCCACGACCTCGGTGCCGACAACACCGCCAAGATTAAGAAAGACGCCAGCATCAACAGAGCCAATGCCGAGCGCGACGTAAAGATACAGGTGGCACATGCCGACAAGGATGCCAACGATGCCCGTGTGGATGCCGACACCGCCATCGCCATTAAGAACAACGACCTGGCCCTGAAGCGCGCCGCCCTGAAGCGTGAGGCCGACACCGCCCAGGCAGATGCCGATGCCGCCTACGCCATCCAGCAACAGGAGCAGCAGAAGACCATCAACATTAAGACCGTCGAGGCCGAGATCGAGAAGACCAAGCGCGAGCAAATTCTGTCGAAGGAACAGATTGAGATCAAGCAGAACCAGCTGGCAGCCGAGATTGAGAAGAAAGCCGACGCCGACAAGTACAAAGTGGAGAAGGATGCCGCCGCCGACCTGGAGCAGCGTAAACGTGTGGCCGAAGCCCAAAAGTACGAGGCCGAGCAGCGCGCCCTAGCACAGAATGCCGAGTCCGACGCCGTACGCTACCGCTTAGAGCAGGAGGCAATAGGTATCAAGGCCAAGGGTGAGGCCGAGGCCTACGCCATCCAGAAGAAAGGTGAGGCAGAAGCTCTGGCCATGGACAAGAAGGCCGAGGCCTACAAGAAGTACAACAACGCCGCCGTCATGCAGATGATGATCGAGGTGCTGCCGCAGGTGGTAGAGAACGTGGCCAAGCCCATTAGTGCCATCAAGGACGTCAATATCTATAGCGGAGATGGCAATGGTATCAGCGCCATGAGTGGCAACGTACCCATCGCTATCAAGCAGGCCTTCGACGTGCTGAAGTCGGCCACCGGTGTAGACATGGCCGACATCATGCGTGCTGGAACCATCGAGGCTAAGACCACACGGAACGTGAACCTGAACGACCAGGCCCGCGATGCCGCCGACCACCTGACCGGCAAGGACTCGTAATTCGTAATTCATCATTCGTAATTCATCATTCGTAATTCATAATTCGTAATTCATAATTCGTAATTCGTAATTCGTAATTCGTAATCCCCCGTGTCCGACCTCCTGTCTTATATCCGCGAAGGGCGCACGATGACGCAGAGCGAGAAGCTACGGCTCATCGTGAGCCTCTCCGTGCCCTCCATCCTGGCACAGATCTCGGCCACGGTCATGTTCTTCATCGACGCATCGATGGTAGGACACCTCGGTGCAAAGGCGTCAGCAGCCATCGGTATTGTCGAAACCACAGGCTGGCTGATGGGCGGTCTGGCCTCGGCGGCCAACATGGGTTTCTCCGTGCAGGTGGCACACTTTATCGGCGCCAACGACTTTGAGGCCGCCCGTCGTGTGCTGCGTCAGTCGCTCGTCTGCTGCATCGTCTGGGCGGTCATCATCTCGCTGACGGCCGTCATCATCGCTCCGTCACTACCCTACTGGATGGGCGGTAGCGAGGAGATAGCCTACGACGCCTCTCGCTATTTCGCCATCTTCGGCGCCTGCGGTATCTTCTTCCAGATGGAGGGGTTGGCGGGTTCCATGCTGAAGTGCTCGGGCAATATGAAGATACCCTCCGCCCTCAACATCCTCATGTGCTGCATGGACGTAGCGTTCAACTACCTATTCATCTATGTACTCAACATGGGTGTGGCAGGTGCTGCTGTCGGAACGGGAATGGCCATGCTGATCACCGCCGGTCTGATGCTCTGGTTCCTACTGGTACGCAGCGACATGCTGCGGTTGAAAGGCAGGCCAGGTAGTTTCCGTCCCAAGGCTGACACCGTGCACACCGCTTTCAAAATTGGCGCACCGATGGGGCTGCAGCATGTACTCATGGGCGGCGCACAGGTGGTGAGCACCATCATCGTGGCACCGCTTGGCACCATTGCCATTGCAGCCCATTCGCTGGCGATCACCGTTGAGAGTCTCTGCTACATGCCAGGCTTCGGCATAGCGGAAGCCGCCACGACACTCGTCGGACAGGGCATCGGTGCCGGTCAGCGCCTGCTCACCCGCTCGTTTGCCTACATGTCTGTTGGGCTCGGCATTGCCGTGATGACGCTGATGGGCGTGCTGATGTGGGTGTTCGCCCCCGAATTGATGGGCATCATGTCGCCAGTCGAGTCAATTGTCTCCTTGGGTGCCGACGTGCTGCGCATCGAAGCATGGGCAGAGCCCATGTTTGCCGCCGCCATTGTCTGCAACGGTGTGTTCCTCGGTGCTGGCGACACTCTTAAGCCAGCCATCATGAGTCTCGGCTCCATGTGGCTCGTCCGACTGACGCTCGCCGCCGCCCTCGCCTCGCGCTTCGGCCTAAAGGGAGTGTGGACGGCCATGGCCGTTGAGCTCACCTTCCGCGGTCTCCTCTTCCTCATCCGCCTCCTCCGTGGCAGCTGGCAGAATACGTTGCGGCCTTCGGCCTAAAGAAAAAAGAAGAAATATAAAAGAAAAAACAAAGAAGAAATAAGAAATCTAAAACTCCATTAAGATGAATACGAAAACTGGAAACCGACAGCTGGCGGGTTTATTACTAATTCTTTTTTATTTTTTATTTAGCCCCGCAGGGGCGCAGAACCGTGCCGAAGTGCTTCTTGAGACCTCCGAAGGCAACATCCGAATAGCCCTTTACGACGAGACACCGCGCCACCGTGACAATTTTCTTAACCTTGTCCACAACCACTTCTACGATTCGCTGCTCTTCCACCGAGTCATTCCCAACTTCATGATTCAAGGCGGCGACCCCACCAGCCGACGCGCCCAGCCGGGCCAGAGCCTTGGGGAGGGTGACCTTCCCTACACCATCGAGCCAGAATTCCGCCTGCCCGACATCTACCACCGCCGAGGTGTAGTGGCTGCCGCCCGCGAGAACGACGACGTGAACCCAGAACAGCGTTCCAGCGCCTGCCAGTTTTACATTGTCTGGGGAAAAACCTACTCTACCGTAGACATCCAGAAGATGCAGCAACGCCTTGACGAAAGAACCAACCACCGCGTGCAGCTCACACCAGAGCAGATACAAACCTACCGAAAGGTGGGCGGTTCGCCCCATCTTGACGGCCAATACACCGTCTTCGGCGAAGTGGTAGAGGGTATGGACGTTGTCGACCGCATCCAGCACTACGACACCGACGACTACGACCGACCTATCCACGACGTCCGCATCCTCCGTGCCACGGTGGTGAAATAATGAATCTTATCGCATTAAAGGTATAACACCAAAGGTGTGACTCCAAAAGCATAATCAAAGTTGCAATGTGAATGGCTTCGCAGCTATGCTCTGCGAAGCCATTCTACCATGAACTTGTCTTTAACTCGTAAACGCCCCTTCTGACAGGTTAGCCGCAGGAGCTACTCCTTCATTACCACGTAGTAGGCCATGCCCTGGCTTGTGCGGCGGCTGCGGAACTTGTATTCGGGACGGCTCAGGAAGCTGCCAATCTTACAGAGTGCGCTGAAGTCCTCCTTGTAGCCGGACTTGAAGCGGGCCTTCATGCGACTGGAGATTTCCTTGAGGGTGAGCCACTGACAGACGTTCTCGTCGTCGCCGACTTCCGGCCGACGTATCAGGGAGAGGAGCATCTCGCCGATACCGCTGATTTGCTGGTACTGCAGGTTGTGAGTCATTAATTCCTGTTCCTCCTCCTTGGTGAGCCAATAGCGCTCGCCGTCGGAGATTTCTTTAAGCAACTGGGCGTAGAGCTGGCGATAGTTGACGGGCGTCTCGAAGTCGATGCTGCCCTCGACGGTGACGCAGACGAAGCGACGGGAGCCGGAGGGGTCGGTCAGCGGCAAGGGCTCGTTGGTGGTTCCGATGAACGAGGCGTAGCGGCGGTGTGCGGAATAGGCTGTACCGTAGGGCGGGCGGTACTTCAGGTCGGCGGTGGAGACGAGATACTTCAGCACGATTTGCTGGCGCTGGGTAATCTTGTCGAACTCGTCGAGATTGATGAGCGCAAAGGAGGTGAGGCCGAGGTTGAGGTCGGACTCGTTCTTGAAGTTGATGCGGTCGTTGTAGTACTGACGCTGGTCGCGCGGCAGGAGGATGCGGCAGAAGCTGGACTTGCCGCAGCCCTGACGTCCTATTAATAAAGGTACGAGCGCGTTGCCCGTGAGCTGGCCCTTGCCGAGCCACATGGCTACCATCGAGCGCATCCACAGACGGAAGAGGTACGCCCACTGCTCGTACTGGGTTTTTACACGGAGGGCGAGCGGTGTGACACGGTCCTGCCCGTCCCATTTGGGCAGGTGATAGAGAAAGTCCTGCATGGGATCATAGAGTTCAATGTCGTTGGAGTTGACGTAGCGGCGAATGTCCTTGTCCCAACACTTGATGCCCTGACTGAGTGCGTGCATGGTGATGCTGTTGCGCGCCTCCTCTGTGAGGTCGCGGAAGTCGAAGCCGAGGCCTGTCCTCGGACGGAATTCAGCCACTCCTCGCATCACGTTCTTGCGCAGTTCGTAGTTCGAGCGTAGGAACACGTCAATCTTCATTGTCAGCAACGTCTCCGGCGGTATGTTCTTCAGCGGACGGACAATCTCCTTGCGGCGGCGGTACTGCCGCTCGTGCTCTTCGCGGTAAGCGTTTTCAAATACCTTTCGGACGACATCCTTGTCTTTGCCCATCGAGGTGCTGAACATAGCCAGTCGCTGTGCCACAGCCATCGGCAGTCCTGTCTCACAGCAGTGGGCTGCCAAACGGGTGAGCAGCAGATGGGTGCGTCCCTCTTCCTCGGTAATGCCCTCCACCTCGTCGAGTGCCTTCGAGAGGTTATACTCATAGATGAGCTGCAGGGAGTGGTAGCGGTCGTGACCAGGCACCAGTTCGTCGGGCTCCATATCTGAGGAGTGTACCACGGTGACGGCCTGCTCCACCTCGGCGCAGTCGGTAAGGAAGGGGATTGCCTGGGGATTATAGAAAAGGTTAGGGTCGTAGCTCATGTAGCAAACACGGTGGAGCAGAGGTTCCAGCTTTTCCACGGAGACGCCCAACTGTGCATTGTATGCCAGTCGCGCCTTCTCGTAGAGGTTCTCGTGGAAACGATGTACGTCGTCACCCTCGGGCAGACCTCCACCGCCGAGCATATCACCGGTGCAGACGATTTTCACCGAGCGGCTGCTGGCGCCGACAAAGGCCATCAGCGTATGGAGCATCTGGGCGGCTCCGTCGCGGACGGCGCAGGCCTCGACATAGCCGGGCAGGTCGTTCACCTCCAACATCACCAAGCCTGTATAAGGCACAAGGCGCAGACGTTTGCGGTTGGTCATCTGAGACGAGAAGCACAGTCGCGGCAGGGGTTTGATCAGTTTTTCCGGTCCTTGAATAGTGCCGTCTTCCTCACGGGAAAAGCCCCGCAAAGGACACAACTCGCGGACAGCCTCCACCTCCTTCTGATAGTTACCCGAGCGGATCATAGTCGCTACCTCGTCGAGGCCCACCAGGACGAGCCGCTCCTTCCCCTGGCTGTGCTTCATCAAAGTAATTGTCTTGGTTCCCATATCCATTACTAATGTAGGTTTTGCGGTGCAAATATACGAAAATAATTTGAAACAAGCAAAGAAATAAACAAGAAAAAAACATACATACCTACATGAATTCTTATAATCTATTGGTTAACAAAAAATTAGAAAATGAAGGTATGACAAATAACCTACACTAAAGATACACAAATTTGAATTGGTACAAAAAGTTTCAAACAAATCTGGAAGTTGAAACTAACAGTATTATCATTCTAAAACGGTGCATAATAATAATTTCTAGGGGAGAAACAAGTTGTTAAGCATGAAAAAACAAATGATACCCAGGACTTATAATATCTATAAACTAACTTATAATCAGATAAATACGACGTAATACTCAAGATTTACACAAACAGATTACAAAATAAATGTAGGATAAAAACAGGGTACACGGCACACATACACAACATAACTATTTGTAATACAACAGATTATATCATAAAATGCAGGAATGTAAGATTTTTTAAGAAAAAATTTCGTGGAAAAATTTGCACGTATCGAAAATTATAGTTACTTTTGCAACCGAAAAGAGACCAATAGCCCTATGACGCAACAGGAAAACCCTTTTGGAGACAAAGTCGCCACCTATCTCATCTGCCTCAACGAGCGTTGCGCCCGCCGAGACAAATGCCTTAGATGGGTTGTCGGGCAGCACGTGACAGGCGAGCAGCCCATCAGCCGCCTGTTCATCAACCCGAAGAACGCTTTGGTGAAAGAGGGTAAATGTCCGGTATTCAGAAGCGCTAAGCCGCTAAAGATGCCGTTGGGCATGAAGAGTTTCTACCACGATATGCCGAGATGGCAGGAGAAGAGCATCAAGGATGCACTAATCGAACGCTTCTCGAGAACAGCCTACTACCGTTACCACAACGGTACCAAACCCATCACTCCAGAAATAGAAAAAGAAATCCGCCGTACATGTAAGGCGAAGGGCTGGACGAAGCAGATACACTTCGACGGCTATATTGAGGACTACCAGTGGTAAGTCCCTCATACACACACTACACGAATAAATACATCTTTCTTTCCTCTGCGGCTTGTCCGCACTTTAACTGCCCCGTCCAGCGCTGGCTGACACGGGGCGGTTAGTAGTTTGCGCGAACCTAATTAATTTAGCAGAAAAATTTGGAGGTTTGGGGAAAAGTTCGTATATTTGCAGCCAATATCTAGTAAAGGAAAGAAAGATGATTGTAGAAAACAAATACGTGCGCTTTGACTGGGCCGTGAAGCGGATGCTCCGCGATAAGGCAAACCCCGAAGGTAGGGCCATCATAGCAGAAAGTACCTAGCTGACAGAAAAAGAGATACAAAACCTGTAAGAAGCTTGTGCACTTCACCTCCTTATGAACATTAACAAACAAAAAAACTATAAAACCTATGAAGAAAACATTATTGGGCTGGGCAGCAGGACTATGCTGCATTATCCTGCTAACTGCCTGCCCCAGTGACGACGCGCCAGACATTGAGCTGAGCGTGTCCCCCACCAGTGTGACGCTTGACGCCAACGGAATAGCCGAAGTCTACGTCACTTCCAACACCACTTGGTCCATCACCTCCAGCGACTCCTGGGTGAAAGCATCACCAGGCAGTGGCAGTGGCAACCAAAAGGTCACCATCACTGAGACACAGTCGAACCCCTCCAGTGAGGCACGTAACGCCATCCTGACCATCACCGACAGGACCAACAAGGAGGTGCGCACGGTAAAAGTCATCCAGACAGGCAAGCAGAGCACGCCTGACAATCCTGATAACCCGCCAGCACAGTCGACGCTGACTGTCTCGCCCACCAGCATGGAGTTCACCTCCTCGGGCGGCGAGCAGACTGTCAACCTGAAGTCGAATACCTCGTGGAGCGTGACCGAGAAGCCGTTCTGGATCTCCTGCAAAGGAAATGGAAACGGTGACACGAACCTTGTACTTACTGCAACCGAGAACACTTCTACAGAGAAGCGCACTGGCGTCATCAAGTTTGCCAGCGGCGACGGCAAGGCCGTTGCCAACATCAACGTGAGCCAGACAGGAGCCACGCCTGCCCTCACCCTCTCCATTGGAGAACTGACCCTGAGTGCTGCCGCTTCTAACAACAATACTTTTATTATTACGTCAAACCTTTCGTGGACAGTCAGCGATGACGCTTCCTGGCTCAGCTGCGCGCCCACTGAAGGCACAGGCAAGGGCACCGTCACCGTATCGGTCACGGAGAATAAGGAGCAGCAGTCGCGCTCGGCCACCATCACCGTCCGCGCCGATGACATCACCAAGACCATTACCGTCCGTCAGGACGCAGCTGCCCAGCAGCCCACGCTGACACTCAGCACGCAGACACTGAGTCTGGCAGCAACCGCCACCAGTGCCTCGTTCAACGTCACGTCAAACACCACGTGGACCATCAGCGACGACGCTTCCTGGCTCAGCTGTTCACCCTCTGAAGGAACGGGCAACGCCAGCATCAATGTCACCACCAGCGAGAACAAGGACGAGCAGGAGCGCACGGCCACCATCACCGTCCGTGCTGGCGAGCTGACACAGACCATCACCGTCAAGCAGGACGCTGCCGCCAGCACACCGACGCCAACTCCGACGCTGAACGTCAGCACGACGAGCCTATCGTTCGCCGCCAGCAACCCCGCGTCGCAGACGTTTACCATCACCTCGAACCAGTCGTGGACAGTCAGCGTCAGCAACGCATGGATTGCCTGCCAGCCCTCTTCCGGCTCAGGCGACAAAACTGTCACCGTATCAGTGAGCAACAACAACGAGACAAGCCAGCGCCAGGGTACGGTTACCGTACGAGCCGGCGACCTGTCGAAGACCATCACTATCCGTCAGGATGCTGCATCAGCTACCGAGAATGAACCCGGCAGCGGCGACAACAACCTGCCGCAGTATAGCCGCAAGAAGAAAAACAACCCCTAAACACGACGTATCAAAATGAAAAAGTATATTATTCTTTTCGTATTATCACTCGCCAGCACTCTGTCCACGTGGGCAGACAACCTGGTGGCAGCCGGCGGCGAGCACTACCTCGCCGTCAAGAGCGACGGAACGCTCTGGGCATGGGGAAACAACAATTACGGACAGATAGGCGACGGCAAGTTGGAGACTGCGAAATGTCCAAAGCCCGTGAAGATCATGTCGAACGTCGTCTCCGTGGCAGCAGGTTTGTACCACTCCCTCGTCATCAAGAACGACGGCACCCTTTGGGCATGGGGACAGAACAACAACGGACAGTTAGGCGACGGCACCCTTGAAAACCGCTACAAGCCCGTGAAGATCATGGACGGCGTCAAGCAGGTGGCGGCAGGCGACTATCATACCGTCGTCCTGAAAACCGACGGCTCCGTATGGACATGGGGATACAACAGCAAGGGTCAGATAGGCGATGACACCTACGTCACCAAGAACTCCCCCGTGAAGATCATGGAGGGTGTCAAGCAGATAGGCGCAGGATGCAACTACACCTTCGCCATTGAGAACAACGGTACGCTTTGGGGCTGGGGCCAAAACACCGAAGGACAGTTTGGCGACGGCACGAGGCTTAACCGCAGGGCACCACGACAGATAAGAGACGGCGTCAAGTCGGTGGTTGGCGGCGAGTACCACACGCTCTTCCAGATGAACGACGAAAGCATCTATGCATCAGGCCGAAACACCTCCGGACAGTTGGGCGACGGCTCGAAGGCACAGACACTCACAGCCAAAAAAATCATGAACGGCGCCAAGATGATTGCTACAGGACGTGCCCACTCCTTAGCCATCGACAACAGTAGCGTGCTTTATGCATGGGGACTGAACGACGAAGGCCAGATAGGCGACGGCTCGAAAAGCGATAAGACAGAGCCGACAAGGATTATGACCAGCGTCAAACAGATGGCAGCCTCCGACTATAATACTATCGCCATGAAGAATGACGGCACCGTCTGGGTTTGGGGATGGAACAGGAGCGGACAGTTAGGCGACGGCACAACCGCCTCCAGCACCAAGCCCATAGAGGTGACACTAAGCGACGGACAGGTCACACCTGACCCGCCTGCCGCCACGAACTACTACATCGTGGGTGGTCCTAACGGCGATTGGGTTGGCACTGCAGCATCTAAGGAGCTGAAATTCAAGCACATCGGCAATGATGTCACAGAAGACCCCGTATATTCCATTTCCTTCGACGCTCCAGAGGGCGACTGCTGGTTTGCCATCGGCGACGATGAAGCTTGCGATGCCATCACTAACAACGGTGACTGGACAAAATTATACGGTACCACCAAGGGCAATGGTAACAACGGGCTCTCCGGCAAGCTGGACCGCCGCTACAACCTCCAAGACGACGCCGCGTTCTTAGTGCCCGCCGGCAGCAAAAGCATCAAGGTCACCATCAACATGAAGGAAATGACCTATCTGATTGAACTGACAAGTTTCGGCAAGGTACAGACCACCGTCGACGGCATCGGCTATCTCGTCGACTTCGACACAAAGACAGCCACCGTCACCCAGGCAAGGGGTACCATGACCAACCGAGTGATACCCGAGAGCATCTATTATTACGGTCAAACCTTCACCGTGACAGGTATCGGCGACTATGCCTTCAAGGACTCATCATCGTTCGACTACTCAATCACCGTTCCTTCCACCGTGACCGAAGTGTCTGCCCACGCTTTCGACGGCATCTGCGCACCGGCACTCATCTGGAAAAGCAACACGAAGCTGCCTGAAAATGCCTTCGACAACATCGCATGGGAGAGTATGCCCCAAGCCAACTTCCTGCTCTACGTCAACAACCGCAGCATCGCACCTTCAAAGATGAAGAATGTCGTGGCCAACGGCAAGGCGGAAAGCATCATACTGACAGAAGGGAGCGTGTTCCACTGCCCGCAGACATTCACCGCTACCAGCATCAGCTATACCCACCGCTTCTCCATGGAAACGGCTATCGGCTATGCCGGCGGCTGGGAGACCATCGCCCTGCCGTTCGACGTGCAGCAGGTTACCCACGAGTCGAAAGGACAACTGGTGCCCTTCGCCGCCTACACCAAGGGCAGCGGCAACAAACCCTTCTGGCTCTATGAGCTGGGCTCGGCAGGGTTCGTCCAGGCCTCTACTATCAAGGCCAACACCCCCTACCTCATCTCCATGCCTAACAACAGCGCCTATAGCAGTAGTTTCTGCGTCAACGGCAAGGTGACCTTCTCTGCCACAAACACCACCGTGGCTGCCATCCCCCTGAAGGGCAACGAGCCTGACTACAAGCGTGTGACCTACCAGGGTAAGGAATTCACGCTGATGTATATGTTCAACTCTCGTGAGCGCAACGTTCATGCCATCAACTCTGCAACCGACCTCTGGAACCTCACGGATGCCCGTACAGCCGGTAGTGTGTTCATCAGCAATCTGCGTATCATCTATCCCTTCGAGGCCTACTTCTACTACAACGACCCGACGGGTGCACGCTCCGTCATCGACATCCCCTTTGCCGACAACACCTCCACCGGCATCGACACACCGTTCCGCTCATCGTTCCGCTCGGCCGAAGGACGCTTGCAAGGCAAGAATGTTCAACGTTCAACGTTCAACGTCTACAGCCTCTCCGGCCAACTCGTTTACTCCGGCAGCGCCGATGACCTGAACGCATTGAAGCAGCAACTGCCCGCCGGCGTTTACTTGGTAAATGGCAAAAAGATAGTTATTCCTTAATATATATAACAAACACATGAAGAAAACCATGATAAGCTGGGCAGCAGGACTATGCAGCATAGTCCTGCTGACAGCCTGCCCCAGTGACGACGCGCCAGAGATAGAGCTGAGCGTGTCGCCTACCGAAGTAACCTTAGAAAACGGCTCTGCCACCGCACAGATTACATCTAATACCTCATGGACCATCGCACTGAATGACTCCTGGATCAACGTGTCGCCTGCCAGTGGTAGCGGCAACAAGACAGTCTTCATCACGGAGCTCATGGTGAACCCCTACACCTCACCGCGCAGCACCATGCTGACCATCACCGACAGGACGGGCAGCGTGACGCGCTCCGTGAAGGTCAACCAGAAGGCCGGCACACCGAACAATCCTGACAACCCGCCGGTACAGCCGACGCTGACCGTCTCGCCCACCCAGCTGACCCTCGGTGCCACCGCCTCTAACAACACGACGTTCACCGTCACGTCAAACCAGTCGTGGACGGTCACCGACGATGCCTCCTGGCTCAGCTGCTCTCCCGCTTCGGGCAGCAACAACGGCACCGTCACCCTTACGGCTACCGAGAACACGGAGCAGCAGGAGCGAACGGCCACCATCACCGTCCGCGCCAGCGACCTGACGCAGACCATCTCCGTCCGTCAGGATGCCGCATCCAAGGAAAAACCAGGCAGAAATGACAACAACCTCCCTGGCACGCAGACAGCGAGAGCACTATACTAACCAAACACCTTCACAGTCATGAAAGCAAAAACCCTACATACCAGCATCCTCGTCACCATCCTCTCGTGGATGGCCGTATTCTCCCTTCCTTCTTTCGCCTACAACGTAGGAGACCAAATTTTGGCGAAGTCGAAAGAAGGGATTGAATTACGTTTCATAATCACCAGCCTCAGTCCCAAAGAATGTGAAGTTGGTAATTACGGTAGGGATGTCTCAGGCGTCCTTACCATCCCGGAGAATGTAGAAGGTTTTTCTATAACGAAAATCGCTGATGGTGGTTTCTCAGGATGTAGATATTTAACCTCCATTATCATCCCAAAATCTGTAAAAAGCTTTGGTCATTCTGCATTCGATTACTGTTTAAGCTTGACTTCCATCACCATTCCCAATTCAGTGTCAAACATCGGAGAGTATGCTTTCTACAAATGTATAAGTCTAACCTCTATCGACATTCCAAACTCTGTAACAAGCATTGGAAATTCTGCTTTTTTTAGATGCAGCAACCTGACATCTGTCACTATTCCTAACTCCGTGACGAGCATCGGGGTAGGTGCCTTTCGACAATGTTTAAGTCTAAAAGAAGTGCGTTCGAAAATCAAGTCACCTTTCACCATTCGTGAGAGTACTTTTTCTACAGGTTTTTCCTTTGACGAGGAAACTGGTGTTAATGTCGAAGTTCTTTCCTCCGCTACCCTTTATGTTCCCAAAGGAACAAAAGAGCAATATCTGGCGACTGGAGGCTGGAAGAACTTTAATAAAATTGAGAACCATAATAACATTGTGGAAATTGAATATGAGGCAGCAGGTAAAATCACTTTCGTTGATCCAGAGGTTAAGAAAATCTGCATACGCAATTGGGACACCAGCTTAGACGGCAAATTATCGGAAACAGAAGCCGCAGCAGTGAAAGACTTAGGAAACGTATTCTGGAATAATAAAAACATTAAGTCGTTCAACGAACTGCAGTATTTCACAGGACTGAAAGCCATTGGGAAGGAGGCTTTCTGTATGTGCAGTGGTCTTACCTCCATCACCATCCCTAATTCCGTAACAACACTCGAAGTACAAGCATTCTATTCGTGCAGAGGTCTGACCTCCATCAGCATCCCCAACAGCGTGACGAGCATCGAAGGGAATGCTTTCTTAAATTGTACCGGACTGACTTCCGTCACTATTCCCAACTCTGTGACGAGCATTGGAAACGGTGCTTTCATGGGATGCAGCGGCCTAACATCCGTCGCCATCCCCAACTCCATAACGAGTATAAGAGACGCTGCTTTCAAAGATTGTAGCGGCCTGACCTCCGTTTACATATCAGATTTGGAAGCGTGGTGTAAAATATCATTTAGTAATGAATACTCAAATCCCCTTTATTATGCACATCATTTGTATTTGAATGGAGAGGAAATCAAGCAACTGGTTATCCCCAACTCTGTGACGAGCATTGGAAGCATTGCTTTCGGAGGTTGCAGCGCCCTGACCTCCGTCACTATCCCCAACTCCGTGACAAACATAGGAAGCTATGCTTTCTATGATTGCAGCGGTCTGACCTCTGTCACCATCCCCAACTCCGTGACGAGCATAGGAGACGGTGTTTTCTTGCGTTGCGCTGGCCTGACCGCCATCACCATCCCAAACTCCGTAACGAGAATAGAATCCAATGCTTTCAATAGTTGCAGCAGCCTAACCTCCATTACCATCCCCAACTCCGTGACGAGCATCGGAAATTATGCTTTTGGAGATTGCAGCAATCTGCAGGAAATTCATTCTTTGATCGAGAAACCATTTGCCATACCTGAGAATGTATTCAACACTTACGATGCCACCACCCTTCATGTTCCTGCGGGCACAAAAGCCAAATACCAGGCAACGGAAGGCTGGAAGAACTTTAAGAACATCGTGGAAGAAGGTGGAGAAACAGCGAAGATCATCACCTTCGCCGATGCCGAGGTGAAGCATCTCTGCGTTCAGAATTGGGATACCAATGGCGACGGTGAACTGTCGGAGGATGAGGCTGCGGCGGTGACGGATTTAGGAGAGGTGTTCAAGAATAATAAAACCATTAAGACATTCAACGAGCTACAGTATTTCACGGGGCTAACTACCATTAGAAGCTATGCTTTCTATTATTGCAGCGGCCTGACCTCCATCACCATCCCCAACTCCGTGACGAGTCTCGGAAGGTCTGCTTTCTACAATTGCAGCAGCCTGACCTCCGTCACCATCCCCAACTCCGTGACGAGCATAGGAGACTATACTTTCTATAAGTGCAGCGGCCTGACCTCCGTCACCATCCCCAACTCCGTGACGAGCATCGGAAGGTCTGCTTTCGAAAATTGCAGCGGCCTGACCTCCGTCACCATCCCCAACTCCGTGACGAGCATCGGAAACTCTGCTTTCGAAAATTGCAGCGGCCTGACCTCCGTCACCATCCCCAACTCCGTGACGAGCATCAGAAGCTATGCTTTCATAAATTGCAGCGGCCTGACCTCCGTCACCATCCCCAACTCCGTGACGAGCATTGGTGGTAATGCTTTCTGGGAATGTGCAGGTATAGCCTCGATTATTGTGGAGGGAGGAAACCCTGCTTACGATTCCCGCAACAACTGCAATGCTATCATCAATACTTCCAATAACGAACTGATTACAGGATGTAAGAATACAATCATTCCTAACACCGTGACGAGCATAGGAAGAGTTGCTTTCTATGGCTGTACCGGCCTGACCTCCATTACAATACCCAACAGCGTGACAAGCATAATAGAAAATGCTTTTGGGGGGTGCAGCGGCTTGCAAGAAGTCCATTCACTAATAGAGCAACCATTCGCCATTGATGAGAATGTGTTTGACACATACGACACCGCCACCCTGTATGTCCCCAAAGGCACAAAAGCCAAATACCAGGCAACGGACGGCTGGAAGAACTTCAAGACTATCATGCAGGAGGGAGGCGACCCCGATGATGTCACCCTGACCGCCAATAGCTACACCCGCGAATATGGTGAGGAGAATCCGACGTTCGGCTACGAGGTGACGAGCGGCACCATCACGTCAGGACAGCCGACGCTCAGCTGCTCAGCCACAAAGACTTCACCCGTAGGAACCTACGACATCGTAATACAGACGGGAACGGTGAGCAACAAGACCGTGAACTTAGTGAAAGGCACGCTGACCATTACCAAGGCGCCACTGACCATCAGCGCAGGCAGCTACACGAAGGAAGAAGGTCAGGACAACCCGGAATTCACGCTGAACTACACAGGATTCAAGAACGGTGAGACGAAGAGCGTGCTGACCAAGCAGCCCACCGTCAGCTGCAACGCCACGAAAGACAGCCCCGTCGGTACCTATACTGTCACCGTCAGCGATGCCGAGGCACAGAACTATCATATAAGTTATGTAAACGGCTCACTGACCATTACCCCCAAGCCCGTAGTCAGCAAGAACATCACCTTCGCAGATGCCGAAGTGAAGCGAATCTGCGTGCAAAACTGGGATACCAACGGCGACGGAGAGCTGTCGGAGGCAGAGGCAGCGGCTGTGACCGACTTGGGAACGGTGTTCAAGGACAACAAGGCCATCAGGACATTCCACGAGCTGAAATACTTCACCAACCTGAACAGCATCAAAGATTACGCTTTCCAGGGCTGTAGCAACCTGACTGAGATGACCATCCCCGCCACCATCACCTCGGTGGGAGAGAATGCCTTCAACGATGCGGGTCTGCTGTCGCTCATCTGGGAGAGCAACACCATGCTCACCGCCAAACTGGTGGAGAGGCTGAAGGAAGCACGGCCCAACATCCTGATCTTCGTAAAAGACGAGGACGTGATGCCCAGCAAGGGCATAGACAACGTGGTGATAAATGGCGTGGCAGAAAGTTTAGTACTGACGGAGAACAGTCCGTTCCACAGCATCCAGACATTCACCGCCCAAAGTGCCACCTTCTCTCACCGCTTCACGATGGAGACTGGCAAGGGCGCGTCAGCGGGATGGGAGACCATCGCCCTGCCGTTCGACGTGCAGGTCTACCGTCACGAGTCAAAAGGCGAAGTCGTTCCGTTTGCCAAGTATACGGAGGGAAGCAAGGCCAAACCCTTCTGGCTCTACAGACTGACCAGCGGCGGCTTCGTGGAAGCGCAGGCAATAGAAGCCAACAAACCCTACCTCATCAGTATGCCGAACAACGCTTCCTACTACGATGAGGACTGCCTGAACGGCAAAGTGCAGTTCACCGCGAGCAGCGTCACCATCAAGCGGACGGACGAGGCAGAGATGACCAACGTGAGCTATGAGGGCAAGACGCTGAGGCCCACGTTTGCGGCAGTAGATAGGGGCAGCACCGTCTACGCCATCAACGCCACCGGCGACTTCTCAACTGCCACGGGCGGTGGGACGGCGGGCAGCCTCTTCGTCAGAGACCTGCGTGCTGTGCGTCCCTTCGAAGCCTACTTCGATAGCGGTTCGGCCAACGCCCGTGAGTTCATCACCATCAACTTCGCCGATGAAACGGCTACCGGCATCGACTCAACATTCGACGTTCCACGTTCAATGGTCAATGGTCAACGTTCAATGGTCAATGTTTACAACATGGCTGGCCAACTCGTCTACTCCGGCAGCACCGAGGGGCTGAACGCAATGAAGCAGCAACTGCCCGCCGGCCTCTACGTGGTGAGCTCGCCCAATGGAGTCTCGCGCGTACGCGCGTATTAATGAAAGGGAACACGAAAACATCCCACCCATCCTACCCATCCGACACCCGCGTTAGGTGTAGGATGGGTAGGATGGGTGGGATAATTTGTATTAAACCATAATATTACGCACGCGTGCGCGAGAAAACGGACAAATTGTTTGATTGTGGCCCGGCATTCAGACACAGGTGTTTGATGTTCAGACACAGATGGGGCGATGCGAAAATCAGTAAAAATCAGCCCAACCCGTCAAATGAGTGTCTCAAAGCAGGAAGTCCGTGACGGTAAACCAGTGTATCAGGAAAAGTCAGAAAGTTGGTACTTCAGTTTTGTTCCACGGGGTGGAACAATCGTAAACCAGTGGTTTAGGATCGTAAACCACCGATTTAGAATCGTAAACCAGTGGTTTAGAATCGCAAACCACTGGTTTAGGATTGCTCACTCTCCACGAGGTTTGTCAATTGTATGAACTCCGGGATGGAAAGTTGTTCGGGGCGCTTGGTCAGGAAGTCGGCGTGGGTGACGAATATGGGGGCGTCAGCAGGGAGCAGCTGGCGAAGGGAGACGCGGAGCATCTTGCGACGCTGGCCGAACACGGTCTTGACCACGCGGCGGAAGAGTTGCTCGTCGCAGCCGAGGTCGGTGACCTGGTTGCGCGTCATGCGGATGACGGCACTCTGCACTTTGGGCGGCGGATTGAAGACGGAGGGTTCGACGGTGAAGAGATACTCTACGTCGTAGAATGCCTGAATGAGTACGGAGAGAATGCCATACTGCTTGTTGCCCGGCTGGGAGGCCATGCGCAGCGCCACCTCATGCTGGATCATGCCCGTGCAGCAGGGTATCAGGTCCTTATTGTCAAGCATCTTGAAGAATATCTGCGAGGAAATGTCGTAAGGATAGTTGCCCGTCAGGACGAACTGCCCGCCGCTGAACAGCTGCGAGAGGTCCATGCGCAGGAAGTCACCCTCGATAATCTGCGGAGCGGCGGCAGCATTTTCCCCCTCAGCAAACTGCGGGAAATGGGCACGCAGGTAAGATACTGACTCCCGGTCGATTTCCACAACTTTCAGCTGACGCGGTTTCTCCAACAGATACTGGGTCATCACCCCCATGCCCGGCCCTACCTCTAACACGGGAAGTTGAGGACAGGCATCCACAGTATCAGCGATGCGGCGGGCGATAGACAGGTCAACAAGGAAATGCTGGCCCAGGTTTTTCTTCGGTCTTACTTGCTTCATGGCTACAAAGGTACTATTTCTTTCACTCTTTTTTCATTGGAATTATGATTTTTTAATAAAAATATTTGGAGTTATCAACTTTTATTTATACCTTTGCAAAATCTACTGCAGTCTCTTTTGTAAGAAAAGGAGCAAGCAGCAAAGCAGGAAAAGCGATTCGTACAGCGAACGGACACCTTCGCCGCTTCTGTGTATGCACACCAATCGGAAACAATCATTATCCTGCAAGGGGTGTCGGCGGGAGAAAAAAGCTATAGAGCTTCTAAGAAAATGCTGAAAGAAGGCCAGATATTCGGAGAAAAGGAGAGGTACATGCTTGTCAGGCTACTTGGCCGCGGCAGCTTTGCTGAGGTTTGGCTGGCTGATGACACTTGGACAAAGATTCAGGTGGCCATCAAGATCTACGCCCCGGGCACCGGCTTGGACGATGACGGCATCAAGATTTTCACACAGGAATTCTCGATGGTGTTCGACATGAACCACACGAACCTCCTGAAACCCACCTACTTTGACAGCTGGGAACGTCAGCCCTACCTGATTATGCCACTGTGCAAGAATGGCTCTGCCTTCAAATATGTGACCGGCAAGGAACATATCACCGAGAAAGAGGCCTGGAAGATGCTGCACGACGTAGCTGCCGGACTGGCCTACCTGCATAGCAAGAAACCGCCCGTCATCCATCAGGACATCAAGCCCGACAATATCCTCATCAGCGACGAGGGACGCTACATGATTACCGACTTCGGTATAAGTGCCCGCGCGCGCAACACCATCCGTGGCGGGGCTCAGGAGCAGAGCGGCGGCACACTGGCCTACATGGGGCCGGAGCGCTTCAGTTCCACGCCAATACCCATCATGGCCAGCGACGTCTGGTCGTTAGGTGCCATGATGTATGAGATTATGACAGCCGGGAACCCACCCTTCGGCAACTACGGAGGCGTGACCCAGAAGAACGGGGCCGACATCCCCATCATGGAAGAAAATTTCTCGGAAGAGCTGAAGAGCATCGTCTACAGCTGTCTGGCCAAGGAGACGTGGGAACGCCCATCGGCACAGGCCATTGAGGAGATGACCTACAACCACCTGCACGGCATCAACGTAGGCACCGTTCCCCTCACGGGAATGCAAGTAAAGACGGAGCCACAGCCTGCACCGCAGTCGCAATCGCAGCCGCAGCCTGTTCCCCAGCCACAACCGCAACCAGCGCCCCAGCCGGCATCGCAGCCGACACCGCAGCCAGTACCCCAGCCAAAGCAGGAGCCTGCCCCTAAGGTGGAACCAAAGCCTGCGAAGCAGCAGAAGCAGAAGCCTCAGCCAGCGCCCAAGGCTGCCCCTCAGCCGGAGCCGCAAGCCCAACAGATAGCGAAGAAGTCGCAGCCGCTGAATGCAAATCCTGTGGCAGACATCGTGGACAAATTCAAGAAGATGCCGCGTAACCTTCAGATTGGCATCGGTGCCGGCATTGTTGCCCTGTTGCTGATTATCGGGCTGGTAGCTTTCTGCAGCGGAGGCGGTGACCAGGCAGAGGAGCCGGTCGTTGAGACGTTGGCGCCACAGGTGAATTTGGACTCCATTGCCCAGAGCAAGCTAATCATGGCCAATGAGTACGCCCAGAAGGCAGCCGACCACCAGGCTAAATACAGTGAGGAGCTGCTGAACCCTGAGAATGGAAAGATAGAGGAATACTACATAGAAGTTATCAATAAGTGCAAGGAATATGATACTGAGGCGGAAGCTGCCGCTGGCTCTGCACTGACGAACGCCAGTCTGGGCAAGCAGCTGAACGCACTCAAGACAAATGCAGAGAGCCAGCTCTACAGCATCTATGTCATGCTGGAGCAGGACATCAAAGCTTTCACGCAGTTAGGATCAAAGGAAACGGCTGACCTCTACCAAGAGCGTGCCGACGCCATCCGTCCCTACATTGAGAAACTTATAGAAACAACAACATCCGAAACTAAACAAACAGAACTAACAGAACAGACAGAAGAATGAGAAGCCTGATCAAGATACTGCTGCTGACTCTCATGCTTTGCCTGACGCCAGCAGCCAACACGTTTGCACAGAGCGCCGCGTCGAAATACGACGAGGGTGTGGCTCTGTATAACAAAGGGAACTATCAGGGCGCCATCAAACTCTTCAACGAGTCCATGATTCTGAACAAGAGCGCGGCCAACAAGAAGAAGTGCCAGGCCATGATAGCCAAATGCAACAAAGCCAGCAAAGCCAAGAAAAGTGAAGCGCAGGTCAAGAGCAAGCCTGTCGTCAGCGACAAGGTGACGCTGGAACGCGACGCAATCTATTTCGACGGACATGCTGCCGGAGCAGAGGTGATTGGCGTGAAGGCAGCAGGAGGATGGAAGGCTGAACTGGAGCACGAGGCCGACGGTTCCTGGTGCAGTATTGAACCCAAAGACGACGGAAACTTCCTGATTGTCAAGACAACGGCATCCAACCTGACCGTCTACAGGACGGCTAGCATAAAAGTTATCTCGGACAAGAACAGCCGCGAGGTGAAGAACCTCTTGGTTACCCAGGGGCCGGCAAGGAACGCAACACTCTCTGTCAGCAAAGAAGAGATCAAGAACATCAACCGCGCAGGCGACGAACAGGTGATTTCCATCAACTGCCAGTCGGACACGTTGCTGGCTGACGGCCGCAACTGGTTCATCACAAAGGCGCCGTCATGGGTAAAGTTCCTCTCAACCAAGAAGCTGGGAAGGAAAGAGCGCACGGGCATCACCATGAACGAGCTCTCGATGCAGTTTGAAGCCAATCCGACCAAGGAAGAGCGAATCGGCTATATCGTCGTCAGAAGCCAAGATGCTGAGCGCCACATCAAGCTCATCCAGAAGAAGGGCAAATAAGGAATCATACTGACAATTATACTAAATACTAATAATAAAACCAAAAGACTATGAGATGCAACAACTGTGGATGGGACAATGATCCAGGTGCCACCACCTGCGTGAAATGCGGACACGCCATCCAAGGCGGCGGAGGTTACGCTGCAGATCCGTATCAAGGAGTAAACGTGCCCAACTACGGCGGAGGTGACTCACCACTGCCCAAAGCTACCGTCATTGGAGCAGCAGGAATGGGTGGAGGAGTACCTGCCATGGGTGGTAATGCACCCTTGCCTAAGGCTACTGTCATCGGAGCAGCCGGAATGGGCGGAGGAGTGCCTGTCATGGACGGTAACGCCCCACTGCCTAAGGCTACCGTCATCGGAGCAGCCGGAATGGGCGGTATGAGGGAACAGGCCCCACGCCCCACTGTCATCGGAGCAGCAGGCGTAGCAGCAGCCCAGATGGCTCAAGCCATGCAAGCTCCCCAGCCGAACGTCGTCCCCGAGGGAACACGTCCCTGCCCACAGTGCGGCTATCCTGTCATGAACGAATTCAACAGCTGTCCGAGCTGTGGCGCTCCTATCAATGCTGCTAACAAACCTAAGGAGAAACCCAAGGCCAAGCCGGCAGGCGTCAAGACGGAAGTGCCCAAGGCCGAGATTGACATAGATGAGAAGGTTACCTGCCAGAAATGCGGCTGCGAAGTACCTATCGACTTCAAGTTCTGCCCCAAGTGCGGCGAACGCATACACCTGCCGACCATCAGAGTGAAGCGCCACAAGCAAGCTCCGCCTCCTCCTGCTCCGAAATGCTCACTGACCATCATTCCTGAGGAAGATGAACAGACTGAGGCAACGAAGAACAGCTACGAGGGAACTACTGTGATGCTGAACCGCGAGAACACAGAGAACTCCAACCGTACCATCACCTCGAAGGAACAGGCACAGCTTAGCTACGAAGACGGGAAATGGTTTATCCAGAACAGTAGCGAACTGCACTCAACATACTTGGAGGCTAACCGTCCCTTGGAGATACAGCCCGGTGATGTCATCCTGTTAGGAGACCGCCGCTTCAAGTTCGAGACAGAGTCATAATTACCACAAACAGGTGCTATGAGCAACTATCAGGTAGTAGACAGATGCGATTTTCAGCCTGGCCATATCATTGATAACACATATACGGTCAAGAAAACCCTCGGCGAGGGTTCCTTCGGTGTGGTCTATCTCGTAGAGGACCGCCACCGACTGAAATACGCTCTGAAGCTACTGCGCCTATGGGAGGTACCGGCAGAAATCCGGCAGCCGCTGATGGACCGCTTTGAGATGGAGTTCAAGACAGGACAGATTCCCTGCGAGAACTTGGTGCAGTCGTTAGCATACGGCACCGTGGGCGGGAATCCGTACATCGTCATGGAGTTCTGCCCCGGCGGTGACCTTGAGCCATGCTTAGGTCATGTGGACTCCAGGACACCCCGCATCTGCCAGGACATTCTGGTAGGCTTGAGTGCCCTTCATGCTCACGGGAAAGTACACCGCGACCTGAAACCGGAGAACGTCCTATTCAAGGAGAACGGTGCTGCAGCACTAACCGACTTCGGCATTGCCGGAGACCGGACAAACCGGATGACACAGCGGAACATCTTCGGCAAACCCAATCAGATATTCGGCACATACGCCTATATGCCGCCTGAGCAGGTCATCCGTGCCCGTGGAGGCGCCACCGTATTGCCGACTACCGATATTTTCTCATTTGGCGTGATGGTCTATCAACTGCTCACCGGCGAACTTCCTTTCGGAACTCTGGAGACCCACAATGACTTGGCAGAATACCAGATTCGCGGAAAGAACGGCCAGTGGGATCGCAGCCGACTCATGAACGTACCCAATGCCCATCAATGGACACGACTGATTGAAGGCTGTCTGATTCCTGACTTCAAGATGCGTCTGCAGAGCGTCAGAGACGTGATACAGATGATTCCTGAAGGTGGCTATGTTCCCGCCCAGAGCAACTACGGCCGACAGCAAGGCGGATACGCCATGCAGCCGCAGGCCAGCACCCCGCCGCCGCAACTGTATTCCTATCAGCCGCAACAGCAGACGCATGGCTACCAGCTACGGGTGATGCAGGGAGAGCAGTACGGCCGCACCTACGACCTGAGCCAACTGCTGAGACAAGGACGCCGCGTGATGACCGTAGGCCGCGTGGAAGACAATGCCATTTGCATCAAGTCGGGCCAGATAGACTACCTGTCACGATACCACTGCACCATAGAAGTGGCCGACGGACACTGGGCCGTGCGTGACGGACAGTGGAGGAGCGACCTCCGACAATGGAGGAATTCCAGCAATGGCACCTACGTCAATTCCCACCCCGTCCTGCAAAGCGGCTATTACCTACAACCGGGCGACATCATCACTATGGGTGATGTAACCCTGAGATTCGAGAATTATTAAAGTACCAATAATTATTAACCCTTTAAAAAGTAACATTATGGCAACACAAAATGGTTACAAGCGCACAGTGGCCGGCTCTGTAGGAGCAGGCATGGGTGCTATCTTCAACGGTTCAGGACGTACTTACTACATCCTGGAACACAAGACTAACTCTAAGTATCACTCTGCAGGCGAATCGCAGAAGATCATCATCGACCAGGTGGAACTGGGTCGTGACTCTTCATGTCAGGTACGCTTTGACGAGTCATTTGAAACCGTCAGCCGCAAGCACTGCGCCATCGTTCGCGACGGTCAGAACTGGCAGCTGGTACACCTTTCCACTTCCAACCCCACGCTGGTGAACGGCCGCCCCATCCAGGGCACATACTACCTGCAGTCGGGCGATGAGATCCAGCTCTCCGTCAACGGTCCGCGCTTAGGCTTTATCCAGCCGCAAGGCAAGCAGGCCCTCACGTCAAGCATCAAGCTGACCGAGCGTATGAACCTGTTCCGCCAGCAGGCCCTCCGCCCCTATCGCCGCGCTATCTGGGCATTGTCAGCCCTGTTGCTTCTGGCCATCATCGGCTTCGGAGCATGGAACTACAAGCTCAGCCTTGACAACAAGGAGCTCCGCCAGGAAATGGCTATGTACCAGTCGAAGCTCGACTCACTCTCGGTAGTCAAGCAGAACTTGATGCAGGAGGAGCAACAGCTCACCGAACAGTTAGAGTCAGCTCCCGCCGGACAGAAGGAGCAGATCCGTCAGCGCATTGTATACGTCAGGAGCCAGCTCTCCAACGTAGCTAACGAAGCCAGCCGCTATCAGAAGCAACTGGCTGTTGCACGCCAGACGGCCATCGACAACGGACTGGATGAAGATGAGTTCGACCTGCGTGACAATACTGGAGGGCCCGGCGTGGTCGATCCAGCACGAGAGGGTGAATCGTCGGCTACCGTCGCCAGCATCGGCGATCCCGACATCAACCACAATGTGGTAGGTCCCGGCACGGCTGTGGCCGGTGAAGCTGCCGCACAGACGGGAGCCTACAACGACAACCCGACGGCACACGGCGACGCCAGTGGTACCATCCGCGACTACTACAACCACATCTACTCACTGAAGATCCGCCGTATCAGCGTCGAGCGCGATGGCCGCTCCTTCGATCCGGGTATCTCACTCACCGACGTTATCTGCGGAACCGCCTTCGTACTGAGCAACGGTACGCTGGTCACCGCACGACAGAACATCGAGCCGTGGATCTTCTGGCGCCAGTTAGGTGGCAGATGGCGTGAGCTGATGGCCAACTACGTAGCCTTAGGCTTCAAGGTCATCATCGAGTACGATGCTTATAGTACAACAGGTACGGCTCATAAGCTGTCGTTCAACAACCTTGACTTCTTGGTAGACAGAAGCGGTGACGTCAGCGAGGAGACCGTGGAAATCGTGAAGGAGGTTCGCGCCATCCTGAAGGACAACGGTGTGAAAATCACTTCCAGCGAGCTGCGCGACCGCCGCATCCGCGTGATTACGCCCAGCTCACAGTGCTTCGCTATCCTGCCTGGCAAGGGCGGCGCAGGTATCCCCTACGACGCAGGTGCATCGCTCGCCAGCGACGGTGGTACAGAAGTACAGGTGGCAGGATTCAAGAACAATCCCGACATCCACAACCTGTCGAACTATATCAGCTACTTCAAGTCGAGCACATCACGTGCCGACACACGTAACGGTACCATCGTACTGCAGGATGCCAACCGCAACGCCGGTTATCTGGGCTCGCCTGCATTCTTCAAGGAGAAGGATGGCTCATACCGCGTGATCGGTGTGATGATTGGCCAGCTCTTTGGCGAAGACCGCCTCGTGCCTATCGCAAGATGTAACAAATAACAGAAAACTATGTCAGAAGTGAAATTCAAGCTGGCAGCGGGCACAAATGTAGGACTCATCCGCACTAACAATGAAGACAACTTCGTTGTGTGCCCCGACCTCAGCACATCGCAATGGCTCATCCCCCAGGACGGCGAATTCGCCGACCTGGGGCCTTACGGAGCCTTGCTCGTGGTGGCCGACGGCATGGGCGGCGCCAACGCTGGAGAAGTGGCCTCGGCCATTGCAGTCCAGACCATACAGGAGATATTTGTTCCCAACACATTGAAAAGTATTGTGGGTGACGAGAAAGCCATCCAGAAATTCATGTCAGATGTGGTAAAAGCTGCCGACTTGAAGATTCTGAACCGAAGCACCACAGACAGCAACACCCGGGGCATGGGCACAACCGTGGTCATGGCCTGGATACTTGGCACCCGTGCCTATGTTTGCTGGTGTGGCGACAGCAGATGCTACGCCTTGAGTCGGCGCAACAATCAGCTGATTCAGGTTTCAAAGGATCATTCCTACGTACAGGAACTGGTGGATAGAGGGGAATTGGCTCCAGAATATATGCACGACCACCCGCTGTCAAACGTCATCACCCGCTGCCTGGGTGACACCGAGAAACGGGCACAACCTGAGACCCGTGTTTTTGAACTATATGACGGCGACACCATCCTGCTCTGTAGCGACGGTCTTTCCGGCCTGATCTATGATGAACACATTGCCGCAATCCTCAGTGAGTTTAACGAGCATCCCATGGAATGCAAGAATGAACTGATCTCTGCTGCCCTCAACAATGGAGGGCACGACAATGTGACCGTGGCTATCTGCACCGTCAAGATGGGTGACGCCAGCATTGCTCCCCACCACCCCGCTACGCCCACGTCTTTCACCACAGAGAAAGAAGAGCTGCGGGCAACAGTGATTCCCGTTCCCATTGCTGAGCCGGAACATGACATCAAAGAAGAGCCCGTTCCCAGCTCGGCACCAGAAGCAGAGCCAAAGCAAGAAGCAGAGGCGAAGCCTGAGCCAGAGCAAAAGGCTGAGCCTGCACCAAAAGCAGAAAGCACTCCCAAGCCTGAACCTCAACCTGTCAAGGAAGAGAAAAAGGAAGAAGGCGTGAAGGACGACAGCAAGGCACAGAAGGCCCCTGACGCTCAAGAGAAAGAGCAGAAAGAGGAAGCCAAAGGAGAAGCTGGGAAAGAGGAGCAGAAAGCAGAACCTGAAAAGAAGGAACTACAAAAGGAGGAAGAGACGGAAAAGCCAGAACCAGAGCAAGGTGAAAAGACAGAGAGTAAGAAGGAAAAGAGTAAGGTGAAAATCTTCCTCCTCGTTCTGCTTCTTCTGATCATCGCTGCCGTTTGCTGTATCTATCTGATTCCTGCAGCTGAACCTATCAGACATTTTATTTCAGAATTCATCAACAATTTATCCCAAAATCTTAAAAGAAAATGAAAACATTATTTTTTTCTATAGTTGCCATCGCCATGATGGGAATCGCTTCCGTATCATGCGCCAGTCATACAACCTACCGTACCTATGGTGACGCCCCGACATACGAGACATCGGGCACATGGAAGCGCTGCATCGCCTGTGACGGAAAAGGCTCTTGCGCACCCTGTAAGGGTACTGGACGCATCAGTGGCGACGCCTGCCGCAATTGTAAAGGTTCAGGAAAGTGCCCCACCTGCAAGGGTAACGGCGGCTACTACGTAGACAATTAATACACCACTGGTGGGGCGGGAACAAACTTGTTCCCCGCCCCATCAGGATTCTATTTGAAAATGCAACTCACTGAAGGAACCATTGTCGCTAAGCACTACTGCCTGCTGAGGCCCATAGGCCAAGGCAGCTTTGGTGAAGTATGGCTGGCTCACAATGATCTGGCCGATATTGATGTGGCTATCAAGTTCTATGGAGCCTTAGACTCCCAAGGTCTGGAAGACCTGCGCAATGAGTTCAAGATTGCTTTTCAGCTAAACCATCCAAACCTATTGAGCGTCAGTCATTTTGACGTTGAAGACAATTGTCCTTTTCTGGTGATGCCCTACTGTCCGAACGGTTCAGTCAGGAGAAGAGCAGGAAAGATGGAGGAACACGAGATTTGGGAATTCATCCGCGATGTCGCCTCCGGCCTCGCATTTCTCCACAGCCAGTATCCGCCCATCGTACATCAGGACATCAAACCAGACAATATCCTCATGGCTGCCGACGGCCGATACGTCATCTCTGACTTTGGCATCAGCCGCAGCATCCAGACACGCATGAGCCGGACAGCCAACAGCTTCTCCAGTTCTGGAACAATCGCCTACATGGGGCCAGAACGGTTCTCGGAAGAACCGCGAACCGTCTTGGCCAGTGACGTATGGGCATTAGGCATGACCATCTACGAAGTAGCGACTGGCGACGTCCTCTGGGGAGGCATGGGTGGCTGTGTACAGCTGAACGGAGCACGCATACCCATACTTAGCGGACAATTCTCACAGGAGTTGTCCGAGCTTGTCAAAGCCTGTCTGGACTTAGAGACTCGGAACCGCCCGACTGCAAAAGACGTGCAGGAGTATGCCAGCGACATGTTAGAGGGAAACATAACCTCCCTTACGCATAGACAGCAGTCGCTTGCCTACACGCCGACACCGGCTTATATCCCCCGACAAGAATGGGAAGAGACAAACGCTCAGACGCCCTCGCATAACAACTTCAATACCAACAACTACGGTACTGGCCAAAGCAAGCCAAGTATCAGCACTACTACAGGAAACTCATCGTTATTTCAGTTTCCCAAGATCAACACAGAGCGCATTGCTATTGGTGCAATCATAGCGCTCGCATGCATTGTCATCGGCGCAGGTATCTATGTATTCATAGATCTTAATAGCAATAATATAGCGGAAAAAACATCGCCAGAGAATACGGTACTAATGGAACAACAGAACCAACAATCGACAGCTCCGGAAAAACAAGAGAAAAAACAAACCGACAAGCAGGAACGCCAAAAGAAAAAAAACGCCACACCTGCATCGGTTATCATATATACGGATGCCCCTGCCGCCAAGGCAACCAAAAAGAGCAAACAGAAAGCCGCTACCGGTAGCACTTTAGAGGATGACCTGCTGTTCAGCAAATGCAAGACAGTAGCCGACTATAACCTCTACCTGTCAGAATACCCCAACGGGCGCCACCGTGCCCAGGCAAAGGCTGCCATTCAGGAGGTACAACAACAGTACGACCGCATCAATAATTCCCTGCCTTCAGGCAGCAGAAGACCCCACAAGTCATTAAGAACCCAAACATACCAATAAACACTAATTATGGAAGAGCTGTTTTATAATAGATACAGAAAAGAAAAACTCATTGGCCGCGGAGCCTTCAGCGAGGTATGGATGGTGACTGATACGCTCACAGGAGTGACTCAGGCATTGAAGATATACTCTCCCTCGTCAAAGATGGAAGATGACGGCATAGAGATGATGGTTCATGAGTTTGCCCTCATGGCCAATGTGAACCACCAGAACTTGCTCCATCCCCTGTCGTTCGACATCTGTGACAGTCGTCCTTTCCTGGTGTTACCCTTCTGTAAGAACGGAAATATCAACCGCAAGATAGGCAAGTTCACGGAGAAAGAAGCATGGGAGTTACTGCGGGATACTGCCAATGCGCTGGCCTATCTGCACGCCATGGAACCTCCTGTGATTCATCAGGACATCAAGCCTGCCAACATCCTGATTTCCGATGACGGCTCATACATGCTGACCGACTTCGGCGTAAGCACCAAAGCCAAGTCCACCATGAGTAGGCTCTCAGCAGAAGACAAATCCCTGCTGTCGGCTGGCACGCTGTCGTACATGGCTCCAGAGAAGTTCTCATCAAACAATCTGCCCATCATGGCCAACGACATATTCTCGCTCGGCTCTACCGTCTATGAGATGCTTACCGGCTACCTTCCCTTCGGCAACGAGGGTGGACTGCTACAGAAAATGGGGGCCGACATTCCTGAGTTACAGGGAGATTACTCTTCTGAACTAAAGGAGGTGCTAAAAGAATGTCTGGCCAAGGAGCCGTGGGAACGTCCCTCTGCCAAGGATCTGGCAAAGTTCGCGACTAATATGGTGGAAGGGAAACCCGTTGACTTCAAGACACAAGACATCACGCCGGAGCCACAGCCTGTAGAACAGCCTGTGCAACAGCCGGAAGCGAAGCCTGCTCCTCAGCAGCCGGAGCCACAAGCCATACCACAGATTGAGCCGCAGCCTGGACAACAACCACAGCCTATACAGCCGGAGCCACGACCTATCCAGCAACCTGAGCCGCAGCCAGTGCCACAGTTAGAAGAGGAGCAGCCGATTATGACTGGCTATCCCTCTGCACCGTTGTCTTCTGGTGGTTCTGGCAAGAAGATTGCCCTAATAGCAGCCATTGCCATCCTGTTGATAGGTGCAGGAGCTGGCCTTTGGTGGTTCTTTAGTAAGGATAAGGCAGAAAAGCCTACAATGGAGATGACTGATACCCAAGAAGACACCTCCATTGAAGACGCGACAGGCACGGTAGACCTGATACCAGAAGCGCAAGAGGCTTCGGAGGCTAATCAAGAGGCTTTGGAGGCAGAGCCACTCATTACAGAAGAAGAGGCTAAGCCTACACCACCTGCCAAGACTACAGAGGAGAAAGTGACCGAGACAAAGCCCAAGAAGGAAGATACGAAAAAGGCAGAATCAGTTAAGCCGGACAAACAGGAACAGCCTGTCGAACAGCCAAAGCCAAAAGGTGGAAATCTCAGCTACGGCTCGTGGAGTGGAAAAGTTGCCGGTGGCAAGCCTGATGGCATCGGAATGCTGACATTCACTTCAGCACACTCCTTCAAATGTGGAAACGGCAAGACGATTACCCCACAAGCCGGTGATAAGCTGACAAATGCCGAATTCGAGAATGGAATACTTTATCAAGCAACATGGAATAAGAGTAATGGAGCAACAGAAACGATATTACCATAGTCTGGCTATCAGGTATCTTATCCTCGTTTGGCTACTGCTATCAGCGACAGTAGCCAGTGCACAGTATCGTTCATCCCTGCTTGAGAAAGCCGCCTCAGCGTTAGGCATCCAGACAGAGATAGACGAGATGACAGCTGGCGACATCTCTGAACTGAGCTGTGACCAAGGAATCAGAGTAATTGTCAGGAAAGATGAGACTGGACAGGTTGTCCACATCGGCCTTCCTCTTTTCAGTCAGGAGATTCGGCAGCAGCTGCCCTCACCCGTCTACGACTGTCTGGAGTATGCTGCACTTGACCGCCGCCTTCAGCTATCGGAGAACGACCTGCTTATCCAGAAGATACGATTCTTCAAAGGTTCCTGGCAAACCGTCTACAACATGGAGGGCACTGACGGCTGTAGCATTAGCGTTGTCAACAATAAGCACTACGTAGTCACCTGGAAACGCGATGGCGAAGAAGTGGCACAAGTTGTGGTTCCCATGGACTATGAGCTGCTGAATCATTGTAATCGTCGTGAGTTGGAGCTCAGCTTTGCGCGCAACCTGAAAATCGACAGGTCGTTAGCCCGCCCAGACTTTCATATTAACGAAGAACTTCTTCACAAGTACGGAGATACCGACTTCTATGTCTTACCTGGTGACACATTCCTGTTAGCATCGCTGAACCGCAACACCTACTACCAGATGAAGACCGTATCCCAGACGGTAGATAACATCACATACGAGGAGGAACGCCTCTTTATCCTCATCGACCGTAACCACCCGGGAGAGACACTGGCCAACCTGCTGATCAGTACTGATCCGCAAGTGCCTGACGCATTGATAGAGTTGGAAATCCAACTAAGCAACTACAACAAGCAAACACTCACCGTATCACTCCGTCAGTTAATGTACTACTGCCAGAGTCAGGGCTGTACGCCCTACTTCACTTATGACAACAACGACGGGAATACAGTTTCCGGCTCCCTGCTCATGCGCAACTCCGGAGAGAGATACAATCACCTGATCAATCTTACTTGTAGCACAGACGACCTGGTCAGTGATGTTCCTTCATTCAAAGGCAAGGCCTACCTTTTTATTCCCACCGTAGACGCCACAAAGCTATTCGGAAAGGGTGCACTAATGAAATCGGGTATGAAAATAGAGAAATAAAAAAAGACTATGAGAATCAATTGTTATTATAAGGTTCGCGTAAAAGTGATGGCAATCCTGTTATTACACATTCTTGCCGTATTACCTTCCCAGGCACAAACTCCGGTGGAAAAGATGAACGAAATAAAGATGTCTACAGGATATATTTGGGACGAGTATACCCATCCTGATGCTGACACTGCTACAGTCGGGGCGATGCGTCGTCTGCTACTCTATATCGAAGTGCCTTCTGGTCAGGCATTAGACGTTGAAGACATCAAGCCCAGCACGAAGTTTATCAAAATCAAACGATCTAACCTGACACGCATTTTTGCATATATTAAAAAGGAAGATGCACAGAAGATTGCAATGGCTGGTCCTGGAAATAAAGGGGCAGCAGGACAGTCTTCGGCAGTAGAATCACCCAAGACGGAACAAGCATCTGCCGTCAAGGAAGCACCTGTAGAGGAGAAAGCCACAAAGGCTGAGAAGGCTGCTAAAACAAAAGAAAAGTCCAAGGAAAAGAAAGCAAAGGCCGAAAAGGCTCCAAAGGAAGAAAAAGCACCAAAGGCTGAGAAGGTAAAGGAGTCCCGCAAAGCAAAGAAGACGAATGCTAAGGAAGCTCCAGTAGATGCCCCGTCGGCACCTGCTGTCCAGGAGACACCCACTGTCCAGGAGGCTCCAGCGACCACTCAGGCTCCTGCCGCACAAGCGACTCCAGTTACCAAGGAAGCTCCGAAGGTTGTTGAAGCGCCCAAAGTGGTAGAGGCTCCACAGAAGAATTCAAAGGTATTCGCCATTGCACAAAAGATCATGGACATCGCTGACTTCTATCAAGTCTACGAATACCTACAGAATAGTCAGAAGAACGGAACCATCGATTCCTTTGGTGCGCCGAAGAATGCGCCCAACATGGCCGAGTGCAACGTGGCTGTCTTCAAGAAGGGAGCCAAAAGGATTGCCTGCGTGCTTTCCACTTCAGCAAACGGTGAAACAAGAAGGAATCTGACAACTGGAGAAATTGACAGCATCAGTAATTACCAGGATGGCAACTACACTGCTATCTGGTTCAAGATAAAGGAATAGAAACACATACCAAGATATTGATAACAAGAAATTATTAAAGAAAGAAAAATGAATAATACTATAAGGATGAAGAAACTAGTATTCACATTAACGCTCTTCCTTGCCGCACTTACCGGACGTGCACAGGAGAATGTAACTTTCCGCATTACTGACGGTATCGCAAATGACGGTCTGAAGACCAGGATAGAACGCAACGTGTCGTCATTGCTTTCCGAAATCAATCGTGCGTGCAGCGCCAAGCGTGACCTGCAGCTTATCGGCTTTGGCATCACGGAGAATGCTTCCCACTCGCTGAGCCTGCTTTGGAACAACTTGCATTTCTCCTGCGAAGACCAGCAAATCTATGAGCGTTGCTACACCACCGTCAACGGCTATCAATTCCGTAACATTCCCATTCATATCGAGCCTGTCATCGAAGGTTATGACGGAGAACTGGAGCGTGAACTGACCATCAGTATCAGCAAGGAAGGAGATATTACTGGCGCCCGTATGGCTATGGCCAGCCACGTCTACACCAATATCATCAAGCAGGGCGATGCCGTAGACATGGCTCGGCGTGAAGAGATCCTGAAATTTGTGGAAGACTTCCGCAGCCACTACGACGAGAAGGACATACAGGCCCTGAACCAGGTGTTCAGCGACGAGGCTCTCATCATCACGGGCTCCGTCATCATGAAACGTGACTACAGCGGCGACCAGCCCCAGATGCGCCCAGAGATTGTCTACCGCACCCAGAACAAGCAGGAGTATCTCTCGCGACTGGCCAAGACGTTTAGGAACAACAAATATATCAAGGTTACATTCGACGACCCAGAAGTAGTACGTTCGAAGAAAAACCCGAATTTCTTCGGTGTCACCCTTCACCAGCACTGGAAGTCGGACAACTACGAGGATGACGGCTATGTATTCCTCCTGTGGGAGTTCCACGAGAATGGCGAACCACCCATCATCCACGTCCGTACCTGGCAGCCCGACCGTATGGGCGGTGCTCCCACGCCCAAGGATAAGATTATCAATATCCTTGACTTCGAGATACCTGCCAAGAAGCGCAGCTAAAATAGTTAAGACTTACACTGAAAACAAATAATAAAACAATAGTATCTATGGGAAAGAATATTAAACTGACAGTACTGATGTGCCTCTTGACGCTCAGCGCTACGGCACAGGAAATCAGCCTCCGTGACCTTCGGCAGGCGCCGCAGTTCATTGCAAGCAGCGACCAAGTACGCGACTGGGATGACGAGCCGTGTGCCCTGGTTAAGATTCAAGGAGCCAATATCGACAGTATCTCCGGTGCCTTTGAAGTGGTGAAGCGCTCAGGTGAGACATGGGCCTACATGACGAAAGGCGACAAGAAGCTCACCATCTTCAAGGAAGGCTACCAGCCCCTCCCCGTCCTGTTCGACGACTATGGCATAGAGGGTTTGCAGAGCAATCGCGTCTATATCATTGCCATCTTTGCCCCGGAGCTGAAGCCCAAGAAGTGGTTCATTGGTATCCATGGCGGAGCCAACTTCTCCACGGCGAGCCTGAAGACAGGCTATAGCGATAGTCCTAAAATGGTAACCAACTTCAACGTGGGCGGTACTGCCACTTATAAGTTCTCCGACTTCATAGGTGTTACGGCTGGACTGTTCTACTCGGCCAAGGGCTACAAATATGATGACGATAATATTACCGAAGAGAAATGTGACGGTTCATTCCTCGACATCCCCATCCTGGCCAACCTCTTCTATGACGTTTCCCCGTCGGTGACGCTTCAGGCCATGGCGGGTCCCTACCTCGCCTATTGCATTACCGGAAAGGTCACTTGTGAGAAACCCTGGCAAGATGATAATTTCAATGATGTCTATTCCAGCTTCGACTATGGCATTCAGGGCGGCATAGGTGCTACCTTCGCCAAGCATTATTCCATCAACGCTACCTATCAGTACGGCTTTGGACTCGACAAATACGAGAACCAGACCATCTGTCTGAACTTAGGCTACATCTTCTAAATTCTGTAACCTTACAAGAACGATAACACTATGAATATAAGAAATATCATTAACTGGACTTTTGGACTGTGCTTGACTGTCCTCCTGACAGCGTGCCCTTCCGACTCTCCAGACATAGAACTCAGCGTAGACAAGTCTACCATAGATATTCATCCAGATGGAGGAGAAGTGTCTTTTAATATTACTTCCAATACCCATTGGACTATTAGTATTAATGGCTCATGGTTTAATTGTTCCAAAACATCAGGAGACCAGAATGAAAGAATCACTATCACTGCCACTGCAAATGACACTGGTAAAGATCGTGAAGCGCTCCTAACAATCAATGACAAAACGGGTAATGTGTCAAAAACTGTCAAAGTAACCCAAAAAGCTGCGAAAAACAATAATCCTACGACGGAGTCCACGCTCTCTGTATCTCCCACAACTTTGGATTTTTCTGCTGACGGCGGAGAGATAACTGTCAATGTAACATCCAACACCAAATGGACTGCACTGGATAGACCAAGCTGGATTACCATTAGCAGTACGACTGGCAATGGAGACACCAGCCTGAAACTCACAGCTTCTGCCAACACTTCTACAGACGAACGCAGTGGCAACGTTAAGTTTAGCACTGAAGATGGAAAGGTCACTACTACCATTACGGTTCGACAGTCAGGCACATCTGCCTCCCTCTCGCTCTCGAAGGGAGAGCTTAGTTTCTCGTCATCCGCATCCAATAACACCACCTTCGACATCACGTCAACCGGTTCCTGGACGGTCACCGACGACGCCTCTTGGCTCTCCTGCTCACCTTCCGAAGGAAAGGGCAACCAGACCATCACCGTTACGGTAACTGAGAACACTGACCAGCAGGAACGCTCAGCCAAGATTTCCGTCAAGAGTGGAAACATCACCCGCACCATCAATGTACGCCAGTCGGGTGTTAACGCTTCCCTCTCACTCTCGAAGTCAGAAATCAGCTTCACTGCTGCCGCATCCAACAACACCTTCGACATCACTTCAAACAGCTCTTGGACGGTCACCGACGACGCCTCTTGGCTGTCCTGTTCACCTACTGAAGGAAAGAACAACCAGACCATCTCCGTTACGGTGTCGGAGAATACCAATAAAGCAGAGCGTAATGCCACGATTACCGTCAAGTGTGGAAATCTCACCCGTACCATTTCCGTCAAGCAGGCAGCACCCGCCACTCCCGTCAACGACGTGAACATTGACAAGGGCGGTTTCGGCAATGACAGTGAGCTACCCAACAACAACGGCGGCAGCACGGAGACCTACTCGTTGAAAGCAAGCACTGCAAGCCTGTCGTTTACTGCTGACCCCGCAAGTGGCAAGACCTTCAATATCACAAGTAACGACAGTTGGAGAATCGCTGCAGACTCGTGGATTACCGTCAGCCCCTCCAGTGGCAGTAATAATGCTACCATTACCGTCAATGTTGCCAACAATCCGAATACAAGCTCGCGTACGGGTACCATTACCATCACAGGTACCCACGCTACGACGTCAGCCACGGTTACTGTGCAGCAAGCTGGCAAGAGTGTGAACTTCAACGCTACCGTTGCCTCCTCGCTCGACTTCAATTCCGGCGGCGGAACGGGTAGTATCAGCATCAGCGGCAACGACTCCTGGACCGTCACCGAGAACGCCTCTTGGCTTAGCTGCTCACCCACTTCCGGCACGGGCAGCGGCACCGTCTATGTGACCGTCAATTCCAGAACCGACACAGGCAAACGTACTGCCGACATCGTTGTCAAGGGAACATCCTCTGGCATTACCCGCACCTTCACCGTCACCCAGACCGGTGCTGCTGTCGACGTGAACATCGACAAGGGAGGTTTTGGCAATGACAAGCAGCTGTCAAGAAAGAAATAAGCCCAACAGAGAAGCAATACCATCAATAAGAAACAAATAAAAAAACAATCATATTATGACTTACAAGAATTATTTCCACCCAATATGCATGGCCATCCTTTCTACCATGTTCCTCGCCGCCTGCTCCAGCAATGACGACAGCCTTGATCAGGCAGCCAATCCTCAGGAGGAAGTATGCATCCTTCACTGGGACGCTCCCGCACCGAGCTTCGAGTCTGACAACCAGACACGCGCCACCACAGACTGGGTCAACGGCAGCAAGATCTACATACGCCTCAAGGCAAATAATTCCACTTACCTGCTCGGCGCCACCTATACCAGTGGCTACTGGATTGTTGACGGCAACGTCAGTGCAGTACCCACCACCGCAACTTCTGCCACAGCAGAAATCTACTATTTCGAGAACCCCGGCAGCGCCACCAGCAGCCGTGTGAACCTCAACGAGCAGTCCATCGTCTACTATGGCACAGGCACCTATTCACACCCTGCCGCCGCCGAGTTCTACGTCAACGTCAAAATCAATCCCGTCACCTGGCGGCTGCGCTTCCTCGGCTCGTCCAGTGCCAATTCCATCTCCTTGGACGGCAGCAACACCGACATTGAGTATTACACCTCCTACGACATCAATGCCGGCACACTCACCAAGGCACAGCGCGACGTGGCACTCACCACTGGCAGCAACAACTACACACCCTACATCTACGGCGTTTTCAAGAACTCCGGCAACAACACTCTGCGCTACACCACCAGCAACGGCTACTTCTACCGTACCATCAAGTCTTCCGACCTTCAGGTGGCTGGCAGCGGCTACTGCCAGATTCCTACCGCCAGCAACTACGCCTCGGCAGGATGGCAGTATGTAGCCAACAGTAGCAGCTCAAATGCAAAGGTAGAACCTGATTTCTTAGTGACATTTACTGATGGAATAGTGACCGACTTCAAGGCCAGCAATGATGTGGCATACTGGGATTATATGATTTACAACAAGAATACTGATTCTGATACCGAGATTATCAATTCTTTTAAGGAGGGAGAAAAGATTCCTGCTGAAGAAGCAGAATATGTTTTCAGAATGATAGATAGCGATTTCTTCTTCCCCAATACCACCTATTATCTCTACACCATTGCCTACGACAAAAATGGCAATCATGGAGAACTACAGAAAATCACTTTCAAGACAAGAGCAACTACCTTACCTTTAGCTTCAATCACAAGTGTTGTGCCAAGTAGCCAAAATGGTACGGCAATATGGGATATTAATATGTCTCTGACTAACAGTGCAACTGGTTTTTATCTTTTTGCCAGTGAAGATAATGTTAATTATAATTATGACTCCCACCTTATCGCATGGCTTAGCTACTATGGAATCATGAAAGATAATCAAGATTATGCCTATGGTCCTATTGAAGGAGAAGGAGAAGGAGAAGGTTCTTTACATCTGAGACGTAGCGGCTCAGTATTATCAATTGTAACCTGGGCCATCAATTCCAGCGGTACTGTCGGTAACTATAGTGCAGGCTACTATCCCGCCAAGTCAACAGCCAGAGCAAAGGAGGTCAACTATATACTGAACAACAAAATAGGTATCCCCAAGCCCAATCTCTCCAATTACAAAATTCTCAAGATAGATAACAAATAAATGATTCTATGCGCATAAGCTATCTATTGACTGCGCTATTCTCCATGATGCTGTGCATGCCCACTCAGGGCTATGCACAGCATCGGGATGTCAGCCAGGCAAGAGCCATTGCCCAACAATTCTGGAACGTTCAGGCAGCGCGCTCTGTTAATGGCAGTGCGCATCAGACTGCTACAATGATGCTCCACGAACAGGCCTCCAGCCCTTCGCACTACCTTTTTACCCGCACAGCCGCAGACGGTACTACCCTTCCTGGCTTTGTCCTGGTATCGGCCGACGAGTGTATGCCTGCCGTTCTAGGTTTCTCAAGCGACTGTTCTCTTCCCGCTGGACCACTGCCCGATCATGTCGAGTCCTGGCTACGTGTCTACGATGACATGACGGCCCTTTGCCAGTCCAGCCCACAGTCGAAAGCAGCCTATGAACAGGCCGCCATCTGGCCTGACGGCGGAGAGGAGGTGGCCCCCCTGCTGGGTGAGATGCAGTGGGATCAAGACTCCCCCTACAACCAGTTATGTCCGACAGACGATGAGGGAAAACTCGCCGTCACTGGCTGTGTAGCCACCGCCCTGGCCCAAATCATGCGTATGCACCAATGGCCCGTACAGGGCACTGGCTATAAAGAATACTACTGCAGCAGCCTGAATAAGAATGTCTCGTTCGACTTCGACAAGGCCCGCTTTGACTGGGCCAACATGCAGGACAAGTACGATGAGGATTACAGCCCGGAGTCGGCCACTGCCGTCGCCCAGCTCATGCAAGCCGTTGGCACAGCCGTCAGCATGAACTACGGCGTAAACAGCAGCGGCGCCATGAGCAGGGACGCCGTCACCGGCCTTAGCAAATATTTAGGCTACGACGCCGACGTCTACCTTGCCACCCCCAAGGACTACACCGAACGGCAGTGGCACCGTCTGCTGCAGCAGGAACTGTGGCAGGGGCGTCCCGTCTATTATGCCGGCAATGGCCACGCCTACGTCATCGATGGCATCAAAGTAGGCGAGGACGAGTTGACCTACTACCACGTCAACTGGGGGTGGAGTGGCAACTTCAACGGTTATTTCCTCCTCCACCTGCTGCGTCCCCACGGCACAGGCATCGGCGGCGGTGTCCCCGGCACCAACTACGGCGTCAACCCCGACATGATTGTCGGCATCAGTCCTGACGACGGTTTTGCGCAGCCAGTATCAATGGTCTGCCGCACGTTGGACATCAGCACGCGCAACGCAGGGATGTATGCCGGACAGACAGGCTACCTGCGCATCAGCGGCCTGGGCCTCGTCCACACTACTCACGATTTCAAAGGCAACCTCCGCATAGAGATGCACGACACTGGCCACCAGCAGGCCACACCCACAGTCATTGCCCAGGAGGAATCAATCACCATCAACCTTGACAGGGGACTCACCAACCATATACTGCCCTACACCATTCCCGACGACGTTGCCCCAGGCCTCTACGCCGTCTCTGTCAACTGTACCGACGCCAACGGCACCCCTGTGGATGTGGCCACAGAGGTGTGGCCCGCCGTCCGCATCAACGATGCTAGCTCCTGGCAAGGCGGCGAGCAGACACAGCCACTGCAATACGCCGCCCTGCACGGCATGAGAATCGACCACACGGAGGCTCACGAGGGGTATCTCGTCATCCATATCGACACCATCGCCAACATCGTGCATGAGAACATCACTGGCAACCTAGCCATACTCGTCTGCAATGCTGACGGCACCCTCATCGGCCCCCTGAAGGAACGGTCAACCCTCGTGATGTCCACCCGCCAGGCAGGACGCGACCGCACCATCGACGCTCTTCTGCCCAACGACATCCCTGACGGCAGCTACCGCCTGTACATCGGCTTCCAGCCCATCGGATCCTCTTTGTGGAGCTTCTGCCCACAGGTCAACTACGACGATGACATCTTGGTAGGCACCTTCGATCCTTGGTTTGTGGACATGACCATTACCGACGGTATCATCTTCATCGGAGACAGGGTGTACCAAGGGCAGGACTTCCCCTGGTATGTTGAGACGCCTGCCGCCATCGACCGTATCCACCGTTCGCCTGCTACCGTCAGCGTCTACAGCCTCATGGGCACCCATCTAAGCGACCTCCCCGTCAATCGTCTGCGCAGCAGCGGACTCCCGCGCGGCATCTATGTGGCTGGCGGACAGAAATATATTGTAAAATGATACGAATAAGCGGAAATAAAAATGAATGATAACAGAAAAACACTGATGAAATGGATGCTGGCTCTCTGTATGGTCACCCTTGTATCGGCTTGCGGAGGTGACTCCGACTCCCCGCAGCCCGACATCCCGCAACCTACACCTACGCCAGAGCCCACTCCTGAGCTGAGCGTCTCGCAGGCGTCCTTCAGTTTCAATAGCAACGGCGGCAACAGTTCGTTCAACATTACCAGCAATACGGGCTGGACTGTCCAGAGCAGTGCCGGCTGGTGTACAGTCAGCCCCACATCAGGCTCCCAGTCGTCCACCATCAACGTAGAGGCGGCAGCCAACAAGGACACCAACGAGCGCAAGTGTATCATCACCATCAAGAGCACGAAGGGCAACCTGACGAAGGAGATCAGCGTTACGCAGGAAGGCTGCGCACTGACCCTTGACGTATCTGCCACTGCACTGCAAGTCAGCAGCAACGGCGGCAGCAGCACGTTCGACGTCTCAGGCAATGCAGAGTGGACTGCCGAGAGCAGCGCCGACTGGTGTACCGTCAGCCCCACATCAGGCTCACAGCCTGCCACCGTCAACGTGGTGACGACGGCCAACATGGAAGCCAGCGTCCGCAGTTGCACCATCTCCGTCAAGAGCACGACAGGCGACCTGAAGAAGGAAATCAGCGTCACGCAGGAGGCTCATGTGTTCACGCTTGACGCCACCCCCACAGAGCTGAAAGTCACGGCCGACCCGACGGTCTGCACCATTGCCGTCAGCGGCGATGACACGTGGACAGCCGCGTCCGACGCCGACTGGTGTACCCTCTCTGCCACGAATGGCACAGGAGAAGCCACCATCGAAGTGACCGTAGCCGACAACGGCAACGACACGGCACGCACGGCCACCCTCACTATCACAGGCAAGAACACGGGCAAGAACATCACCGTTACCGTTACGCAGGAGGCTGGCAGCGGCATCGGCCGCACGGACTACGATCCTGACATGCCTCTCAAGAAATAAACCTAACTTTCGCAAGCTATGAAACATCTGACATCAAACATCATACATCTGACATCAAACATCATACATCTGACATCAGCCATCCTTCTCTGCTCACTGTTCCTCACCGCCTGTAGCAGCGATGACAGCGAGTTGGAGGGCGTGACAGAAGCCAAGGGGCAGTTTACTTATACCATGCACTTGGACGACAGCGGTCTCTTTGCCGGCAACACCACACGCGGCCATACCGTCTGGGCAGACAAAAGCACCATCTACCTACGCTTCCTGACGGAGGACGCCGAAGTCACGGGCCTGGCCGTCTACAGTAGCGAGAGCGGCTCATGGACAGTCACCACCGACCAGGAAATCAGCTTATTCACCGAGGAAAGTGACCTGACGGCCTACTTCTTTGACGGCGAGCAGAGCATCTCTGAGGAAGAGCCCGATGTCATTCTGCTCACTCCCCAGACGGGCATCTACGCCTCCGAGGGGAAGTATACCCACCCCACCGCTACCGACATCCACGTCAAGACTCAGCTCCTGCCTTTAGCATGGCGCCTCTGTCTGCGCGGCACGGAGGGACAGACAGTAACCTTCACGGGCAGCAAGAGCGACATCTTCTACCCCACCAAGTACTACCTTGAATACGGTGACATCGAATATGCAGAGAGCGACTTCACCCTCACCGTGGGCAGCAACGGCTCCACTCCCTACGTCTATGGATGGTTCGTCTATACTGATGACAACACGCTCTGCGTCACCACCGATGCCGACTACCGACGTACCATCAATGCCGCAGACATCGTCTCCGGCAACAGTGTCTACTGCCAAATCCCTACTGCCGACAACTATCAGGAAGAAGGCTGGGAAAAAGTAGAGGAATAAAGCGACAGTTCACTTGAATCCCCCAATGCAGATAAAGGGTTCTGGCTGCGTTGGGGGCCATGTAAAACCTAATAGAATCCGCCTAAAACTATTATGAGAAAACTATTCTATGCATGCTTCGCAGCCATGCTGTAATTTGGTCGAATCAGCCAAGTAACATAGACGCTGGTAAACCATAAATATAAGAACGAGGACTTCCCTGTATCGGGGAAGTCCTCGTTGTTTCTATTACAGCTGACAACGCTTAGAAGTTGTAGCCAACGCCGAGAGATACCAGCGGATCGGTGGCCTTGTAGTCACCCTTCTTGGCAACCTGATAGTAGGTCTCGAAGATGCCCTTGAACTGCTCGGTAATGTAGTATTCAGCACCTGCACCGGCCTTGAAGGTGAAGATGGATTCCGACTCAGAATGCCCATCATAGTCCCAAGTGTAGCCCCAGAGACCTACACCAGCGAGGGGATAAACATAAAGCTTATCGATGATGGGAATCAGGTAGTGTACGTTCACCGTCGGGTTCCAAATCGTTGTATGATACTTCTTCGGATAGAACTTGAAGTCGAACTCAGCACGGAAGTTCTCGGTAAGCGTGTACTGGAACTTGGCACCAAACGATGTGCGGCTGTCAGAATCCAGGTATTCGGTAGCGGTAACACCCACGCTCTTCAAACCCGGTTCCTGAGCCTGTGCGAATGCGCCCATACTCATCAGCATCATAGCTGCAATCATCATTAATTTCTTCATAATCAAATAGATTTAGTGATTAAACATTTGTGAATTAACGCTTATAGACTACAAAGATAGTATAATAAATTGGAAAAACCACAAAAATCACTGAGATTGATTAAAAATTATAAAACATTAACGATTGAACGGCAAGCTGGCGAGATGCTGTCCTGTCGTAGCATCCTATGACTTTGCGGAAAAAAAAGGGAAAAGGAGGTGATAATCTAAAAAAAAGTAGTAATTTTGCACCGCGAATCTATACAGGCTCATCAGGATGAACATCATCAGGAAGCATCTACTATTCACCATACTGGCTGTACTGCCGACTACACTGGTAGCACAACCGTCGCAGCGCGACACCCTCCGACAGCAGACGCTGAAGGAGGTGGTGGTCAGTGCCAACGGTGCAAAGCAAAGGCTGAAGGAGGTGCAGGTGGGCAGCGAACAGCTGCAGCTGAAGGAGCTGAGTAACCTGCCGCATATCTTCGGACAGGCGGACATCATGCGCTCGGTACAGCTGCTGCCTGGCGTAAAACCGGAAAGTGAGGCTTCGACGGGTTTCCAGGTAAGGGGCGGCACGGCTGCACAGAACCAGATACTCTACGACGATGCGCCTGTATACAACGTGGGGCACTTGGCAGGTCTCTTCTCTGCCTTCAATGAGCAGGCACTGGCAACGGCGACGCTCTACAAGGGAATGATACCCGCACAGTTGGGCGGTGCGTCGTCGGCAGTGCTCGACCTGACCGCCCGCACAGGCAACCGCAGCCAGTGGCACGGCGCCGGCACCATAGGCCTTTTAGCGGCAGAGGGTGCGATTGAGGGTCCGCTTCTGAAGAACAAGGCAACGGTGATAGCTACAGCCCGGCGCTCGTACATGGACGTATTTCTGAAACCCACCAAGGAGTATCGCGGCAACACGCTCTATTTCTATGATATGAACGTGAAGGCCGACTACCAGCTGACGAAGCGCGACCTGCTGCTGCTGACATTCTTCACCGGCCGCGACCGCACAGCCATCGATGAAATGATTGACCTGAAATGGCAAAATCTGACGGCCAGCTTGAAATGGATGCACCAGACGGGCGATAACTCCTACTGGAACACCACGCTGCTCTATTCGGGCTATAACACGGACAACACGTTTGACATCCTGGAGACAAACGTCAGCTACACGGGTCACATACGCCAGGGAGGACTGCGGCAGGAATTCAAGGTGAAAGCAGGTCACCACCAGCTGAATATAGGTCTGCAGTCGATGCTGCTGAGTGTGAAGTCGGCAGAATGGCAGCAGATAAATCTGCACGAGAAGGAGGTACGCCGCGCATGGGAGAACAACCTATGGGTGGGCGACATCCTTGAACTCGGAAAAATGACGCTTTCGGCAGGTCTCCGTCTCAACCTCTTCTCGCCCCTGGGTGGCGACTCTCCCTACTACGACGTCGACGAGACGGGCGAAATTATCCGACTGTTCCGCTACGGTAGCACAGAGTTAGTAAAGACCTACGCCCGGTTAGAGCCAAGAGTCAGCGTGAACATTCCCGCTGCAAAGGGGGTGAACGTGAAGCTCGGCTACACGCGGACTTCGCAGAACATCCACGCGTTGAGAAACCAAAACACGTCAACACCCTTCGACCGCTATACGCTGACGAGCAATCTGGTGAAGCCGGAGGTGGCAGACCAGGTGAGCGCCGGCATCTTCGCCATGACGCCTGAGCAGGATTACGACGTATCGCTAGAGGCCTACTACAGGCACGTGGACGACGTGGTAGACTTCCGCGACGGTAAGAGTTTCAGTTCGGAGATAGAGATAGAGCGGCTCATCCTGCCCGGACAAGGCCGTAGCTACGGTGTAGAGCTGTGCCTCAGGAAAAATACGGGCAGACTGACGGGATGGCTGGCCTATACACTGGCCTGGTCGGAGACGAAGATAGCTGGCATTAACGGTGGCCGGTGGTACAAGGCCAACAACGACCGCCGCCACGACATTGACATTGTGGCTTCCTACAAGCTGAACCAAAAGTGGCGTATCAATGCCACATGGGTGTACTATTCCGGCCAAGCATTCACGGCACCGAGCGGGAAGTACGAACTGGAGGACAACTGGATCTATTACTATTCAGAGCGCAACGGCTACCGCACACCCCCCACGCACCGCTTGGACGTTGGAGCAACCTTTACCAAAGTGACACCCAAGACCCACACCACCAGGGAGTGGAGTTTCGGCATCTATAACTTGTATAACCGTTACAACCCCTACCTCATCAACTTTGAAGACACCAGTGACGGTGCACGTACCAAGGCCGTGCAGTATTCGCTCTTCGGCATCGTACCGTCAGTGGCGTTTACGGTGAAATGGTGAGAAGCGAGAACTATTGGAGCAGCGAGTGCAGAGCCAAGCTTGCTTGAGCTATGCCGAGTCGTGACAAAAGTCAACGAAGTTAAATGAAAAATATGATTAGATATATGCACAAGTGGGCAGCGGAAGTCGGCGTCTTACTGACTTTCCTGTTTTTGCTGCCTATGGTTTCCTGCCAGAAGGAGATCGACATAGACTACAAGGATGCAGCCCCACAGTATGTGGTGGAGGCTTCGCTGACCAACAACATAGCCTCCGTCCATATTTCACAGACAGTGCCCGTTAGGGGCAGCAAGTCATCAGACCGCATCGTGGAGAATGCCACAGTGGTCATCTCCTCCGGCGACAGCATCCGCCATACAGCACGCTATAGTAAGAACGGCATTTACCTTTACCCGTTCAAAGCCTATCCTGGCACACGCTACCAGCTGGACATCGACGTTGATGGACACCACTTTACATCCTACTCGACACTCCAGCCACAACCCGTCATCAACAGTTTCCGCTTTGTTTGGATGAATGTCATGTCGACGAAGATTCTCTTTGCCGACCTGCGTATACAAGACATCCCGGGGCAACAGAACTATTACTTCGTACACATGTATCGGAACAACGTAGGCTACCGATGGACGGTGCTACGCGACACGAGCAACCCCGGCAAGGAGCTGCAGCAACTGATAGGATGCCAATCGGAAGACTCAAACGATGCAGATAACATCCTGAACGATGGCGACCGCATACGCATAGAGATTCGCATGATAGACCGCAATTCCTACGACTACCTGTTCTCGCTGTCGCAGGCTACCAATAACGGCAGTAACCCAATAGCCAACTTCACCGGTGGTTGCTTAGGCTACTTCTCCGCATATATCCCCTACAAGCTGGACACCACATATTACAAGGCTGACGTAGAAGAGGAACGTTGAACATTGAACGTTGAACATTGCTCTCGAGTTTGCTCGCTTCGCTTGCGAAGAACATTGAACGTTCACTTCTTCTTTACAAAGATCTTCACTTGGATATCGCTGTCAGGATGGCGATAAATCAGGTTGATGGTTGACTCCGTGAAGGAAAGAACTTCGCACAGCACCCTCTGCTCCTCACCCTGAGGGTTGTCATACTCCAATCGGAGATAGTCCTTGCCCGCCTCGTACCGGCCAGTATCAGGGTCGTCGACCACGTCCTGTCCGGGAGCGAGCCCATAGTAGACCGTGAACGTCTGGTCTTTACGGAACTCAAAGCGGTCGATATAAACCGTATACTCAGTATCGTCGCCCAGCACCTCGTAGTTGTCCACCGTCCAGGTACCTACTATCACCTCAGGCATACTCAACTCATCGTCGCCGCCACAGCCAGAGAAGAGGAGCAAGAAAGAAAAAAGGCAAAAAGGCAACAGCCTTTTTGCCTGTAATGTCAGTTGTTTCATTTCTTCAGTCCGTTTACCTTGATCAGATATTCGCCAATCTGCACGGCGTTCAGCGCTGCGCCCTTGCGGATCTGGTCGCCAGAGAGCCAGAAGGTCAGGCCGTTCTCGTCAGAGAGGTCCTTACGCACACGACCCACGTAGACATCGTCCTTGCCTGCCGTCTCAAGCGGCATGGGGTAAGTCAGCGTCGACGGGTCATCCACCAATGTGCAGCCGGGAGCCTGGGCAATAGCCTGCTGGGCCTCCTCCACGCTCAGGGGGCGTTCCGTCTCAATCCATACGCTCTCGGAGTGAGAGCGCAACGAGCTGACACGCACACACATGGCCGAGCACTTGGCATCGGTATGCATAATCTTGCGCGTCTCGTTGAACATCTTCATCTCCTCCTTCGTATAGCCGTTAGGTTGGAACACATCAATCTGCGGTATCACGTTGTAGGCCAGCTGGTGGGGGAACTTCTTAATGGTCTGCACCTCGCCTGTCTCCACAATCTCCTTGTACTGCTGCTGCAACTCTTGCATAGCAGCGGCACCTGCGCCTGATGCGCTCTGGTAGGAAGCCACGTGGATGCGCTTGATGTGGCTCAGCTTCTCCAACGGCTGCAGCACCACCACCATCATAATGGTCGTACAATTGGGGTTGGCGATGATACCACGCGGACGGTTCAGCGCATCCTCAGCGTTGCATTCAGGCACAACTAAGGGTACGTCGTCGTCCATACGGAAAGCACTTGAATTGTCAATCATCACGCAACCGTACTTCGTTATCGTCTCAGCAAACTCCTTGCTGGTGCCAGCACCGGCAGAGGTGAAGGCGATGTCAATATCCTTGAAGTCGTCGTTATGCTGCAGAAGCTTCACCTCTATCTCCTTGCCGCGGAAGGTATACTTACGACCGGCACTACGCTCTGAGCCAAACAGCACCAGTTCGTCCATCGGGAAATTTCTCTCGTCAAGCAGTCGCAGGAACTCCTGCCCTACGGCGCCGCTGGCGCCCACAATTGCTACTTTCATCTTGTTCGTTTTGTTTATAACCTTAAATTTGGGTGCAAAGGTACGAATAAGCGAGCGAAATGCCAAAAGAAAACGCGTATTTCTTTTGCATTTCCAAGCGAAAGTACCTAAGAGCGAAGCTCAAAGGTACGAAAAGATAGCAAGGCGGTAGCAAATTCTTCACTTTTCACTTTTCACTTTTCACTCTTCACTTTTTTTTTGTACCTTTGCAGGCAAAAACTGAAAGCATGACAAGAAAAGGAATCATAGGACTGCTGGCTATTTTGATGATCAGCAGTTGTGGCAAAAGTCCACGGGGAGGCGATGGCACATTGGAAATGAAAAAGAATAGTGAGACCAAAGCCCCAATACGAGTGAAGACAGAAGTGCTAGGAGCGGTCTCGGCCAGTTCCCAGCAACAGTTCGTTGGCATCGTGGAGGAGCGCGAAGCTACGGCAGTCAGCTTTACCAGCATGGGAGCGGTGAAGCGCGTGCTGGTAAACGAGGGACAAGCCGTCAGTCGCGGTCAGCTCGTTGCCGAGATGGATGACACGCAGGCGCGTAATCTGCTCTCAGGCGCTGAGGCACAGATGGCACAGGCCAACGATGCGCTGAATCGCTACAAGATGCTGCACGACAACGGATCGCTGCCAGAGGTACAGTGGGTAGAGATTCAGAGCAAGGTGGCACAAGCGAAGTCGCAGCTGGAGATAGCCAAGAAGAACCTGGCCGACTGTAGGCTGACGGCTCCTGTGAGCGGTATCATCGGCAAGAAATTGGTGGGGGCCGGTGAGACCGCCCTACCCTCTCAGGCCGTCGTGACCATTCTCGATATCAGCAGCGTAAAGGTGAAAGTGAGCATTCCTGAGTCAGAAATCAGCGGCATCTCTGCATCGACGCCCTCGACCATCTATGTGGAGGCTGCACAGAAGCAGGTGAGTGGTGGCAGGATAGAAAAAGGAATACAGGCGGACGCGCTCACACATACGTACGAAGTGAGGATCAACGTCAGCAATGGCGACAGGAAACTGTTGCCTGGGATGGTGGCAAGCGTCTGTCTTAATGGACGATTAACAATTGATCATGGAGGATTAATGCTGCCTTTGACCGCCGTGCAGAAGAAGGCTGACGGTACGCTGTTTGTATGGACGGTGGCGAAGGACAGTACGGCACATCGCACGACGGTGAGCACGGGCGAGATCCAGGGAAACCGCATCGCCATCATCAGTGGCATAGAGAGCGGACAGCGCGTGGTGACGGAAGGTTACCAGAAACTGAGTGAAGGAAGTCGCGTTATCTTTTAGTCGTTATCACGTGATGACGTTATAACGAAAAACAAGTAAAAGAATGATGAAAGAGAAGATGTCTTGGCTCCATTGGCCGCTGGAGCATTACCCTATAACACTACTGGTTGTAGTGATTCTGTTCGTGCTGGGTATTTTCGGTATATGGGTTATGCCGAAGGATGAATTTCCACAGGCAACGATTCGTCAGGGAGTGGTGGTGGCAGTCTATCCGGGTGCCACCTCCGAAGAAGTGGAGCAGCAGGTGGCCCGTCCGCTGGAGCGATACCTTTTCACCTATCGCGAGGTGAAACGCGAGAAAACGACCACGACGTCTCAGAACGGCATGTGTATCGTGATGGTGGAACTGAACGACGATGTCAACAACAAAGACGAGGTATGGTCGAAGATCAAGCACGGTCTTAATCTCTTTAAGCAACAATTGCCCAGCGGTGTGTTGGCCCTTGTGGCGAACGATGACTTCGGCAACACCTCTGCCCTGCTGATAGCCATCGAGAGCAGGGAGCGCAGCTATCGTGAGCTGCGAGGCTATACGGACCTGTTAGGCGACCGTTTGCGTCGCATTCCATCGGTAGCCAATGTCAAATTGTTTGGTGAGCAGAAGGAACAGATTAGTCTCTATATCGACCGTCAGCGGCTTCAGGCCTACGGTATCGGTCAGCAGATTCTCTTCTCGCACCTACAAGGTCAGGGTCTCACCACCATGAGCGGCAGTATCAGTAACGATGAACAGCAAACTCCTATCCATATTGAGGCCACAGAGAATTCGGAAGAGGAGGTTGCCAACCAAATCATCTTCTCAGATCCCGCCAGCGGCAAAGTGGTCCGAGTGAAGGATGTGGCTCGTGTGGTGCGAGAGTATGACACCTCAAATGGCTGCATCGAACAGGACGGACACAGCTGCATCCTGCTCTCCTTGGAGATGAACTCGGGCAACAACATCGTGCAGTATGGTAAGGATGTGGACAAGGTGCTCGACGACTTCCGGGCCACGGTACTCCCTGACGATGTGACGCTGACGCGCATTGCCGACCAGCCGAAGGTGGTGAGTCAGAGTGTGACAGATTTCTTGCGCGACCTGCTGATATCCATGCTGATTATCATCCTCGTCATGATGGTGCTGTTTCCCTTTCGCTCTGCCATCGTGGCAGCCATCACCATCCCACTCAGCACTTTTATCTCCGTCGGCATCATGTATATGGTGGGCATCGAATTGAACACCGTTACATTAGCGGCACTCATTGTGGTGTTGGGAATGGTGGTCGACAACTCCATCGTGGTCATCGACGGTTATCTGGAGTACTTAGGTAAGGGGTTCGAACCCAAACGGGCCGCCATCGACTCCGCCAAGCAGTATTTCATGCCGATGATGCTGGCCACACTGTGCATTAGCGTGATCTTCTTCCCATTGCTGTTCACTATGAAGGGCGCCTTCCGCGATGCGCTCCAACACTTCCCCTGGACAATCACCATCAACCTGATGGTGTCACTGTTCCTGGCAGTGACAGTGATTCCCCTGTTGGAAGTGCTGTTAATAAAACCTGAGAAAATCAGTAATTCCGGACAATCCGGAAATGCAATTACCCACTGGGTGCAGAAAACCTATGACAAGGTGCTCAACTTCACCTTCCGTCATCCGTGGCTGACAATCTGTGGTGGTATTGCTGTCATCGCGCTGTCGTGCATCATCATCACGACTCTGAAGATCCGCCAGTACCCCTATGCCGACCGTGATCAGTTTGCGGTAGAGATATTTCTGCCAGACAGCAAAGGGTTGGCAGAAACGAGAGTGATAGCTGACTCTGTGCGTCATATCATTGAGAAAGACGAGCAGGTAAAGTGCATTACCAGTTTCCTGGGTTGCTCATCTCCGCGTTTCATGGTATGCTACGCCCCACAGATGGCAGGCAAGAACTTTGCACAGCTCATTGTCAACACCAAGTCGCAGAAGGCTACACTCGAGCTGTTGGCTCACTATCAGCCCCTGTTGAGCGAGGCCTTCCCAGAAGCCTACGTCCGCTTCAAACGACTTGACTATCTGATGGTGACTGAGCTGGAATACCGTTTCTATGGCGAAGATCTCGACTCACTGCATATCGTGGCTGAGCGGCTGATGGATAGAATGCGGGAGATGCCGGAACTGGAGTGGGTTCACACAGACTATTTCCAAGCTTATCCCATCATCAATGTCGAGCTTGATCCTGTGAAATCGTCACAGATGGGGATTACCCGTGCAACGGCAAGCCTGGCGCTTAACACGGCTACAGGTGACCTGCGAGTAGGACAGATCTGGGCAGGCGACTACGAGATGCCCATCGTGGTAAAGGATACTGCCAACATGAACTTCTCAGATATTGAGGACTTAGGAATATCGTCACCTGTCACAATGCTGTCAGCAGGAGGCAATACCACGATTCCCCTGCGCCAGATAGCCAAGGTACGACCGCTGTGGACGGAGAGTCGAATCTTGCACCGTGGCGGAGAGCGTTGCATTACGGTGACTGCACAGTTTGCACAGGGCGTCTATGCCGCCCCTGTGGAGAGTCGCATTGCCGATATCATGCAAGACGAGATTGTGCTGCCTCAAGGCGTTCGTGCCGAAGTGGGCGGAGAAATAGAATACAACAAGGAGTCCCTTCCCCAGATCTTCAGCGGCGTGGGCATCTCAATGATCATCGTGTTCTTCTTCCTGTTGTTCAACTTCAAGAAATATGGCATCACCCTCGTCTGCATGGCTGCCCTCGCCTTGATGATACCAGGTGCCCTCATCGGCCTTGGACTGATGAACCGTACACTGGGCATCACCTCTGTCATGGGTGTCATCACCCTGATGGGAATGATTATGCGTAACGAGATTCTGATCTTCGAGCACGCCATAGGTCTGATCAAGAAGTTCGCTCCAGATGGTTTCCCCGTCGGAGCCTCAGAAGAATATCGACGTCAATACAATGCTGCCGTGAAGCAGGCTGCTTACGAGGCTGGCAAGCGCCGTATGGTACCCATCTTCCTCACTACGGCGACAACCGCCGTTGGTGTGGTGCCGATGATTATCGCCCAGAGCTCGTTCTGGATGCCTGTGGGTGTCACCATCTTCGCCGGCGGCATCGGCTCGCTCATCATGGTAGTCACCATGCTGCCTGTCATTTATTGGAAGGTCAATCTTAAATAGTGAAAAATTTGCTACCGCAATGAAAAAGATAATAATTGCTGTCATAACAATAGTTGGTCTGCCTTTGTCAGCACAAGTAACGACTCCCCTCGCCTTTAATACTCCCCTCGCCCTTTGGAGAGGGGTCGGGGGTGAGGCTGGAGCCGCGGGTGAGGCTTTATCTTTGCAGCAGCTGAAGGACTCTGCCCTCCACAATAACATTGCCATTCGTAATGCCCGACTCAGCATCGAAGCCGCACAGCAACAGCGCAAGGAAGCTTTCACCAAGTATTTTCCTTCTGTCAGCGGCACAGGTCTATGGTTTAATGCCGACAAGGGGATGGCCAAGACCGAAATGAACCTGTCTGAACAGATAACGCCAGAATTGGGGATGGCCCTCGCACAGTCGCTACCTGCCGAGGCCCTTGCAGCCTTGGGCAGTCCCGTCAGCATCTCGATGATGAAAAACGGCACCATCGCCGGTGTCACAGCCGTGCAACCCATCTTCGCAGGAGGACAGATCATCAATGGCAACCGTCTCGCCAAGGTGGGTGAAGACGTGAGTCGTCTGCAACTGCAACTCTCTGAAAACGAGATCGAGAAACAGACAGAGCAGTACTATTGGCAGCTCGTCTCCCTGCAAGAAAAGATGAAGACCATTGAGGCTGTTCAAGCCTTATTGGCAGAATTTTTCAAAGATGTGGATGTTGCCGTAAAGGCTGGCGTCGCCATGCGTAATGACCTGCTACAGGTGCAGCTCCGCCAGAACGATGTGGAGAGTCAGAAGGTGAAACTCCAGAACGGAATCAGCATGGTGCGCATGTTGCTGGCGCAATACTGCGGACTTTGTAGCGACAGCTTTGCCGTAAGTGTGTGCGACGGTTATTCCGTTAGTGTGTGCGACGGTTTTCCCGTCGCATCAATCGCCCAGCAACAAGACCTCCAGCAGGCCCTTTTGCAGACAGCCGAGTACCAACTCTTGAGCAAACAGGTGGAGGCCGCCAAATTGCAGCGCAAGATGGAGATAGGCAAGAACCTGCCTACGGTGGGGGTAGGTGCCGGCTACAACTACCACAACCTGATGGATAACGATCGCACATTCGGCATGGTGTTCGCCACCGTCAACGTTCCCATTAGTGACTGGTGGGGCGGCTCCCATGCCCTCAAACGCAAAAAGATAGAGCTGCAGAAAGCCGAGGAACAACTGGCCGACAACTCCGAACTTCTGCAAATCCGTATGCAGAACGCCTGGAACAATGTCGAGGAGTCGCGTCAGCAGCTCCAGATTGCCCAGCGTAGCATTGAGCAGGCCGAAGAGAACCTGCGCCTGAACCGCGACTACTACCGCGCAGGCACCTCGAAGATGAGCGACCTCCTTGAAGCCCAGCTCCTCTACCAGCAGGCCCTTGACCGCCGCATCGATGCTTTCGCCGATTACCAGAACAAGCTCCTGGACTACAGGCAGTCCGTCGGACAATAGAAACGCCCTGTGCCCTTCATGAACATACGCGACAAGGAAATACTCAGAATTGCCGTGCCCAGCATCGTGTCGAACATCACGGTGCCCCTTCTGGGACTGATTGACGTAGCCATCGTCGGTCACATGGGCGATGCTGTCTATATCGCAGCCGTGGCTGTGGGTTCGATGATCTTTAGCCTCATCTACTGGCTGTTCGGTTTCCTTCGCATGGGCACCAGCGGGATGACAGCGCAGGCTTACGGACGGCGTGACCTCAACGAGGTTTCGCAGGTACTTGTTCGTTCCTGTCTCGCAGCACTAGGTGTCGCCCTGACCCTTATCGTCCTGCAGATACCTTTGCGATGGCTCATGTTCTGGCTCATCAGCCCTACCCCCGAGGTCGTACCGTTGGCCACCCGCTATTTCAGCATTGTCATCTGGGGGGCTCCTGCCATGCTCGGCCTCTATGGTCTCTCGGGCTGGTTCATCGGGATGCAGAACACCCGCATACCCATGTTCATCTCCATCATGCAAAACGTGGTCAACATCATCGCTTCACTCCTGCTGGTCTATGGACTGGGCATGAAAATAGAAGGTGTGGCTACGGGCACTGTCATTGCCCAATACGCAGGGTTGCTGACCGCCGTAGTACTGCTGACACGCTATTACTGGCGCCACCTGCATTTCTCAGGCAGGCAGGTCAGGGACGACAGTCTTGCGTCCCGACGGTTACAAGCGATTAAAGGTCGGGCGGCCGACTTTTTCCGTGTCAACCGCGACATCTTCCTGCGCACACTCTGTCTGGTGGCCGTCAACCTCTATTTCACCTCTGCAGGTGCTCGTCACGGTGCCGTCATTCTGTCGGTAAACACAGTGATAATGCAACTCTACTTGCTTTTCAGCTACTTCATGGATGGCTTTGCATACGCTGGCGAAGCCCTGGGCGGGCGCTTCTACGGAGCTAACAACCAGAAGGCCTTCAACGAAACGCTGCGCCACCTGTTTCTCTGGGCGTTAGCCGTCACCGCTGTCTACACAGTAGTCTACGTAGTGGGCGGCATGTGGATCGTCGGTATCCTGACCAATGAGCCATCTGTCATCCACACAGCCCGCGAGTACATATTCTGGGCCTGGCTCATTCCTGCTGCAGGAGCCGCCGCCTTCATCTGGGACGGCGTGTTTATCGGCCTAACCGCCACCCGTGGGATGCTCATCTCCTCTTTCGTTTCCGCCCTGCTGTTCTTCACCATCTACACCCTTGCCCCCTACCTCTCATCTCTTACCACTCACATCATACCCCTCAACCACGTGCTCTGGCTTGCCATGATTGTCTATTTAATCATGCGCGGCATCATCCAGACCGTCTGGTTCTATGCAGGAAAAGCAACCTAAGGCCGAGCGCTTCGTTCACAGAAAGCTATAAAAAGAAGTGAAAGACAAGGGGAAAAGAAAAAAATTTCTTCATAACCTTGCCTTTCACGGGGAAGGGTAGTAGGGACGCCCGGGCTCGAACCGGGGACCTCTGCAATGTGACTGCAGCGCTCTAAACCAACTGGGCTACGCCCCTATTTCTCGTAAGCGGGTGCAAAGGTAACACTTTAAAATGAAAAATGAAAAATGAAAAATGAAAAACCTCGCTCCGCTTATGCTTTTTTAACGTTTGTCAAAGGTGTGGCTTTTTCCGCAACAAAATCTGAGGTTCAATCGTACCTATTTTTTAACCGTCACTTACGAGCATTCAGTGAAAATGAAGCCTAACGCACACACATACATATGTATGGAAAAACGGAAAAACACCCGCACGTGTCGCACGTCCCGCACGTAAATTTTTTCTTAAACCGCTCGACCTCTGGTCGCTTGCCAGAGCAAGAACGGATTTAACGGA
>ONKY01000051.1 GCA_900318585.1 uncultured Prevotellaceae bacterium
GGTGCCTATGCAGCCGCTATGGGTGGTCTCGATGTTGTCGTCTTCACCGCTGGAGTGGGAGAGAACCAGACCTCTATGCGTGCTGAAGTCTGCAAGAATATGGAGTTCCTGGGCATCAAGTTCGACGAGGAGAAGAACAAGGCCCGTGGTGAGGAAGTCATTATTTCTGCCGATGATTCGAAAGTTAAGGTGGTTGTCATTCCTACCAATGAGGAGCTGATGATTGCTACAGACACGATGAACTTGTTGTAAAATCGGTTTTTACCAGCCGCTCGCAGATATTGGGGCGGGCGTCCGAAGATATAAGGGCGCCCGCCCTTGCTGTTTCTCCGCATAAAGTCACGTTTTTAATAATTATTTTGTGTCCTTTGTGTCCTTTGTGGATTATTTTTCGTACCTTTGCAGGCAAATTAAACAACTTAAGATAAAGGTATATGATACGTTTCTTTCAGACCCCACAGCAGACGGTGATTGCAACGGAAGTTGACCACCAGCTGAGTGAACAGGAAATCAAGGAATTAAACTGGCTTTATGGCGGAGCTACGCTCATAGATGCAGAGAGCTTAGAGGGCTTCTTCGTGGGCCCACGCCGTGAAATGGTGACCCCGTGGTCGACCAATGCCGTAGAAATTACGCAGAACATGGGCCTCAAGGGAATCCAACGCATTGAGGAGTATTTTGCCGTGGAGAGCAAGGATGCTGAGTACGACGAGATGCTGCAGCGCATGTACGACGGCCTGAATCAGGACATTTTTACCATTAACATCAAACCAGAGCCCATCAAGTATGTGGATAATCTGGAGGAGTACAACGAGCAGGAAGGCCTGGCCCTCTCGCCCGAGGAGATAGAATACCTGCACGGTCTGGAGAAGCAGAACGGTCGTCCGCTGACGGACTCTGAGATCTTCGGCTTTGCCCAGATCAACTCGGAGCACTGCCGTCACAAGATCTTCGGCGGCACCTTTATTATTGACGGCAAGGAGATGGAAAGCTCGCTCTTTGCGATGATCAAGAAGACCACGCAGGAAAATCCCAACAAGATTCTTTCGGCCTATAAGGACAACGTGGCCTTTGCCCAGGGTCCTGTGGTGGAGCAGTTTGCGCCGAAAGACCAGAGCACCTCAGACTGGTTCCAGGTGAAGGACATCGAGAGTGTCATCTCGCTGAAGGCCGAGACCCATAACTTCCCCACGACCGTGGAGCCCTTCAACGGTGCCGCTACAGGAACGGGCGGTGAGATCCGTGACCGTATGGGTGGTGGCGTCGGCTCATGGCCCATTGCCGGTACAGCCGTCTACATGACCGCCTATCCGAGGCTTGATGATAATGCACAATGCACAATGCACAATGCACAATCAGCTCATAATGGCAACTCAGCGCAGCCGGATTGTGAATCGACCATTGTGAATTGTGCATTGAAAAGGGATTGGGAGGACATCCTGCCTGTGCGCCAATGGCTGTATCAGACGCCACAGCAGATTCTGACCAAGGCCTCTAACGGCGCCTCGGACTTTGGCAACAAGTTTGGTCAGCCGCTGATTTGCGGATCGGTGCTGACGTTTGAGCATCAGGAAGCTGTGGGGGACGGTTTACCCGCTCCCACTAAGTATGCCTACGACAAGGTCATCATGCTGGCTGGCGGTGTTGGCTATGGCACCAAGCGCGACTGCCTGAAGAAGGAGCCCCAGAAGGGCAACAAGGTGGTCGTTGTGGGTGGTGACAACTACCGCATCGGCCTGGGTGGTGGCTCAGTATCTTCTGTTGATACGGGCCGCTACAGCAACGGCATCGAGTTGAACGCCGTGCAGCGTGCCAATCCTGAGATGCAGAAGCGTGCCTACAACTTGGTGCGTGCCCTTTGCGAGGAGGATGTGAACCCCGTCGTCAGTATCCACGACCACGGCTCTGCCGGTCACTTGAACTGTCTGTCGGAGCTCGTTGAGGAGTGTGGTGGCGAGATTGATATGACCAAGCTGCCCATAGGCGACAAGACGCTGAGCTCGAAGGAGATTATTGCCAACGAGAGTCAGGAGCGCATGGGACTGCTCATTGACGAGAAGCACATAGAACACGTCCGTAAGATAGCTGAACGCGAGCGCGCTCCGCTGTATGTGGTGGGTGAGACCACGGGCGATGCCCACTTCTCGTTCAAGCAGGGCGACGGTGTGAAGCCTTTCGACCTCGACGTGGCTCAGATGTTCGGTCACTCGCCAAAGACCATTATGAAGGACAATACCGTTGAGCGCCACTATGAGAATGTGACCTACACTCAAGATAAGATTAACGAGTACCTCAACCGCGTCCTCCAGTTGGAGGCCGTGGCTTGTAAGGACTGGCTGACGAACAAGGTAGACCGTTCTGTAACGGGAAAGATCGCCCGTCAGCAGTGCCAGGGCGAGATTCAGTTGCCATTGAGCGACTGCGGCGTCGTAGCCCTCGACTATCGTGGTGAGAAAGGTATTGCCACAGCCTTAGGTCATGCACCTCAGGCAGGTCTGGCTGATCCCGCTGCAGGAAGTGTGCTCTCTGTAGCCGAGGCGCTGACGAATATCGTCTGGGCTCCGTTGGCAGAGGGCATGGACTCGCTGAGCCTGAGTGCCAACTGGATGTGGCCCTGCCGTTCGCAGGAGGGTGAGGATGCCCGTCTGTATGCTGCCGTAAAGGCGCTCTCCGACTTCTGCTGCGACCTGCATATCAACGTGCCGACGGGTAAGGACTCGCTCTCTTTGAGTCAGCAGTATCCCAACGGCGAGAAAATCATCTCTCCGGGAACGGTCATCGTCAGCGCTGGCGGTGAGGTCTCGGATATCAAGAAGGTGGTGAGCCCCGTTCTGGTGAACGACAAGAACGCCTCGATCTATCATATCGACTTCTCGTTCGACGAGCAGCGCTTAGGTGGTTCTGCCTTTGCCCAGAGCTTAGGCAAGGTGGGTGACGACGTGCCTACGGTGAAGAACCCGGAGTACTTTGCTGATGCTTTCATGGCTGTGCAGCAGATGATTGAGAAGGGCTGGATCATGGCAGGTCACGACATCTCGGCGGGCGGTCTGATTACTACGCTGTTAGAGATGTGCTTTGCCAATACCAAGGGCGGTATGCACATCAACCTGCACGATATCTGTAAGGATGACGACATCGTGAAGACGCTCTTCGCAGAGAACCCGGGTGTGGTTGTCGAGATTAGCGACGAGCACAAGCAGGAGTTCAAGGAGTTCATGGAGGAGCAGGGCGTGGGCTATGCTAAGATCGGTTATCCCGTCGAGAACAGCCGCACCATCGAGGTCGTTTATCCAAGTCAGGCTAGCCAGACTAGTTCTATTAGCTTCGACATCGACGCCCTCCGCGACGTTTGGTATAAGACCAGCTATCTGCTGGATTGCAAGCAGAGCTTCAACGGCAAGGCCAAGGAGCGTTTCGAGAACTACAAGCAGCAGCCTCTGGAGATGAAGTTCAACAAGAACTTCACGGGCAAGCTCGCCCAGTACGGTATTTCTGCCGACCGTCGTCAACCTTCTGGAGTAAAGGCCGCTATCATCCGTGAGAAAGGAACCAACGGTGAGCGCGAGATGGCCTATATGCTCTATCTCGCTGGCTTCGACGTGAAGGACGTGATGATGACCGACTTGATTACGGGCCGCGAGACCTTGGAGGAGGTGAACCTCATCGTGTTCTGCGGCGGCTTCTCCAACAGTGACGTGCTTGGCTCCGCGAAGGGTTGGGCTGGTGCCTTCCTCTTCAACCCCAAGGCCAAGGAGGCCCTCGATAAGTTCTATGCCCGTGAGGACACGCTGTCGCTGGGTATCTGTAACGGTTGCCAGCTGATGGTGGAGCTTGATTTAATTACGAATTACGAATTACGAAATATGAACTCGGAATTAGGAATTAGGAATTCGGAATTAAAACCAAAGATGCTGCACAACGACTCGCACAAGTTCGAGAGTGAATTCATCACCCTGAGCATTCCCCAGAACAACAGCGTGATGTTCGGCTCGCTGAGCGGCAACAAGCTCGGCCTCTGGGTGGCCCACGGAGAGGGTAAGTTCTCATTGCCAGGAGCTGAGAGCGAGTATAACGTAATTGCCAAGTATAACTACCACGGTTATCCCGCCAATCCCAACGGTTCAGACTATGACGTGGCAGGTATCTGCTCGGCAGACGGACGTCATCTCTGCATGATGCCCCACCTGGAGCGTGCCTTCTTCCCCTGGCAGAACGCCTGGTATCCTGCTGACCGCAAGAACGACGAGGTGACGCCGTGGATTGAGGCATTTGTGAATGCAAGAGAATGGATTGAGAAATGCTCAATGCACAATGCATAATGCACAATTAAAGCGCAGCCAATTGTGAATTGTGAATGATGAATTGTGAATTGTTTAAGACCTTCTTCAAGATTGGCATGTTCACCATTGGTGGTGGATATGCCATGATACCCTTGATTGAGGAGGAGGTGGTGAACAAGCATAAGTGGGTGTCAAAGGACGAGATGCTCGACCTGATAGCCATTGCCCAAAGTTGTCCAGGTGTCTTTGCCATCAATATCGCCACGTTTGTCGGCTACAAGCTGCGCAAGACACTTGGCGCCATTGCCGCCACCATCGGCACGGCTCTGCCTTCGTTCCTCATCATCCTCGCCATCGCCATCTTCTTCAAACAGTTTGAGGACAACCGCTTCGTTGCCGCCATGTTCCGTGGTATACGGCCCGCCGTGGTGGCGTTGATAGCCGTGCCTACCTTCCGGATGGCTCAGCGTGCGAAAATCACATGGACCAACTGCTGGATACCCATCGCCTGCGCCCTGGCCATCTGGGGCTTGGGTGTCTCACCTATTTATATTATACTGATTGCCGGCTTGGGCGGCTACGCCTACGGCACCTACATTAAGCCGACGGAGTGAAATGATTTATCTGAAGCTGTTCATCACGTTCTTTAAGATTGGCCTCTTCGGCTTCGGCGGCGGCTATGGTATGCTGTCGCTCATCCAGCACGAGACGGTAGAATCCCAACACTGGTTGTCTACGGCAGAGTTTACCGACATCGTGGCTATTTCGCAGATGACGCCCGGCCCTATCGGCATCAACTCCGCCACTTACTGCGGCTACACCGCCGTCCACAACGCGGGCTATGGCGAATGGTTTTCCATCCTCGGCTCTGCCACCGCCACCTTCGCCCTCATGTTGCCGTCGCTCATCCTCATGATACTCATCAGCAAGATGTTCATGAAATATATGAACGCTGCGCCCGTAAAGGCTGTCTTCACAGGGCTGCGTCCTGCCGTTGTCGGTCTGCTGGCCGCTGCTACGCTGCTGCTCTGCAACGCCGAGAACTTTTCCACGCCCACCGCGAACCCTTGGCAGTTTTGGATTAGCGTAGGGTTGCTGGTTGCCACAGCTTTTGGCACGGGCTACCTGAGGATCAACCCCATCCGCATGATCTGCTACTCAGCCTTCGCCGGTTTGCTGCTACTTTATTAAACATATCAACAAATCAAAACAAATATGAAACCTAAGGCTTTTTTTGGCGTGGTGGTGCCGATGGTCACGCCAGTAACTCAAGACGCCCGACTTGATACAAAGGCAGTCGAACGGATTATTAATTTCTTTGCCGAGGCAGGCGTATCACCCCTACTGATGGGAACGACAGGCGAGGGCAACAGTGTGAGCCAGCAGGACGGCCTGCGGATGGTGGAGACGGCGGTGAAAGCTGCCGCCGGACGCATCACCCTCTACGCCGGCCTGACGGGCAACTGCTTCGCTGAGCAGGTAGCGCAGGCCGAGGCTTACACCAAAGCCGGCGCCGACGTCATCGTTGCCACCCTGCCTACCTATTACGCGCTGACGCCGGAGCAGATGGAGGACTACTATCGCCGGTTGGCCGATAGCATCACAGGACCGCTGATGCTCTACAATATTTTGGCTACGACCCACATGTCGATACCCGTAGACGTCATCCGCCGCTTGGCAGACCATCCGAACATCGTCGGGCTGAAGGACTCTGAGCGCGACTTGGAGCGCATGGCACAGTGTATAGAGATTGCCCGTGGCCGCGAAGACTTTTCATTTTTCTGCGGCTGGGCGGCGCAGTCGGCCCGCTCCTTGGAGCTGGGTGGCGACGGCATCGTGCCCTCCACGGGCAACTATGTGCCGGAGATGTTCCGCCAGCTCTATGAGGCTGCCGTCAGCGGCGACATGGCTACCGCCAACCGTCTGCAGGACGAGACCAACGAAATAGCCAAGATTTATCAGAAGGACCGCACGCTCGGACAGAGCCTCGCCGCTTTGAAAGTGATGATGCAGACGAAAGGCCTGTGCGAGCCTTGGATGCTCATGCCGTTGACTAGACTCTCCGACGAACAGGAAAAAGCGATAAGGGATGCACTGGATTGACTACATCATCGTTGTAGCTTCGATAGCTGCGGCTATCGGCATGGGCATGTATTTCGCCCGGAGGCAGAAGGACACATCGACCTACTTTGCCGGCGGCGGAAAGATACCAGCTTGGGCGGTAGGCATCAGCATCTTTGCCACGCTCATCTCCAGTGTGACGTTCCTTGCCTATCCCGGTGCTGCCTACGCCGACAACTGGATTCTGCTGGTGCAGGGACTGATGGTGCCCATTGTGCTCGTGGCGCTTATTGGCGTCATCGTGCCGCTGTTCCGCAAGGTCATCCGTCTCTCCACCTATGAGTATTTCGAGCGGCGCTTCGGTCTGTTCGCACGGCTCTACAGCTCGCTTGCCTTTACGCTCGGCCACTTCTCGAAGGCTGGCACGGTGTTCTTCTTGGTGTCGATGGCGCTGGCGACGTTCCTCAACATTAACATCTATACCATTGTACTTGTCTTAGGCATTACCATCATCATCCTGACGCTGATGGGTGGCATGGAGGCCATCGTGTGGATGGACGTGGTGCAGGGTGCGTTGCTCATCGGTGGCGGCATCATCTGCATCCTTATCCTGATGTTCGGTATCGAGGGCGGGCCGTCAGAGCTCTTCCGCATCGCGGCGGAGAACAACAAGATTGACTTCGGTCCCTACGACTGGAGCCTCTCCAAACTGTGCTTCCTCGTGATGGTGCTCAACGGTGTGTTCTACGCCCTGCAGAAGTATGGTACCGACCAGACCATCGTGCAGCGGTACCTCGCCGCGAAGAACGACCGCGAGGCAAAGAAGGCAGCCTACATCGGCGTGCTGATGTCGGTGCCCATCTGGGCGCTGTTCATGTTCATTGGTACGGCGCTCTTCGCCTACTATCACGCCGAGGGTGCACCGCTGCTGCCCGAGGGGCTGAAGGCCGACGAGGTATTCCCTTACTTCATCGCCCACGAACTGCCTGTCGGCATCCGTGGTCTCATCATCGCCGCCCTCGCTGCCGCTGCCATTTCCAGCTTAGACAGCGACCTGAACTGCATCTCTGCCATCGCTGTGCAGGACTACTACCAGCGTTTCCGCCGTCATACCGATGACCAGACACAGTTGCGCTTTGGCAAGTGGATGGTGGTGGTAGCCGGCGCGGGAGCCATCGGCGTGGCCTGTCTCTACATCTTCTGGGGAGGTGAGGGTGTGCTCGGCGCCCTGTTCTCGCTCTATGCCATCTTCTCGGCAGGCATCGTCGGCATTTTCATGCTTGGACTGTTCAGCCGCCGTGCCAACAAACAGGGCCTCTACATCGGTATTGCCGCTGCCGTGCTGTTCACCGCCTACGCAGTGCTTACCTCCACCAAGGTAGACATCCACGGCACGGGTGTCAAGGAGACGCTGCTCGATCTCGGCGACTGGAACTTCTCTCACCATAAGTACATGCTCGGCGTCTACTCGCACCTCATCGTTCTCGTCGTGGGCTACGCCGCCAGCTTCCTCTTTAAGACACCCTTAGCCGACAAGGAACTCACCATCTATGGGTATTTGGAGGAGAAAGGAGCAAGCGGCAAGAAGTAAACTATAACCATGCTGACGGAGAAAACGATGGAGAAGCTGCGGGTGCTCGCAGAGTCGGCGAAGTACGACGTGTCGTGCTCATCGAGCGGCACCGTGCGCAAAGGCAAACAGGGCATGGTGGGCTCCACCGTAGGCGGCGTTGGCATCTGCCACTCGTTTGCCGACGACGGCCGCTGCATCTCGCTGCTGAAGGTGATGCTGACCAACTACTGCATGTACGACTGCGCCTAC
>ONKY01000090.1 GCA_900318585.1 uncultured Prevotellaceae bacterium
AACCACCGATTTACGACGCTAAACCAGTGGTTTACGAGTCTAAAGCACTGGTTTAGAATTATTCCACAGGCTGGAATAATTTGTTTCAAGGCATTCTGATTGCAGAAACCGTACTTAATACAGCCATCCGTATAATCCGTTTTTGCTCTGGCAAGCGACCAGAGGCCGAGCGGTTTAAGAAAAAATTTACGTGCGGGACGTGCGACACGTGCGGGCAGTTTTCCGTTTCAGCATTACTCGTTTATTCGTACCTTTGGCCTTCGGCCTTAGGTACTTTCGTTCGGAAAAAGCAAAAAAAAACAAGTTTTCTTTTGCTATTCGCTCACTTATTCGTACCTTTGTGACCGATTTATGAGTATATTGAACTTAGATACGACAGAAAGGCGATTCTCCTTTGAGGTGTTGCCGCCGCTGAAAGGTACGGGCACCGACAAGCTGTTCGCCGACATTGACAGGCTGGCAGAGCTGAATCCTGCATTCATCAACATCACGACGCACCATTCGGAATACGTCTACCGCGAACTGTCGAACGGGCAGTTTGAGCGGTTGCGCGTGCGTCGCCGTCCAGGAACCATCGCCATTGCTGCTGCCATACAGCAGCGATACCAGATTCCCGTGCAGCCGCACGTGATCTGCAGCGGTGCCACGGTGGAGGATATAGAGTATGAGCTGTTGGACCTGCAGTTTCTCGGCATCCACGATCTGCTGTTGCTGCGCGGCGACAAGGCCAAGGAGGACAGCCGCTTCACGCCCACGCCGGGAGGCCACGCCCATACGACGGATCTCATCCGTCAGGTAAACCGCTTCAACGAGGGCTTTTTCGCCGACGGCTCGCCTATCAAGAATCCGGGCCGTAAGTTTGACTATGGAGTAGCCTGCTATCCGGAGAAGCACGAGGAGGCGCCCAACCTGGAGCGCGACATGGAATACCTGAAGCAGAAGCAGGACTTGGGGGCTCAGTATGCGGTGACGCAGCTGTTCTTCGACAATGAGAAGTTCTTCCAGTTTGTGGAGCAGGCGAGAAAGATGGGTATCACCATCCCCATCATCCCGGGCATCAAGCCGCTGGCAAAGCTGACGCAGCTGACGGTGGTGCCCAAGACGTTCCACTGCGACATCCCTGAGCCGCTGGCTCGTGAGATCGTGAAGTGCAAGACGGATGCCGACGCCCGCCAGTTGGGCATTGAGTGGACAACGGAGCAATGCCGTGAGCTCTACGCACACGGTGTGCGCGACATACATTTCTATACCGTAGGAGCCGTGGACAGCGTGGTAGCTATCGCACAGCGAATTCGTAATTCGTAATTCATAATTCGTAATTCGTAATTCATAATTCGTAATTCATAAGAATTGTGCTTTGGAATGAGGTGATAGGACAGCAGGAGGCCAAGCAACGGCTGGTACAGATGGTTGAGGAGAACCGTCTGCCTCATGCTGTCATGCTCTGCGGCCCGCAGGGAGTGGGAAAGAAGGCGCTGGCAGTGAGCCTCGCCTGTCACCTGCTCTCGAAGAGGGACGGAAACAGTGGGGTAGGGCTGTTTGGAGACAGCAGCGAGTCACCCATGCTCCGTAAGCTGGAACATCCTGACCTGCACTTCACCTATCCTACCATCAAACTGCCGTCGATGAGCAGCGACCACAAACCGGTGAGCGACGACTTTGCCCGAGAGTGGCACGAGCTGATCATGCAGTCGCCCTATTTCTCGATGGACGAGTGGATGACTGCCATGGGCGGCGAGAACCAGCAGGCCATCATCACGGCCGGCGAGAGCGACGAGCTGGTGCGCAAGCTCAGCCTGAAGTCGAGTCAGGGCGGATGGAAGGTGAGCGTGGTATGGCTGCCCGAGCGCATGAACATAGAATGTGCGAATAAGCTGCTGAAGCTCATAGAGGAGCCGCCGCAGCAGACGGTGTTCATCATGGTGTGCGAGGAGCCTGACCGGCTGCTTGAGACCATCCGCAGCAGGGTGCAGCGCATAGACGTCCGGCGTATCAGCGACGAGGACATCTGTCAGGCGCTTATCGACCGGCGGGGAGTCAGCGAGCCTGAAGCCCATCGTATCAGCCGGCTGGCGCACGGCAGCTGGATGAAAGCGGTGGAGGAGCTGCGGGCAGACAGCGAGAACGAACTGTTTCTCGACCTCTTCATCACCTTGATGCGCCTGGCCTACCAGCGCAAGGTGAAAGACCTGCGGAAATGGAGTGATACGATGGCGTCGTTCGGACGTGAGAAGCAGAAGCGATTCCTCTCTTATTTCCTGAGAATGGTACGCGAGAGCTTCATGTATAACTTCCATGAGCAGGAGCTGACGTATATGACGCAGAAGGAGGAGGACTTTGCGCGGAACTTTGCACGCTTCGTGAACGAAGCTAACATATTGCCCATCTACGACCTGGCCAACCGTGCCGTTCGCGACATCGGGCAGAATGCCAACGCGAAGATCGTGTTCTTCGACTTCGCCCTGCAAATGATTGTACTGCTGATACAAAAGTGAAGAATTGAAGTGAAGAGTGAATCGGAATTGCATAATAGACTGTAAATTGATATATTATAAATAAGATAGATGAAAGATTATGAGATAATGACAGGCTGCGACCGCGGCCTCTGCAAAAGAGCCATTGGACGACAGGACCGCCAGTTGAATACCTACGACTGGCTGGCTGACGTACCTGGCAATGCCGATACCACCGACCTGGTGGAGGTGCAGTTCAAGCATACCCGCAAGGGGTACTATCACAACGTGAATAACCTGCCGCTGAAGAAGGGCGATGTGGTGGCCGTGGAGGCGAATCCCGGTCACGACATCGGCGTGGTTACGCTGACAGGCCGGCTGGTGAAGCTCCAGCTGAAGAAGGCTAACCTGAAAAGCGCTGACGACATCAAGCGCATCTACCGACTGGCCAGGCCTATTGACATGGACAAGTTCCGCGAGGCAAAGGCCCGGGAGCATGAGACGATGATTGAGAGCCGCCAGATAGCCAAGGGCCTGGGGTTGGACATGAAAATCGGCGACGTGGAGTACCAGGGGGACGGCCAGAAGGCCATCTTCTACTATATTGCCGACGAACGTGTGGACTTCCGCCAGTTGATCAAGGATCTTGCCGCCGCCTTTCATGTACGCATAGAGATGAAGCAGATAGGCGCACGGCAGGAGGCAGGACGCATTGGCGGCACAGGCCCCTGCGGACGTGAGCTGTGCTGTGCCACGTGGATGAAGAACTTCGTCAGCGTGTCTACTTCAGCTGCGCGCTTCCAGGACGTGTCGCTCAACCCGCAGAAACTGGCGGGTATGTGTGCCAAGCTGAAGTGCTGCCTGAACTATGAGGTGGACGACTATATAGAGGCTGGCCGCAGGCTGCCCGCCAAAGACATCGTACTGCAGACGCAGGACGGAGACTATTACTTGTTCAAGAGCGACATCCTGGCTGGTTTAGTATCCTATTCGACGGACAAGAACGTGGCTGCCAACGTTGAGACCATCACAGCCGACCGTGCCAAGCAGATCATCGAGATGAACAGGAGAGGGGAGAAACCGTTGACCCTGGAGGACGAGGAGGACACGAAGCAGCGTAAGGCTGAAGGACCCGTTGACCTGTTGGCTGGCGACAGCATCACCCGCTTCGACAAGGCGAAGAAGAAAAAGAAGAAGAAAGCTCAAAAGGCAGCTCCCCCACAGGGTGAACACAAGGAGGACCATCCGGAGAAAAGGGAAGCAATGGGAGAGAAGAAGGATCAGCCCAAGGCGGAAGGCTGGCGGATGAACCGCGGGAAACGACGTCAGGGTCCCAAAAACGACAATGAGCAGAAATAGTAGCATACTGACCGCCACGCTTGCGGTAGCACTGATGCTCGTGGCATCGTGCAGCCGAAAGACAGTCTACAGTCACTATGAGCACACACCGCTGCTGGGCTGGGAGAAGGGCGATACGCTATTCTTCGACGTGCGTCCAGTGAGTGAAAGCGGGACTTACCGTGAAGATGTGGGACTTCGTCTGGACGGTCTCTATCCCTTTATGAGCCTGCAGCTCACCGTGGAACAGACGATACAGCCCCTGGGACATCTGCGCCACGACACACTGAACTGCAGCCTGATAGACCACGGCGGACTGGCAAAGGGTGACGGGGTGAGTTATTATCAGTATAACTTCCACCTGACCACCCTCGAACTGAATCGCGGCGATTCACTTCACATCTGTGTGCGGCATAACATGAAACGTGAAATGCTACAGGGTATTTCAGACGTAGGCATCAGCCTAAGAAGAGAATAGGTTTTCTGAACAAACAATTATAATACGAAGATGGATATAACAGAGAGATTCCTGAGTTACACAAAGTTTGATACACAATCGGCAGAGGATAGTAAGACCGTGCCCAGTACACAGAAACAGCTGGTCTTCGCCAAGTATCTGAAAGAGGAACTGGAACGCGAAGGACTTGACGACGTGGAAATGGACGACATGGGCTATATCTATGCCACGCTCCGCGGAAACGTCAAGGGCGAGGTGCCTACCATAGGCTTCATCTCCCACTATGACACCAGCCCCGACTGTTCGGGCGCTGACATCAAGGCAGGGATAGTGAAGAACTATGACGGCAAGGAGATCCTGCTGTCGGAAGGCATTGTCTCGTCGCCGCAGAAATTCCCGGAATTGCTGCACCATGTGGGGGAAGACCTCATCGTGACCGACGGCCATACACTCTTAGGAGCCGACGACAAGGCCGGTATTGCAGAGATTGTACAGGCGATGTGCTATCTGCGTGACCACAAAGAGATCCCGCATGGTGATATCCGCGTGGCTTTCAACCCTGATGAGGAGATAGGCATGGGTGCCCATCACTTTGACGTGGAGAAGTTCGGCTGCCAGTGGGCCTATACCATGGACGGTGGCGACTTGGGAGAGCTGGAGTTTGAGAACTTCAATGCCGCCTCCGCCAAAGTCCGTATCAAAGGTGTGAGCGTGCATCCCGGCTATGCGAAGGGGAAGATGGTGAATGCCAATGCCTTGGCTGCCGAGTTTGCTGCCATGCTCCCTCTCAGTGAGCGGCCGGAGACGACTGAAGGCTATCAGGGTTTCTATCATCTGCTGGGTATTCAGTCCAACATAGAGGAGGCACACATGAGCTACATCATCCGCGACCATGACCGTGACCGCTTCGAAGACCGCAAGCGCTTCATACAGAAGCAGGCCGAGCTGATGAACGATAAGTATGGCGAGGAAACTGTGGAGTGCATCATCAGCGACCAGTATTACAACATGAAGGAGAAGATTGACCCTCAGATGCACGTCATTGACCTGGTGCTGAAAGCCATGCAGGAGTGTGAAGTGGCACCGAAGGTGAGGCCTATCCGTGGCGGTACCGACGGTGCACAACTGTCATTCCGCGGTCTTCCCTGCCCGAACATCTTTGCGGGGGGTGTCAACTTCCACGGCCCGTATGAGTTTGTCTCTATCCAGTCGATGGAGAAAGCCATGCAGGTCATCGTGAAGATATGTGAGCTGACTGCCGGCTACAACGAATAACCCTTACCCTTCACCTGTCACCCTTCACCTGTCACCCTTCACCTGTCACCCTTCACCTTTCACCCTTCACCCTTCACCTTTCACCCTTCACCAAAAATGTCCGAACTCCCTCCAATGATACATGACCTGGCGCTGATGCTGGTGGTGGCCGGCGTTGTGACCTTGGTTTTCAAAAAACTGAAGCAGCCGTTGGTGCTGGGCTATGTCGTTGCAGGGTTCCTGGTGTCGCCGCACATGCCCTTTACGGTATCCGTGGTCGATTCGGATAATATCCATTTATGGGCAGACATCGGGGTGATGTTCCTGCTGTTCTCTTTGGGACTGGACTTCTCGTTCAAGAAGATTCTGAAGATGGGCGCCTCGCCTGTCATCTCCACCGTTTGCATCATCTTCTTTATGTCCATGCTGGGAATCTGTGTCGGTCATGCCTTCAACTGGAGCAAGATGGACTGTATCTTCCTCGGCGGTATGCTTGCCATGTCGAGTACCACAATTATCTATAAGGCGTTCGACGACCTTGGCTTGCAACAGCAACAGTTTGCCGGTATGGTGATGAGTGTGCTCATCCTAGAGGATATTCTGGCCATTGTGATGATGGTGATGCTGAGTGCCCTTGCCAGCGGAAACAATCCTGACGGGAGTCAGATGTTCGGCTCTGTACTGAAGATAGGCTTTTTCCTGGTGCTGTGGTTAGTGGTGGGTATTTTTGCCGTTCCCCTGTTCCTGCGCTCCGTCCGTCGGCTCATCAATGCCGAGGTGCTGCTGATTGTGTCATTGGGCCTGTGCTGTGCGATGGCCGTATTCTCCTCGAAGGTGGGATTCTCGTCGGCTTTCGGCGCCTTTATCATGGGCAGTATCCTGGCAGAGACCATTGAGGCCGAGCGCATTGAGAAGTTGGTGGAGCCAGTGAAGAATCTCTTTGGTGCCATCTTCTTCGTCTCCGTAGGAATGTTGGTTGATCCTAAAATCCTAATTGACTATGCCCTGCCCATCATTGTGCTTGTCATGACAATCCTGGTGGGGCAGTCCGTCCTCGGTTCTTTCTCCTTCATGCTGGGCGGCGAGAGCCTGAAGTCGGCCATGCGCTGTGGCTTCTCAATGGCGCAGATAGGAGAGTTCTCCTTTATCATAGCATCGCTTGGCCTGTCACTCGGCGTTATCGGCGATTTCCTCTATCCGGTTGTGGTGGCCGTATCAGTTATTACCACATTTCTCACACCTTACATGATACGGTTTGCCACACCGGCTTATAACGTCTTGGAACATCACCTGCCCTCGCGCCTGATTCGTTCCATGAACCATTTATCCACCAGCCGGCCAAACTCTACGGAACAGAGCAAGTGGAAAAAGCTGTTGAGGCAGATGACCCTCAATACCGTGGTCTATTCCATCCTCTCCATAGCGGTCGTTGTGCTCATGCTGACATTCTTCCTGCCTTTTATGCGGAAGCTGTTGCCGGGATGGGAACTTCACTGGTATGCCAATGCCATCACGGGCGTGCTGACCATCATCCTCATTTCTCCTTTCCTACGCGCTATGGTGATGAAGAAGAATCATAGCGAGGAATGGAAGGCACTCTGGAACGAGAGCAATCGTAACCGCCTGCCCCTATTGTTTACCATTGCCGTGAGAATCTGCATAGCAGTGGCCTTCGTGTTTTATGTCTGCAACTATCTGTCACGCTTTACACCAGCGCTGATGATTACCATTGGTCTCTTGGTCGTGATAGCCACCATCTTCTCCCGAACTACAAAGCACCGCAGCATTGTCTTGGAGCGCCTGTTCATCAATAACTTGCGTTCGAGAGACATTGAGGCACAGGTGCATGGCAAGAAACGACCGCTCTATGAGGGTAAGCTGTTGGATCGTGACATCCACATAGCAGAGTTCGACCTTCCTTCCGACTCCTGCTGGATGGGGCAAAGTCTCAAGACACTGAATCTGGGTAAGCGTTATGGAGTACACGTAAGCAGCATCCTTCGTGGGGGACATCGCCTGAATATCCCTGACGGCGACTCTGTGCTTTTCGCTGGCGACCGCCTGCAGGTTATTGGCAGTGATGACCAGCTCATAAAGTTCCGTCATGCCATAGAGTCGGAAGTGTTCGAGGAGGATCCTGAGCTGGAGAAGCGTGAGATGAAGTTGCGTCAGATGATTATCGGTACGAACAGTCCGTTCATCGGCAAGACTCTGGAAGAGAGTGGCATACGCAGCTTATACAGTTGTATGGTGGTAGGTCTGGAGGAAGGGCAAGAGAATCTTTCCAACGTCAGTCCACAGCGCCGATTTGAGGAAGGCGACATCATCTGGATTGTGGGCGAACAAGAGGCGCTTGATGAACTGTTGCTTATTAAGAACAGGAAAGGGACTCCCTGACGGAAGTCCCTCATCGCGGTTATGAAGCTTAATCTTTCAATTAAGCGGGAAGGCTGATGGCCTCTGACGGGCAAACAGAAGCGCAAGTACCGCACTCTGTGCACAGATCAGGGTCGATAGAATACTTTTCACCTTCAGAAATTGCCTCAACGGGGCATTCACCTTGACAAGTACCGCAAGCGATACAGTCATCACCAATTACGTATGCCATAATTCTTATTAAAATTATTAATGAATGAATGATTACTCATAAAGAGTGATGCAAAGGTACGAACTTTTTTAGAATATACCTAAAGTTTGGTATTTATTTTTCTTTCTACACTTCAATTTATACTTAGTCGAAATAAATTCAGATATAATAAACTACGTGCCAGATGCGTTATAATACATAGAAATGAATATAATAATAAATAAGGTAAGAGGGTTGTTGGTGATACTTGCCGTCTGTCACTTGTCACTGATCACCTCAACGGCACAGGAGCGCCGTCCGCAGAACAAACCTTACATAGACCTGCGTCCCATGCACTTTGGCATTCTCGTTGGCTTTAACATTCAGGATGTCGAGTTCCAGAACGTAGGCCCGCAGCAGATTGTCGCTGAGGACGGCACTACGCATGGCGAGACAGTGCTCTGTGACCAGGATAATTGGAACCCGGGCTTCAGCGTGGGGGTGCTGACCGACATCCGTCTAAGCCAGCATTTCTCCGTACGCCTGACTCCTGCGATGCACTTTGGCTCCAAGCACCTGACTTTCCTCAATCTGACCCGGCGTAATGAGGACAATCGTCCGCTCATGCAGACGCAGGACTTGAAGAATACCTACATAGCCTTCCCGTTGAGCCTGAAGTTTTCGGCTGAACGCTTCAATAACCATCGTCCCTATATCACAGCGGGCTTGAACCCTATGATCAACCTCTCTGGCAAGGCTCAGGACAATATTCAGCTTAAGCGTTACGATGCGATGGTAGAGCTGGGATTAGGGTGTGATTTCTATCTGCCGTTCTTCAAGCTGATTCCTGAACTGAAGTTCAGTTACAGCCTGATTGACGGAATAGACTATCAACATGCCGACGAGCTGACGGATGTCAACAAGCGGATCTATGCCCATGCCGTCACGCCTGGGCATTCGAAAATGTTTACCCTAACGTTTTACTTTGAATAGGAATACTAATTGTCTCATTTTCAAATTATTAAAATACAGATATGGCAGCAGGAAAGTGGATAGGAGGAGCATTAGGATTTATGATAGGCGGTCCCTTGGGGGCGTTGGCTGGCTACTTCATCGGTTCGCTCTTCGATTCAGGAATAGATGTGGTGAACGAATCTGGTACGCAAGGAACGTTTGAGTCTGCATTCAACAATGGGCCGCGTTATCGGCGGACTTCCGGCTACGGTGGATATTCAGACGAGGGACAGCGCAACAGTTTCCTCTTCTCCATGCTGGTGCTGTCGTCCTATATCATCAAGGCTGATGGTAAGGCCATGCACTCAGAGATGGAGGTAGTACGGCAGATGTTACGCCAGAACTTCGGAGAAACTGCCGTCAGTCAGGGCAACGATATCCTGAAGAAACTATTCGACGAACAGCAGCGTATGGGGGAAAGCCAATTCAAGCAGACCGTCCATGAGTGCTGTATGCAGATTAATCAGCACATGAACTATTCTCAGCGCCTACAACTGCTTAGCTTCCTGACGATGATTGCCCAGGCAGACGGTTCTCTTCCTCATGTTGAGATTCGTGCCCTGAAAGAGTGTGCCCAATGGTTGGGTATGTCGGAGAAAGAGGTAGATTCGCTGCTCCATCTGGAAGGCAATACGCTGGAAGATGCCTATAAGGTACTGGGGGTCAGCCCCAATGCCTCTGACGAGGAAGTGAAACGAGCATACCGCAAACTGGCCTTGGAGCATCATCCCGACAAGGTGGCAGCCTTAGGCGAAGATGTCCGCAAGGCCGCCGAGAAGAAGTTCCAGGAAATCAATGCGGCTAAGGAGAGAATATGGAAAGCCCGAGGGATTTCCTAATGGATAATTGACAATGGATAATGGATAATTGAAAAGGGAAGCAATCATAATTCCAGAGGGGTGTAGGGAGTTGCTGTTGCACGCTTGCTGTGCCCCATGTTCCTCAGCTATTGTGGAATGGCTGATGCAGCACGGCATACGTCCTGTCATTTTCTATTATAATCCTAACATCTTCCCCCGCGAGGAATACGAAATCCGAAAGCAGGAAAGCAAACGCCATGCAGAGAGTCTGGGACTGACGTGGATTGACGGCGACTATGACCATGAACAGTGGCGGCAGGACGTGTGTGGCCTTGAAGGAGAGCCTGAGCGTGGTCTCCGCTGTGAACAGTGCTTCATCCTCCGCCTGAAGGCAACAGCCTTGCAGACAAAGAAGTTGGGACTGAAATTCTTCACGACAACACTTGCCTCTTCCCGTTGGAAAAGTCTGGAACAGATAGAACGCGCAGGACATGTGGCAGAGCAATCCGTAGAAGGAACTGTGTTCTGGGCGCAGAACTGGCGAAAGGGTGGTCTCTATGAACGTCGTAACCAACTGCTGAAGGAATACGGCTTCTATAATCAGCAGTATTGTGGCTGTGAATTCAGCCGTCGCAGACCGGACGAGCCTCAAGGATGCAAAAAACAATAAAAACGATACTTCATGTTTTGGTAGTCTCGTTTTTATTTTGTAATTTTGCGCCCAAAATTAAACAGAGATTATAATTATAATTATTTTATGTCCGACAGTAGCATTTTCGTAGGTTCCAAAATCAAGGGAATCCGTGAATCCAAGAATCTCTCCGTTGAGGAGATTGCCGAAAGTAGTGGCCTTTCCGTAGAGCAGATCAACTCTATTGAGAACGACCAAAACCTGCCCTCCTTGGGGCCGTTGATTAAGATTGCCAGGGCACTTGGCGTGCGCTTGGGTACGTTTATGGACGATAACGATGCTCTTGGCCCTGTGGTATGCCGTGCCGAGGAGCGTGAGAAGAATAGCAGCATCAGTTTCTCCAATGGTGCCGCCGATGCCCGTAAGCACATGGAATATCATCCGCTTGCCCAGCAGAAGGCTGGTCGTCACATGGAGCCGTTCATTATCGATATCAACCCGGAGGACAAGCCTGACTTCAAGTTGTCTGCTCACGAAGGTGAGGAGTTTATCTATGTGATGCAGGGTGAGGTGGAGATAGAATACGGTAAGGAGAAGTACATGCTGAAGGAGGGCGACTCCATCTTCTACGACTCTATCGTAAAGCACCACGTTCATGGTGCTCCCGGCAAGTCGGCAAAGATATTGGCTGTAATTTATATTCCATTTTAAATAATCGTAATTACGTTATAACGTCGTAACGAATTCAATAATGAGTAATGTGAAATTAGATATGGCAGGCAGGCCACTGCCAGACAGAACATACCCGGCAGAGACTGGAAGTGCTGGCTATACGCTCTATGAGCGTACACTTGGTCAGTGGCTGGAGCACTGGGCAGAGACCACCCCTGACAAGGAATATATCGTCTATTCTGACCGTGATCTGCGATTCACCTGGAGCAAGTTCAACGAGCGCGTGGACAATCTGGCCAAAGGCCTCATTGCCATCGGCGTGAAGAAAGGCTCCAACGTGGGCATCTGGGCAACGAATGTGCCTGACTGGCTGACGTTCCTCTATGCCACGGCAAAGATTGGCGCCGTGCTCGTCACGGTGAACACCAACTACAAGCAGAATGAGCTGGAGTATCTGTGTAAGGACTCCGACATGCATACGCTCTGCATAACCGACGGCACGTGGGACTGTAATTACGTGGACATGACCTACACGATGCTGCCCGAGCTGAAGAACTGCGAGCGCGGACACCTGAACAGCGAGCGCTTCCCTTATATGAAGAACGTTGTCTACATCGGTATGGAGAAATACCGTGGAATGTTCAATACGGCAGAACTGCTCTTGCTCGGACAGAACATCGAGGATGAGACGCTGGACGAGATGAAGAAGAATGTGACGTGCCATGATGTCTGTAACATGCAGTATACTTCTGGTACGACCGGCTTCCCGAAGGGCGTGATGCTGACGCATTACAATATTTCCAACGACGGCTACTTCACGGGTGAGAACATGGGCTTTACCCAGGATGACAAGCTCTGTGTCTGCGTGCCACTGTTCCATTGCTTCGGTGTGGTGCTGGCCACGATGAACTGCCTGACGCACGGCTGTACGGAGGTGATGGTAGAGAAGTTTGATCCGCTGGTCGTGCTGGCCTCCATCCATAAGGAACGCTGTACGGCGGTGTACGGTGTGCCAACGATGTTCATCGCTGAACTGAACCACCCGATGTTCAATATGTTCGACCTCACCAGCCTCCGCACGGGCATCATGGCAGGAAGCCTATGCCCTGTAGAGCTGATGAAGCAGGTCAGTGAGAAGATGTATATGACCATCACCAGCGTATACGGACTGACAGAGTCGTCGCCCGGCATGACGCAGACCTGTCTGAACGATACTTTTGAGCAGCGTTGCACCACTGTTGGACGCGACTTCCCCTTTGTTGAGGTGAAGGTGCTTGACCCTGAGACTAACGAGGAGTGTCCCGTGGGCGTACAGGGTGAGATGTGCTGCAAGGGCTTCAACGTGATGAAAGGTTACTATAAGAATCCAGAAGCTACGGCTGAGGTTATCGATAAAAACGGATTCTTGCATTCTGGCGATCTCGGTGTGAAGGACGAGCAGGGTTTCTACAAGATTACAGGTCGTATCAAGGACATGATTATCCGTGGCGGCGAGAACATCTATCCCCGCGAGATTGAGGAATTCCTCTACCACATGCCCGGCATCCGCGACGTACAGGTGGCTGCTGTTCCCTCAAAGAAATACGGAGAGGCAGTGGGTGCCTTCATTATCCTTGAAGAAGGCGCCAAAATGGAGCCGGAGGATGTGCAGGAGTTCTGCCGCGGCAAGATTGCCCGCTACAAGATTCCCAAGTACGTGTTCTTCATTGACCAGTTCCCGCTGACGGGAAGTGGAAAGATTCAGAAGTTTAAACTGAAGGAAATGAGCCTTGGTCTCTGCGAGAAACTCGGCATAGAGGTCATTTAAAAGGAATAAATGTAAAATAGAAAAAAGATGTTTGAGAATTTAAGTGACAGACTTGAACGGTCGTTTAAGATACTCAAGGGTGAAGGTAAGATCACCGAGATCAATGTTGCTGAGACATTGAAGGATGTCCGTCGTGCCCTGTTAGATGCCGATGTCAACTATAAGGTAGCCAAATCCTTTACTGACACGGTGAAGCAGAAAGCAATGGGAATGAATGTCCTGACAGCTGTGAAGCCCAGTCAACTGATGGTGAAGATTGTTCACGACGAGTTGGCAGAACTGATGGGTGGAAAGGCTGTGGAGCTGAAGCTGGAAAACCGTCCTGCCATCATCCTGATGTCTGGTTTGCAGGGTTCAGGTAAGACCACGTTCAGCGGAAAGTTGGCTAACCTGCTCAAGACACGTCAACACAAGAAACCTCTTCTGGTGGCTTGCGACGTGTACCGTCCGGCTGCCATCGAGCAGTTGAGAGTAGTGGGCGAATCGGTAGGTGTGGACGTCTATATGGAAGAGGGCAACAAGAACGTTGTCGAGATTGCCCAGAATGCCATCCGCAAGGCGAAGCAGGAGAGCTACACTGCTGTCATCATCGATACCGCCGGCCGTTTAGCCGTTGACGAGGAGATGATGAATGAGATTGAGACCCTGAAGAAGGCCGTCAATCCTGACGAGACGCTCTTCGTGGTGGACTCAATGACTGGTCAGGATGCCGTGAATACCGCCAAGGAGTTCAACGACCGCTTGGACTTCGATGGTGTGGTGCTGACAAAGCTTGACGGCGATACCCGTGGCGGTGCTGCACTCTCTATCCGCACAGTGGTGACCAAGCCCATCAAGTTCGTAGGTACTGGCGAGAAAATGGATGCCATTGATGTGTTCCATCCGGAGCGTATGGCAGACCGAATTCTCGGCATGGGCGACGTGGTCTCTTTGGTGGAGCGCGCCCAACAGCAGTTCGACGAGGAGGAGGCCAAGCGCCTGGAGAAAAAGCTGCGCAAAAACAAGTTCGACTTTGATGACTTCATGGGCCAAATCCAGCAGATCAAGAAGATGGGTAACATCAAAGATCTCGCATCGATGATTCCTGGTGTTGGTAAACAGATTAAGGACCTTGACATTGATGACGATGCCTTCAAGGGTATCGAGGCCATCATCAACTCCATGACGCCAAAGGAGCGCCAGAATCCTGACATCATCAATCAGAGCCGCCGCCTGCGCATTGCCAAGGGTAGTGGCACGAAGATTGAAGACGTGAACCGTCTGATGAAGCAGTTCGATCAGACACGTAAGATGATGCGAATGGTCAGCGGCATGGGCTCGTCGAAGATGGCACAGATGGCCGCAGCGATGAAAATGAAAGGCGGAATGCCGAAGTTATAATTGACAATTGATAATCAATGCAACTGATTGACGGAAAAGCAACGGCAGCAGCCATCAAGGCTGAGATTGCCGAAGAAGTGAAAGAGATCGTAGCCAAGGGCGGCAAGCAGCCTCACCTGGCAGCAGTGCTGGTGGGTCACGACGGTGGCTCGGAGACTTATGTTAAGAATAAGGTACTCGCCTGTGAAGCCTGTGGCTTCAAGTCTACCCTCATCCGCTATGAGGACGACATTACCGAGGAAGAACTCCTTGACTGTGTATCGCGGCTGAATCGCGACGATGACGTTGACGGTTTTATCGTCCAACTTCCCCTGCCGAAGCATATTGACGAACAGAAGGTTATTGAAGCCATCGACTACCGCAAGGACGTCGACGGTTTCCATCCTGTCAACGTGGGACGTATGGCCATTGGCCTGCCCTGCTTCATATCTGCAACGCCGCTTGGCATCCTGACTCTATTGAACCGTTACAATATCGAGACCTCTGGCAAGAAGTGTGTCATCCTGGGACGCTCCAATATTGTGGGAAAGCCGATGGCACAGCTCATGATGCAGAAGCAGTATGGCGACGCTACCGTCACCGTCTGCCACTCGCGTTCAAAGACTCTCAAGGAGGAGTGTCGTGCTGCCGATATCATCATTGCAGCCATCGGTCAACCAGACTTTGTGACGGCTGACATGGTGAAAGAAGGTGCTGTCATCATCGATGTTGGCACTACCCGCGTGCCTGATGCCACGCGCAAGAGCGGATTCCGGCTCAATGGCGACGTGAAGTTCGACGAGGTTAGCCCCAAATGCTCGTTCATTACTCCCGTTCCCGGTGGAGTAGGGCCCATGACCATTTGCTCGCTGATGAAGAATACCCTTGCCGCAGGAAAACGTGAATACTACAAATGACTGCGGAAGAGTATTACCAGCAGGGCAATAAGGCACGTCAGCGCGGATTATGGCACGAAGCCATCAACTGCTATATTCAGGCCATAGAACTTGACCCCGACAGCCCTGCTGTCGAGGCCAAGCGTATGCTTGATGATATTATGGCTTTCTACTGCAAGGACATGTATAATCCTTGATGTTCAGTCAGAACATTTGGGAGCTTATCCCAACTGTTCTGACTGAATCGTCGTTTTCTTTTACTGCATATCGTACACCACCTGCATGAGGCGTTTGCCCAGTTCATCGGCTTCATGCATGGTGAGCGCCTCGCTGTAGACGCGGATAATGGGCTCGGTGTTCGATTTCCTGAGGTGTACCCACGACTTGGGGAAGTCAATCTTCACGCCATCGATGTCGTTGACGGAGGCGTTGGGGTCGGCGGCAAACATCTCCTTAACCTTTTCTAAGATGGCATCCACATCAGTCTCTGGAGTGAGGTCAATGCGGTTCTTGGCTATCTGGTAGTCAGGGAACGTCTTGCGTAACTCCGAGACAGTGCAGCCCTTTTTCGCAAGCGACGAGAGGAAGAGCGTAATGCCAACGAGAGCGTCGCGGCCGTAGTGGCTCTCAGGATAAATGACGCCACCGTTGCCTTCACCGCCGATGATGGCTCCTACTTCCTTCATCTTCGTTGTAACGTTCACCTCACCAACTGCTGCTGCCGTATACTTTCCGCCGTACTTCTCCGTGACGTCGCGTAGGGCACGGGTGGAGGAGAGATTGGAGACGGTGTTCAATGAAGAATGAAGATTGGAGGATGAAGAATTAGCTTCATTCAGAACGTAGTCGGCAACGGAGACGAGGGTGTATTCCTCGCCGAACATGGTGCCGTCCTCGCAGATGAAAGCAAGACGGTCAACGTCAGGGTCAACGACGATGCCCAGGTCGAAGCCTCCGTTTTTCATCTTCTGCATAATATCGCCCAGATTCTTCTCCAACGGTTCAGGGTTGTGGGCGAAATCGCCCGTACATTCACCATTTAAAATCTCGAAACTTACGCCGAGAGCATCGAACAGACGGGGCAGGATACGGCCTCCCACGCTGTTGATGGTGTCGGCACAGACGCGGAACTTACGCTGACGTATGGCTTCCACGTCGGCCAGCTGCAACTGTAGTACAGCGTCCACGTGGCGCTGGTCGCAGGTATCGTCGATGATGACACGGCCCAAGTGGTCTACCTCGGCATAGTCAAAGTCCTCGGCCTCTGCAATGTGGAGCACCTCTGCTCCGTCGGCGGCAGTAAGGAACTCACCTTCGCTGTTGAGCAGCTTCAGGGCGTTCCACTGCCGGGGGTTGTGTGAGGCAGTGATAATGATTCCGCCGTCGGCCTCATGCCAGCGAACGGCCAGCTCGGTAGTGGGGGTGGTGGCGTAGCCGATGTCGATGACGTCGTAGCCCATGCCTACAAGGGTGCCACATACGACGTCGCGCACCATTTGGCCGCTGATACGGCCGTCACGGCCTACGACGATTTTCTTACCCTTGATGAAGGTAGCGAAGGCCGTGGTGAACTTGACGATGTCTAACGGGTTGAGCGTGTCGCCCGTGCGGCCACCGATAGTGCCGCGTATGCCAGATATGGATTTAATCAGTGTCATAATTGTTGAGTGAATTGGGTTGAGTGTTTAATATTGTTACCGTTCACGCTGGAACGTGATTTCATAATAGTAGGGATAGACGTAAGCCTTGGCATTCTGAGTGGTACCCTGGGAGTGAGGCACGATGAGTCGCACCTTGGCTATCTCGTCGCCTTCCTTTGTGGGACGTCCCACGTTGATGTAGGGTAGGGGCACGAGCCATCCCTCTGGAACGGTGGCTCCGTAGGCCTCGTACATCCGGCCCTCCGTGAATGTAGCCGTATACGTGCTGCCTGAGCGCTTGACGTTCATCTTGTCCACATAGAATATGTAGGAAATGGAGTTATACAGCACATACGTTGTGTCCTGGATATTCTTCTCCATGAAACGACACAGCAGGTTAACATTTTCACCGTCCTGTACGGGTGTGCCGCAGCCCTTGCGGACAATTTGCATATAGACGCCGCTCTTGTTCAGCAGCACGAACTCTCGCTTGTTGACGTCGGTTGTATTGCCCTGCGCATTGAACTGCGTTTCGCTGATGATGTTGAATGCGGAGTCGCTGATAAAGCGGCTGATGTCCTCGCGCTCCTTCTCTTTCTTGTCGCCATAGGTCTCGTAGTCGTTACAGGCTCCGAGCATCGTCAGACCCATCAGGACTGTTATGGCTGCAATAATCTTTCTCATATTCACTATTTTAGTAAGTTTTCGTATTTCAGGATAGCCTGCCTGGCTATGTCTACGGCCTCTTCTATCGAGCAGGAGAGCCTGCCGCCAGAGGCATTGAGATGACCGCCGCCGTTGAAGAACTCCTCTGCCATCTTGTTGCAGGGGAACTGATCGACGCTTCTCAGCGACACCCACACTAGATTGTTCTTCTCCGTGTCCTCGCGTAGGGAGATGCTCAGCTTGTGACCCTTGATTTGGAGGGGCATGTTGACAAGTCCCTCGGCGTCGCCCTTGACAAAGTGGAAACGCTTCAGGTCCTGTCGTGTCAGTGCATAGTAGGAAGCGTGACGTTCCATGTCGACCACCAACTTCTCAAACATGACGTAACCCGTCAGGCGCAGTCGGTTCTCGGAGTAGTTATGATAGACGTTGCGGTATATCTTGTCCTTGTTGATACCCTTGGTCAGCAGCTGTGAGATGATGAAATAGATAGCGGGGTCGCAGGAGTTGAAGGTGAAGCCTCCCGTGTCGGTCATCATGCCGCAATAGATGGGCGTGGCAAACTGCTTTCCTAACTTTTCAAAGCCGCCTAACTGCCATACAATGCGGAACACCAGTTCGCTGGTGCTGCACGCCTCAGGCTTGCTCACGGTGAGCACGGCAGGCACGTCAGGGCCTAAGTGATGGTCTATCAGCACACGGCAGGCCTTGGTGTTTACAAGAGCCTCCTGCATCTGGTCAACGCGGCTGGGCACATTATAGTCAAGACAGAACACAAGGTCGGCAATGGCAAAGAGCATGTCGGCCTTCTCCTTATGCTTGTCGTAACGGACAATCTTCTCCGTATTCGGCATCCACTGGAGAAAGTCGGGAAATTGGTCAGGCACGATCACCGTCGGCTCCTTACCTACTGAGCGTAAGTATTCTGCCAACCCCAAGCTTGAGCCTATAGCGTCGCCGTCGGCATTGGTGTGGCAGGTAATGATGATATTCTCAGCTTCGGAAATCAGCTGGCTCAGTTGAGCCAGCTGATCCTCAGTCAATATGTTCAACTCCATTTAAAACAGCTTGTTAGGGTATACGCCCTCGTCCACTAACCGCTGGATGCGGTCAACAGTGTCCTGACGGTCGGCGGCGTATGTTACGCCAAACCACTTCGACGTAGTGTCAAGCACCTCGCAGGTGGCCGTTCCCTCAGTAATGAGCTTGTTTACCATCAACGGGATGAAGAACTCTGCTTTCAGGTTCTCCAAATTCTTCGGGTCGGAGAGGAACTCCTTGAAGTATGCCTCGCTATAGTCGAAGTAGTCAGGCGTGAAGCCCCACATGTTCATCGAAACGGGTACATTCTCCTCCAGCGGCTGCCACTTACCCTCCTCATCCTTGAAGCGGATAGTCTGGCCAGCCTCTCCTGCCTTTGAACCGTCTTCAGCACAGCGCACAATCTCCGTGCGCTCCACCACGTCGGTCAGGTGGCGCTTGTCATTGTATGCGCATACGCCACGTGCTACGGTACCGTTCTCACTCAGTGTGTTGCAGACGCGGAAGCCCACCATGGCATATTCATTCTTCGAGCCTTCCTTCAGTCCACTCAGGAATTTGCCTATCTGCATGAAAGCGTCGCGACCGTAGAAGTCGTCGCAGTTGATAACGCAGAACGGCTCCTTGATGACATCCTTGCCCATCAGTACGGCGTGGTTTGTACCCCATGGCTTCACGCGGCCCTCAGGTACCTGGAAACCCTCTGGCAGTGCATCGAGAGCCTGGAAACAAAGCTCACACGGCACCTGACCTTCATACTTTGCGAGGATCTGCGTGCGGAACTGCTCCTCAAAATCCTTGCGGATGACCCAGACGATTTTCCCAAATCCTGCCTGAATGGCATCATATATACTATAGTCCATGATAGTCTCGCCGTTGGGGCCCAGACCGTCCAGCTGCTTCAATCCGCCATAGCGGCTACCCATACCAGCAGCAAGTAAGAATAAGGTTGGTTTCATAACTGAATAGTGTTTGATTCTTGTATGTGTTAATTATTGCCTGCAAAAGTAAATATTTTCCGCGACATGTCCGAAAGAATAGCGTTAAAAGCGGTTAAAGGGGGCTGAACGCCACGTACCATCCTAAAAATACACATCTTCATATTCCGGCTGCGCCTTTTTCTTCTTGGGTTCCGTCGCCTCCTCGTTGGTACCGCTGCCTTGGTCGGCGGGCAGCACGTCAACGGGTTCGGGTTGCGTGTGGCGGATAACTGGATTACCGTTTTCGTCAACACCTATATGTACATCTATCTCACTGATGTTCAGACTGTCGGTGGCAATGGAGTCTGAGTCTACAGGCTCGTAGCTGTACTGGCAGCTCATATACATGTCGTCGGTAATGCTGTCGTCCTTGGGTCTCTCAAACTTGCCGTGATACTGCTTGAAGGCAGGGTCGGCCAGCACCGACTCAAGGAAGTAGCCGCAGATGGGCAGTGCCGTGCGTGACCCCTGCCCGAGGGCACCCGTGCGGAAGTGGATGCTACGGTATTCACCGCCTACCCATGCACCGCACACCAGCTTGGGTGAGACGCCGACGAACCAAGCGTCGGAGTGGTTGTTGGATGTGCCTGTCTTACCGCCGAACTCTGTATCGGTGTACTTGCCGACATATCCCCAGAGGCTCATGGAGGTGGCTCCGCGCTCACGTAGTCCGCCCATCAGAAGCTGCTGGACGAAGAAAGCGCTGCGATAGGGGATGGCCTGCCGTTGCTCGGTGGGGGCGGTGTAGATCTCCTTGCCGTCGCGGTCAAGAATACGGGTGACAAGGATGGCTTCATGAGCCTTACCGTCGTTGACGGCTGTGGAATAGCCGTTGACCAGTTCCAAGAGGGTGACGTCGCTGGAGCCTAATGCCAGAGATGGCGTGGGGTCGAGTTTACTCTTGATACCCATCGCCTGGGCGGTACGAACGATGTTGGGAATGCCCACTTCCTGTCCTAATTTCACAGCTACAGAGTTGATGCTCTGCGCAAAAGCCTTCTTCAGGGTCATGGAGTCGCCGGTGAAGTAACCGTTTGCATTGGTCGGTGCCCAGGTGGTCTCTTTCTTCTTGGCGGGATCCCAGGCTTTCATCGCAAAGTAGGAGTCGCGGCGGCGGTCGCAGGGGGTGATGCCCTGGTTCATGGCCTCTGTATAGACGAAGAGCTTAAAGGTAGAGCCAGGCTGTCGCATGGCAGTCACCTTGTCGTACTTCCACGACTTGAAGTCTATGTCGCCCACCCAGGCCTTGACGTAGCCGGTATTTGGCTCCATGGCCACGAAGCCGCAATGCATGAAGTGGACCATGTAGCGGATGGAGTCCATCGTAGAGATTTCCTTTTCCACGAAGCCCTTCTCATAGTCAAACAGCTTCACTTTGTGGGGCTTGTTCAGATAGTAGACGATGGAGTCGGGCTGGTTGGGGAATTTCTGCAGGAGTTGCTTGTAGTAGGGCTGGCGCTTGGCAATGTCCTCAATGAAGTGGGGGATCTCGTTGTGGCGTTCATCCTGCCAGGGGTTGACGTTACCCCAGTGATTGTCGAAGTTGCGCTGCACCTGCTTCATCTGCTTGACAGCTGCTGCTTCGGCATATTTCTGCATACGGGTGTCGATGGTGGTATAGATTTTGAGACCGTCGGTGTAGAGGTCGTAGCCGTTGTCGTGGCACCAGTCCTTCAGGTAGTTGGCCACCGCCTCGCGGAAGTAGTTGGCCTGTCCGTCGTAAGCGTTCTCCACGCTGTAGTCAAGCTTGATCTCCGTCTGCTTGAGAGAGTCGAAGGCCTCTTGCGTAAGGTCACCGTGCTCCCGCATGTTTCCTAATACGATGTTGCGGCGCTTCAATGCATTGTCGGGGTTGATGCGGGGATTATAGTAGGTGGTGGCCTTGAGCATACCCACGAGGACGGCCGATTGTTCGGCTGTCAGCTCCTTGGGTGTGGTACCGAAGTAGGTTTTTGCTGCCGTCTTGATGCCGAAAGCATTGGAGCCGAAGTCTACGGTATTGGCATACTGCGTTAGGATTTCCTCTTTGGTAAAGAAATATTCCAGCTTGTAGGCAGTAATCCACTCCTTACTCTTCATAATGAGCATCTTCAGTCCGGGAATGTTTCCCAAGAGTCCTGTAGAGTATTCCGAGCGTGTACGGAACAGATTCTTGGCCAACTGCTGCGTGATGGTTGATGCACCTCGGGCGTCGTGGTGGAGCAAGTAGTCCTTCAGGACGGCGACGAAGGCAGTGTAGTCAATTCCATGATGCGAATAGAAACGCTCGTCCTCAGTGTCGATGAGCGCCCGCCAGAACACGGGGCTTACCTCCTCGTACTTTACCGGGGTACGGTTCTCGCTGAAGAACTTACCTATCTGCTCGTTGTCTGCGCTGTAGATTTCCGATGCCTGCGACGGACGCTTGTTCTTGATGGTTTGCATGGAGGGTGACTTGCCGAAGAGCCACAGGAAATTGTTATCGACGGCAACCAGGTAAAGGAAGAACATGACAATGAGCGAAACTATGGCCGACAATGTCTTCACATACCAGGGCTTACCCTTATAAAGCCACGCATACCAATGACCGGCTTTCTTGATGGCTTGCCAGATGCGGCTCATCCAGCCGCGCTTTTCTTCTTCGTTATTCATACCAAACGTATATGATTCATAATGGCCGTCCAGTCGTCAGGATGGAACCATGACAGTTGCTCGTCTCGCCTGAACCACGTGAGCTGCTTGCGTGCATACCGGCGGGTATTTCCTTTGATGCGCTCCACGGCTTCCTCTAACGGCCAACGTCCTTCAAAATAATCGAACAGTTCTTTATATCCTACTGTGTTTAATGCGTTTACTCCTTTGTGACAATACATTTTCCTTGCCTCTTCCTCCAGACCGTTTTTCATCATGAGGTCAACACGGAGATTGATGCGGTGATAGAGTTCCTCACGCTCACGATTCAGTCCGATTTTCACGATCCTGAACGGCCTTTGCTTCTTTTCCGCCTTGCGGAAAGAGGTATAGGTCCTGCCTGTCATATGGCAGATTTCCAGGGCATGTACCACGCGGCGCGGGTTCTGGCGGTCAACGATGGCATAATGTTCGGGATCGAGCCTTTTCAGTTCTTCCACCAGTACCTCCAACCCCTCTTCGGCCAGTCGCCGTTTCATCTCCGTGCGGGTGGCATCGTCTACAGTGGGGATGTCGTCAATGCCGTTGCATACGGCGTCAATATACATCATTGACCCGCCCGAGAGCAGGGCGTAGTCGCTGTCCTTGAACAGCTCGTCAAGCAAGGCCATCACCTCTTGCTCATACATCGAGGCGCTGTAGTAGTCGCCGATGCTCCGTGTGCCTACAAAATAGTGCCTGACCTGCTGAAGCTGTTGCGGGGTGGGCGAGGCAGTGCCTATCCTGAGTTCCCGGAATATCTGTCGTGAGTCGGCGTTGATTATAGGCACTCCTAACTCTTGGGCAATGCCGAGGCAGAGGTCAGTTTTGCCAACGGCCGTGGGGCCGGTGATGACGATGAGCGTCTTAGCGGATGACACCTCGTTTGGAGTTTTCAATGAAGGAGCAGATGTACTCCACTTCCTTCGATTGCGGGTATTTCATGCGTGCCTCGGCGATACCGTCTTTCAGTACGCCCTGAGCATAGATGATGCGGTAGGCATCGTGGATGGCCTCGATGGTCTCGTTGTTGAAGCCTCGGCGGCGCAGGCCTATGAGGTTCACACCGGCATAGCGGATAGGCTCCTTACCAGCAATGACGTATGGCGGGATGTCCTGACTGGTGCGGCTTCCGCCCTGGAACATCACGTAGCTGCCAATACGTATGAACTGGTGGAACAGGCAGGTGGCCGAGATGATGGCAAAGTCCTCCACCACCACCTCTCCTGCGAATTTCGTGGAGTTGCCGATGATACAGCCGTTGCCGATGACACAGTCGTGAGCCACGTGCATGTTCTCCATCAGCAGGTTACCGTTACCCACCACAGTCTTTCCCTTTGAAGCCGTACCGCGGCTGATGGTGACGTTCTCTCGGATGGAGTTGTTGTCGCCAATCTCGCAGGTCGTCTCCTCGCCTTTGAATTTCAGGTCTTGCGGCTTCGTAGAGATGCTGGCTCCCGGAAAGAACTCGTTACCGTTGCCGATGCGGGCACCGAAGTGGACGGTCACATTGTTCAGGAAATGGTTGTTGTCGCCGATGACTACGTTCTTGTCAATCACGCAGAACGGACCAATCACATTGTTGTCACCTAATTTCGCCTCCGGACTGACCACGGCTAAGGGATGTATTTGATTCATATTTATTCAGTTTATATAATACGATGCAAAGGTACGGAATAAAATTGAATATTCAGCAACAGTTACGCAACTTTTCTGTTTTTTTAATAAGTTTCCTTCGACATGGTAACTATTCAACCGAAACATGGTCAAGCCACAGAAGGATCCGCATGAATGACGGTATGGTCAGGAAACCACTGGTGAAGTAGCTTCCAGACAATATTCCGCGATGTCAAAGATCACCTGGCCCGCTGGTTCCGTGCGGGTACTTATTACAGTAAATAAGCGTCGCTATCTGCCGCTGCGCCTGGGTATAGTTTGAGGCGAACGAGTAGGCAGTCTATAGGCTGACGTGGTAGGCAGACGGTGCGCATGTTCCATTCTCTTCGGTGAGCGACGACTGCATCTGCCTCTGAATTCTGGGCGCAAAGGTACGACATTTCTCTGAACCGTGCAAGCATTTGGTAGGGGCTGGTGGAATCCTAAAATATCAAGTCGCTGAATACCAGCAGCTTCGAGCATCAGTTCCTGATTTTGTCCGCAAACGCGCACATACGTATATACAAAACGGAAAAACACCCGCACGTGTCGCACGTCCCGCACGTAAATAAAACGAAAACACAACTGTTGTGATTTTAAACGACAACATAAACAACATAAACAAC
>ONKY01000016.1 GCA_900318585.1 uncultured Prevotellaceae bacterium
AAGCGGTGCGTACGAGACTCGAACTCGTGACCTCCTGCGTGACAGGCAGGCATTCTAACCTACTGAACTAACGCACCGTGGTCTATTTTTCGTTTGCGGGTGCAAAGGTATGAATATTTTTTGAATTACCAAAACATTTGGTCGTTTTTTTTAAAAAAATCTCTGTAGGAGCAAGGCGTCGTGAAAAACCTTTCCATCGTAAAGCCATTCAGTCAACTTGGCTGCTTCCTGGTAGCCAGCCTTGTCAAAGAGACTGACGGCAGCCACATTGTCAGCATCAGCAATCGCATAGAGCTGACGCAAGTGCAGAATGCGCTGCGCATAGTCGGCTATGCAGCGGAGAGCATCGAAGGCATAGCCCTGCCGCCTGTGTTCGTTAAGAATAATGACACCCACTTCTGCCCGGCGGTTACTGGCGTCGAAGTTTACAATGTCGATGATGCCAACCACCGTGCTTTGCCTGTTCTCTACCATCATGCGTACCTGGCGGTCGGCATAGATATCGTCCGACGAAGTGGCAATATAGTCGTGGAGCGTGTAGTGAGAATACGGCACATTAGTGGCTCCCACGTTCCAGAGCTGGGTGTCGTTCTCTATCTTGTAGAGTAGATCCAAGTCCTCCGGCTCCATGGCACGGAGAATGACTGATGTATTGGGGATGTTCATAAATGAAGTTTTTGGCGCAGTATATCGGTGAGCGCGATGAAGGCTCGGAAATAGATGGCGGCCTTGACAGGCAAAGTAAAGAAGAAACTCTGGTGGCTGTAATGCTTGCGGAAGAAGATGAGCATAGCCTGATAGAACACGTGGACGTAGCGGTAATCAGACTTACGCGTAGACTTGCCCTTGAAATGGACGATGGGCAATGGCAGGTACCAGTTCTCATAGCCTCCTTTGAGTAGCCGGAAAGAGAGGTCGAGGTCTTCGCCGTACATGAAGAAGTCCTCGTCGAGCAGACCGATGCGGTCGAGTGCCGAATGTCGGAGCAGGAAAAATGCGCCGCTGATGGCTTCTATCTGGCAAGGTTCGTCCCACGGCAGGTGGCTCATGTAATAGCGGTTCGAGAAGCCGAGCATCTTCAGGGCAGAGACCCAGGGCGTGGGGATGGCACGGCGAGACTCAGGAGCAACGGTACCGTCAGCATTGTGCATTTTCACCCCTGCCCCACCCGCCTGCGGATGGTCGTCCATGAACTTGACTGCCTCGCGGAGCGTGTGCTCAGCAACGGTCGTGTCAGGATTGAGCAGAAGCACGTATTCGCCCCTTGCTATCCGTATGGCCTGGTTATTGGCACGGGCAAAGCCAACATTCTCCTCGTTATCAATAAAATGTACCTCCGGGTAGCGGCCTGGCAGCACAGAGAGCGTATCGTCGGTGGAGGCATTATCGACGACGAATACCTCGCCCTCGATTCCCTCAAGGGCTTTCCGCACGCTGGCCAGACACTGGTCAAGATAACTGCGGACGTTATAACTGACGATGATAACTGACAGCTTCATTTGTTCTATGCCACAATTCACTCCTCACTACTCACCTCGTCCATGCAGCGGCCTATGCTGGGATAGACGAACGGCAGGCATATCAGCAGGATGATGGCCATGTAACCAAAGGTGGTGTTCATATACATATAATAGAAAAAGGTATTAGCCAGCAGCGGCACGAGAAGCAGGACGAGCCTCACTACTCCCCATTTGCGCAGGGCCAAGGCCTTGCCTTCCACCAGATTCCCGTGTATGCGCTTCATCTTGAACATCTTCAGCGCCAAGGGAATGGCAGCAATTGTCATCAGTTCCATCATGGTAGTGGTCACAAACTCTGCATTGGCAAACTGTCCTGCCCACATACCAGTTTCTATCACGCCGGTCTCAGACAGCAGTACCCACAGAGCTGCCATACAAACGCCCAACCAGAAAACGGTCATCAGGATGTTTCTTGTCTCTTTCATTTTCCTTCAAATAATGTTCGGTTTAATATAGAGCGGCCCAGCGTTACCTCGTCAGCATATTCCAGCTCGTCGCCGACGGAGATGCCTCGGGCTATCTGGCTGACTTTTACTTCAGCAAAAGACGATAACTTGCGATATATGAAGAAGTTGGTCGTATCTCCCTCCATCGTAGGACTAAGTGCCAGTATTACTTCTCTGACGTCACCCTCCCCTACTCTCTTGACCAGCGATTCTATCTCGATATCGGAAGGACCTATTCCGTCCATGGGTGAGATAACGCCGCCCAGCACATGGTAGAGACCGTGAAACTGCTGGGTGTTCTCAATGGCCATCACATCCTGGATGTTCTCCACCACACAAAGCGTCGTCTGATCACGGCGAGGATCGCTACAGATAGGACAAACTTCCTGGTCGCTCACATTATGGCAGCGCGAACAATGCTTCACCTCACGCTTCATCGTGGCAATGGCATCGGCAAACTGCTCCACGTCACTGGTTTCCTGGCGTAGCAGATGAAGCACCAGACGCAAGGCCGTCTTGCGGCCTATGCCAGGCAGTCGGGAGAACTCGCTGACCGCCCGTTCCAAAAGTGCTGAGGGATATTGTTGCTGTATCATTATTTCTAATTCCTGTAATCTATTATCACTATCCAATCTCCGACAGTTCCAGCCATCGCATGGACTTCTCGTCGAGTTCGTCCTTCAGCTGTGGTAGCCGCTTGCTCTTCTCCGTCAGTTCAGCCACCGAGAGCGTACCGCTGCACAGTTGTTCCTCTATCTGTTTCTGTTCTGCTTCCAAGGCTTCTATCTCCTTTTCCAGTTGCTGGAACTCCATCTTTTCCTTGTAGGTCATACGGCGAACCCCTACAGTCCCATCTCCACTCCTGCTGGGAGAGGATTGTTTAGTGCTGGAGGAAACCGTTCCCCTCCCTACAGGGGTGGGAGTTGGTCTGTTGTTCTTCGCCCACTCCCTGTATTGTGTATAGTTGCCGGGGAAGTCCTTGATAACGCCATCGCCTTGGAACACCAGCAGGTGATCCACTACCTTGTCCGTGAAATAGCGGTCGTGGCTTACCACAATCACGCAGCCGGGGTAGTCCTGAAGGTACTCCTCCAGTATCTGTAGCGTAACGATATCGAGATCGTTGGTCGGCTCGTCGAGCACAAGGAAGTTAGGGTTGCGCATCAACACAGTACACAGGTAGAGCTTACGCCGCTCGCCTCCCGACAGTTTGTAGACATAGTTGTGCTGCTGCTCAGGCGTGAACATGAAATGCTGGAGGAACTGGGAGGCGGACAGGTGGCGGCCGCTGCCTAAATCAACGTATTCCGCAATGTCTCGTACCACGTCTATCACCTTCTGCTGCTCGTCAAACTGTAGCCCTTCCTGAGAGAAATATCCAAAACGCACAGTCTCGCCAATGACGATGCGACCTTCGTCGGGTTGAATCTGCCCCAAGAGCATTCGCAGGAAGGTGGACTTGCCGGTGCCGTTGTTGCCAACGATGCCCATCTTCTCGAAGCGGGAGAAGTTATAGTAGAAGTCCTTCATGATGACCACCTCCGAGGGTGTTTCCCCAAAACTCTTGGAAATGTACTGACACTCAAAGATTTTCGAGCCGATGTATACATTCGAGGCCTTAAGCCTGATGGCACGCTCCTCTATGCGCTGCTTGGCCACTCGCTCCAGTTCGTAGAAGGCGTCCTCTCGCGACTTTGCCTTGTGGCCTCGCGCCTGCGGCATCCGGCGCATCCATTCCAGCTCCGTCCGGTAGAGGTTATTGGCACGCAAGATCTCAGTCCGCCTGTTGTCTATCCGCTCCTGCCGTTTCTCTAAATAGTAGGAATAGTTGCCACGGTAGGTATAGATGGTCTGGTCGTCCAGCTCTAAGATGACAGAGCAGACACGATCCAGGAAGTAACGGTCGTGGGTTACCATGAGCAACGTGCGATTTCCCCATGAGAGGAAACTCTCCAACCACTCTATCATTTCCAGATCGAGGTGGTTCGTCGGCTCATCGAGAATCAGCAGGTCGGGCTCGGTAATCAGCACGTTGGCCAAAGCTACGCGCTTCTGCTGACCACCACTCAGCTGACCGACAGGCTGATTTAAATCTTTGATTTTAAGTTTGGTAAGTATCTGTTTGGCTTTCAATACCTTTTCAGGGTCTCCATGATGATTGAAGCAAGCGTCAAGCACACTCTCTTCCGGGTCGAACTGAGGGCTCTGCTCTAGCATTCCCACTTTCAGGTCGCGACGGAAGATGATGTCGCCCTTGTCGAAGCCCTCCTTACCAGAAAGAATAGAGAGTAGCGTGGACTTTCCTGTTCCGTTCTTGGCAATAAGCCCCACGCGCTGGCCTTCTGCTATGGAGAAACTGATATCCTTAAAAAGAATCAGCGCGCCGAACGATTTTGTCAACCCTTGTACGTCGAGAACAGGTGTGTCTTTTGCCATCTTTTGCCTATTGATTCAAAGAATGGTTGATTTCATCGATATAATCAAGCAGTTCCTCCCTACCCTGTCGTTTCTCAGCAGAAGTGATGAACACGGGAGGCAGTTCCTCCCACGTCTCCAACAACTGCTTCTTGTACGCCTCAACATTCGCCTTGGCCTTGTTCGGCGTCAGTTTGTCGGCCTTGGTGAATACGATGGAGAAGGGAATCTGTGACGTTCCCAGCCACTCCATGAATTCCAGGTCAATCTTCTGCGGCTCTAACCTGATATCAATAAGCACGAACACGTTCACCAGCTGTTCCCGCTGGAGGATGTAGCCGCTAATCATCTGCTCCAGCTTCTGCATCTCCTTCTTCGAGCGCTTGGCAAACCCATAACCGGGAAGGTCAACCAAATACCACTCCTTGTTGATGATGAAATGGTTGATGAGAAGGGTCTTGCCTGGCGTGGCCGATGTCTTGGCCAGCCCCTTATGGTTGGTGAGCATATTGATCAGGCTCGACTTCCCTACATTCGATCGCCCAATGAAGGCATATTCTGCCTTCGTGTCCTTGGGGCACATGCTTACCATGGGCGATGAAATCGTAAATTCTGCACTCTTTATAATCATATCCTCTAAATTTTGTGCAAATTTACACACAAATTTTGAATTACACAACATTCAGACTAATAATTTCCCTTTTTCTTCAAACCGAAGGCAAGAGGAAGTGAAGCAAGGGCACTCACGCCTCACTACAAGCGAAGGAGGCACCAAAGGTACCTCCAAAAGAAATGGTGACCGCGGATAAGATGCGGTATTTGCTTTCAGGTTACCTGATATTGACGTTGCTAACCGTGCAGTTCTCGATGAGTGTGGTGTCAAAGGCTTTCACCTCATCCTGTACGTCGATGTTCTCAAAGGAAAAGTCCTTCAGACGGTACTTGTCAGAGCGGCCGACATCAAAAAAGATGCGGGTCTTCATCTGGATGTTGCGAATGGAGATGTTGTTGCATTGCGACAGGGGCATATCCTCACGGTCCTCAGGCTTGAAGAACTGCGTCCAGGGGCGGACAACGAGGAAGGAACCGCATTGGCCGGTAATATCCTCCACGCGTACATATTCATAATGCTGTGGGGTATCTGGGCGCATCTTCAGCCATAACACGCGGGTGGCAGCCTTGACGTTGATACGGCGTAGAATAACGTTGCGATCGTGCAACGACTCTGAGCCCAGCGTCAGGCAGCCGTGTACTTTGCCGTAGGTACAGTCCTCGATGATAATGTTGGTGTTCGGGCCATTGGTGGAGTCCTTGTCGGCCCAGGTTCCCTTGCCACCCTTGAGCACCACAGCATCGTCGTTGACGTGCATATAGCAGCCGTGCACCAGCACGTTCTTGCAGACGTCAAGGTCGATGGCATCGCTGGACGGCGCACCGCGCTTGGGGTCGACGGGGGTGATGTTTTCCGTCGGTGCATAGATGAAGCAACCTAAATAACGGACATTCTCGCAACGGTAGAGGTGATTCGTCCAAAACGGTGAGTTAATGATCTTTACGTCCTGTACGGTAACGTTCTTGGAGTTGGAGATATAGACATTTCGGGGGCGCAGCGCCTCAAGGTTGGTGCAGTTGCGGTTATACTTACGTCGTATCCAGAACTCCTCCCAGTAGTTGTGACCGTTGCCGTTGATGGTACCGGGGCCTGTGATGGTAAAGCCATCCACGCCGTCGGCATTGACCAAAGCGGCGAAATAGTCAATCGTCTGCCCCTCCATGCGCGTCTTGACAACAGGGAAGTGCTTGATGCGGTCGGAGCCTTTCAACTCGCCGCCCTCCTCAATCTTCAGGTGGGTGCCTTGCTTGAAGAAAAGCGAGCCGCTGAGGAAGGTGCCACGTGGAATGACCACAACTCCCCCACCCTCGCTTGCACAGCGATCGATGACGGCTTGCAGGCGGGCTGTCTGCACCTCGTTGCTATAGCCATCAACACCATAGTCCGTCACGACATAGCGCTTGAGACCGGAGATGTCCACGCGCGTAGTATCGCTAAACCAAGCAGGAATGGGCGTTCCGTCAGGCCACAGTTCCTGTTTCACTTTTTTCTGTTTTCCCATTGCTCCTGCGCATACTATTGCAGCCAGGATGCAGACGATAATTCGTGTCTTCATTCTCGTGATTTTTGCTTCAGAATTAGTTTTTGTGCGCAAAAATACTAAAATATTCTGAGATTTTGACGTTATTCACAAAAAAAGTGCTAACTTTGTGCGCATAAAAATAAAAACCAAAACCATTTTCATTATGAAAGAATTCTTTAAGTACGTTTTGGCCACCATTTGTGGCATCTTGATTCTCGGTATCGTCATGAGTATCATGTTTATCGTCTCGCTGGCAGGAATGGCGCTTTCAGGCGATTCGTCAGCAAAGGTGAAAAGCAATTCCGTCTTTACCCTGTCTCTGAACGGCACGGTGCAGGAACGCGGCGAAGAGGACTCCCCGCTGAACATGCTTCTCGGACAGGCCAACATGTCAGTCATGGGACTGGATGACATCGTGAGCAGCATTCGCAAGGCGAAAGAACAGGAGGATATCAAGGGAATATATATCGAGACCAACGCCGTAACGTTTGACGCTCCGGCAATTGCACAGGAAGTGCGCGACGCCCTTAAGGATTTCAAGAAGAGTGGCAAGTGGATTATAGCCTACGGCGACAACTACACGCAGGGAGCCTACTATGTGGCTTCTGTGGCCGACTCGGTGTTTATGAACAAGACAGGATTGTTGGAGCTCAGAGGCCTCGGCGGCAAAGGCGAGTACTATGCCGGACTGTATGAGAAGTTGGGTGTGAAGTATCAGGCCGTGAAGGTTGGCAAATACAAGAGCGCCGTAGAGCGCCAAATCCGCAAGGACATGAGCGACGAGGACCGCGAGCAGCGTATGGCCTATCTGCAGGGCATCTGGCAGTATTGGCTGAAAGACATTGCCGAGAGCCGCAAGCTGAAGGCCGAGGACATCGACCAGATGGTGAGCGATAGCATCCTGGCCTTCGCCAACCCTCAGGACTATGTGAAGGGCAAGCTGATTGACCGTGTGATGTATCCAGAAGAAATCAAGAAGGTCATCAAGGCCAAGTTAGGTCTGAAGGAGGATGACGACATCCGCCAGATGACGCTCTCCGACATGAAGAACGTGAAGAAGATGGCGAAGGACGAGGGTGAGAAGGTGGCCGTATACTATGCCTACGGCGAAATCATCGACGCCACCTCCAGCCTGTTCTCCACCGACCATAACATTGTGGGCAGCGACGTGGTGAAAGACCTCACCAAGCTGGCTAAGGACAAGGACGTCAAGGCTGTGGTGCTCCGCGTCAACTCCCCCGGCGGTTCAGCCGTGGCCTCTGAACAGATATGGCACGCCATCAAGTTGCTGAAGGAGAAGAAGCCCGTGGTGGTGTCCATGGGCGGCTATGCTGCCTCTGGCGGCTACATGATCAGCGCTCCCGCAAGCTACATTGTGGCTGACCCAACCACCATCACCGGCAGCATCGGCATTTTCGGCCTCGTTCCCAACGTCAACGGACTGCTGACCGACAAGCTGGGCATTACCTTCGACGGTGCCAAGACCAACCGCTTCACAGACTTTGAAGAGAACCTGGTCTTTGCAAAGGAGAATTCTGAGGAAATCAAATACATGCAGAGTTACGTGGACAGAGGTTACGAGACATTCCTCAAGATTGTTGCCGACGGCCGCAAGATGAGCCGCGACGAGGTGCATGAGATAGCCCAAGGCCGTGTATGGCTAGCTACAGACGCTCAGAAGATCAAGCTCGTTGACAAGATCGGCTCCCTCGACGACGCCGTGAAAAAGGCTGCAGAGCTTGCAAAGATTGACAAATACTACACAGCTGCCTACCCCGCAGAACCATCCTTCTTTGAACAGCTCATGGAAGAGAAGGAGAACACATCCTATCTTGATGCCGAGATGCGCGAGCTTTTGGGCGACCTCTATGAGCCCATCCTCAACGTCCGCCGCGACCAGCAGCGCAACCGTCTGCAGGCTCGACTTCCCTTCGTGTTGAAAGTTGAGTGATAAGTGACCAATGGAAGGCGACTTTATAAAAATAAACGGATGGATGGCACCCCTGAGCTGGTTATACGGCTTGGGAGTGGGATTCAGGAACTTCCTCTTCGACGTGGGAGTGCTGAAGCAGCGAGCTTACAAGGTGCCCATTATCTCCGTAGGTAACATTACCGTGGGGGGAACAGGAAAGACCCCCCACGTGGAATACCTTGTGAAGCTCTTCCAGGGCAAAGCCCACACCGCGGTACTCAGCAGGGGTTACAAACGGAAAAGCCGCGGATTCCTGCTGGCCACGAAGGACACACCCATGAGGGATATTGGCGACGAGCCGTACCAGATGAAGCAGAAGTTCCCCAACGTGGAGGTGGTCGTCGACGGCAAGCGCATCAGGGGTATCGAAAAACTGACAGGAGACGACATGAAGCACGAGGTGGACATAATCCTTTTAGATGATGCCTTCCAGCACCGATACGTGAAGCCGGGTATCAACATCCTGCTCGTAGACTACCATCGCCTCATCATCTATGACAAGCTGCTGCCTGCCGGCCGTCTGCGCGAGCCGCTAAAGGGAAAGAACCGCGCCGACATCGTCATCGTGACTAAGTGCCCCAAAGACTTGAAGCCAATGGAGTACCGTGTCATCACCAAGGCCATGAACCTCTTTCCCTACCAGCAGCTATACTTCACCACGCTCGGCTATGAGCCGCTGAAGCCGGTCTTCGGCAAGCCTAAGAACCAGATAGAACTGAATGAGCTGAAATCCTACCACGTGCTCCTGCTGACGGGCATTGCCTCTCCAGACCAGATGATTCTCGACCTCTCACCGCTTACCTCTCAACTCACACCCCTTACATTCCCTGACCATCACAGTTTCCGGAAGAAGGACATCCGTCTGCTGAACGAGAAATTTGCAGAGATGCCTTCACCCAAGCTCATTATCACGACTGAGAAAGATGCTGCACGGCTCAAGGAAGTTGACGGCTTAAGCGAGGATGTAAGACAGAACATCTATGCGCTACCTGTCAAGATTATCTTTATGCAAGACCAAGAAAAAACGTTTAACGAAAACATCATAGGCTATGTACGCAAAAATTCAAGAAACAGCATCCTGGCTAAAGGCAAGGATGACCACAAGTCCTCAAACGGCCATCATTTTGGGAACAGGCCTCGGACAATTAGCTTCAGAAATAGCTGACACCTACGAGCTGCCCTACTCGGAGATACCAAACTTCCCTGTTTCTACCGTTGAGGGACACAGCGGCAAACTCATCTTTGGACGCCTCGGCGGCAAGGACATCATGGCCATGCAAGGGCGCTTCCATTTCTATGAGGGCTACTCGATGAAGGACGTCACCTTCCCCGTCCGCGTCATGTACGAGCTTGGCATCAAGACTCTCTTTGTCAGCAATGCCGCAGGAGGCATGAATCCCGCTTTCCATATAGGCGACGTGATGGTGATTACAGACCACATCAACTTCTTCCCCGAGCACCCGCTGCGCGGCAAGAACCTGCCCACTGGCCCGCGTTTCCCCGACATGCACGCGCCATACGACCCGACGCTCATCCAGCTGGCCGACGACATTGCCAAGGAAAAGGGTATCAGCCTTCAGCACGGCGTCTACGTTGGTACACAGGGCCCGACATTTGAGACCCCCGCAGAATATCGCATGTACAGACTCTTGGGTGGTGACACCGTCGGCATGTCCACCGTGCCCGAGGTCATCGTCGCCAACCATTGCGGCATTCGTGTATTCGGCGTCAGCATCGTCACCGACCTCGGCGGCTTTGACGTTCCTGTAGAGGTGAGCCACGAGGAGGTTCAGCAGGCTGCCAATAAGGCACAGCCCATCATGACCGAGATCATGCGCGAAATGATCAGCCGCAGCTAACAGTCAACACTACGACAAGAATGGAAATTGCAAAACTCGGAGAATTCGGCCTCATAGAAAGGCTGACGAAAGACATACAGGCAAAGAACGAATCGACAAAGTACGGCGTGGGCGACGACTGCGCCGTACTCTCCTACCCTGATACCCAGGTGCTCGTCACCACCGACCTGCTAATGGAAGGCGTACACTTTGACCTTACCTATATAGATCTGGAACACATGGGCTACAAGTCGGCCATGGTCAACATAAGCGATGTGTTTGCCATGAACGGCACGCCGAGGCAGATCACCGTGTCCTTAGCCATCAGCAAACGGTTTACCGTAGAGGACATGGAACAGTTCTACAGCGGCCTGCGTCGTGCCTGTGAGAAATGGAACGTTGACATCGTAGGCGGCGACACCACCAGTTCCTACACCGGCCTGGCAATCAGCATCACCTGCATCGGCGAGTGCAGGAAAGAGGACATCGTCTATCGGAACGGCGCGCGTGACACCGACCTCATCTGCGTCTCCGGAGATCTCGGCGCCGCCTATATGGGCCTCCAACTTCTGGAACGTGAAAAATCTGTCTATTATGCACAGGTAGAAGAGCTTCAAAGAAAAATGAAAGAAGCGAAAGCCGCTGGCGACGAAAAGCAACTCTCAGTTCTCAGTTCTCAGATGTCAACCATAGCAACACCCGATTTTGCCGGCAAAGAGTATCTCCTGCAACGACAGCTGCAGACGGAGGCGCGCGGCGACATCATCAACCGGCTGCGTGAGGCTGGCATACACCCCACCGCCATGATGGACATCAGCGACGGACTCAGCTCAGAGCTCATGCACATTTGCAAACAGTCGGGTGTGGGTTGCCGCATCTTCGAGAAGAACATCCCCATCGACTACCAGACAGCAGTCATGGCAGAGGAACTGAACATGAACGTCACCACTTGCGCTCTCAACGGCGGCGAAGACTATGAGTTGCTGTTCACCGTGCCCATCGGCGACCACGAGAAGATAGAACAGATAGAAGATGTCCACCTCATTGGACACATCACCGACCAGAAGTACGGACAGTTGCTCGTTACCCGCGATAACCAAGAGTTTGAACTGATGGCCCAAGGGTGGAACCCTTTAAAAGGTAAAAGTGAATAGGTAATAGTGAATAGGTAAAGGTGAAGCGACGCAAGGATTTCCTGATGCCGCCAAATCTTTAAAAAAAGTTAAGCGCAAACAATTTTTTCACTATTCACTCTTCCCTTTCGCTTTTTCTTTGTACCTTTGCACCCGCAAACGAAAGGAATGCAACCAAACATGGTGCCTTAGCTCAGTTGGTAGAGCATCGGACTGAAAATCCGTGTGTCCCCGGTTCGATTCCTGGAGGTACCACTC
>ONKY01000103.1 GCA_900318585.1 uncultured Prevotellaceae bacterium
ACGTCCCGCACGTAAATTTTTTCTTAAACCGCTCGACCTCTGGTCGCTTGCCAGAGCAAGAACGGATTTAACGGATTATACGGATTGTCTTGTAAAGTACTGTTTCATCAATCAGAATGCCTTGAAACAATTTATTCCAGCCTGTGGAATAATTCTAAACCAGTGCTTTAGCGTCGTAAACCACTGGTTTAGCGTCGTAAATCGGTGGTTTAGACTCGTAAACCAGGGGTTTAGCATCCAATTCTCGAGAGAATATTTTTTAGTCGTACTTTAGAATTGTTTCGCCTGCTGGAACAAAATTTACACCGCACATTACACGACAACCGCAAGTATTTTTTAAACGACAACATAAACAACAAGGACAACTATATTTTGCAACCTCTGGTTGCTTTCGGTTCAGGGTATTTCGGCTGGACCCCGTAAACGGCAGTTGCCGTCGTAGGCAAAATGTTGGCCTTGTTGTCCAAGTTGTCGTTTTATATAAACAATCGTTGTGTTTTCGTTTTTTACGTGCGGGACGTGCGACACGTGCGGGTGTTTTTCCGTTTTTCTTTAAACGAGGTACAGCCGCTGATACCGCAGATACCAAATATATGTTAGGCAAAATACCAAGAACAAGTGAATGGAGTCTGGATTTTTTTTCGTACCTTTGCAGCCTGATCTATACTGGTAGTATCGATAAGAGAGTGAGAACAACAACAAAAACAAAATAGAAAGAAAATGGGAAAGATTGTTTTAGTGACTGGTGCCAATAAGGGCATTGGATTTGGAATCGCCAAGCACCTCGGACTGAGCGGCTGGCAGGTGATCATTGGCGCACGCAATGAAGGGCGTGCCGAAAAAGCGATTGATGAGTTGAAATCGGTTGGCGTAGACGTGCTGGGATGGGTGAATATCGAGCTGCGCGACCTGGACAACATCGAACAGGCCGCCAAGGAGATCAGCGATAAATACCCTGAGCTGTCGCTGCTGGTGAACAATGCGGGAATACCGGGCGACATGAGCGTAGACAGCCAGCACACGGAGATCAGCGACATCAAGGAAACGCTTGACGTGAACTTCATCGGCACTTTCGCGCTGACAAAGGCTCTTATGCCGCTGCTGATCCAGAACAAGGGAAGAATCGTCAACGTGACCGTGCCCTCAGAGGTCAGTCCTTACTGGCACCCGTTAGCCTACGTCACCAGCAAGGCTGCACAGAACGCGTTGATGGGCGTGATGGCTATCGAGTTGCAGCAGGCAGGCACATCGTTGGAGATATTCTCCGTTCACCCAGGCCCTACGACAACTGACCTGAACGGCAATATGGCACTGCCTGGCTTCCACGACATCGAGACGGTAGGCCAGAAGTTTGCTGAGCTGATACAAGACGGTCAGAACCATCAGGGTGAATTCATCGAACTATACCCCATTGTAAAGGAAAAGTGAATAGTGAATAATTTGCTACCGTTTTCAAAGGTTAATAGGAAAAGTGAATAATTTGCTGCCGCCGAACCTTCAGTCTTTTGAAGGAATGGCGGCAGCAAACTCTAAACTCTACACTCTAAACTCCCTAACGGGGACTCCGGTAGGAAATTCTTCACTATTCACTTTTCACTTTTACCTTATATATAGAACTCTGACGGGTCAATCAAGCCGGCACGGAGCGCGTACTTCACCGCTTCGTGCGCGGTGTTGATACCCAGTTTGCGGAAGATGTTCTTGCGGTGGGTAGTTACGGTGTGAATACTCGAGAAACGCTCTGCGGCAATCTCCTTCGTGGTCTTACCCTGTGCGATGGCTTTCACGATCTCCATTTCCGTTGTGGTCAGTATGCTGGGTGTTTCCTCTTCCTGCTGCTGGGTGATAATCAATTCCAGGGCACGCTGGCTGAGGTAGCGCGTGTGGCGTTCTACGGCATTGAGGGCGTCGCGTACCTCGCTCAGCGGGCCGTCCTTGAACACGACGCTGAACTGGTGGGAAGAATAGACCACGCGGCGGATGAACTGAGGCGTCAACTCGTCGCTGATGAGAATCCAGTCGGACAGGCTGAAACGCTCTGCGATGATGAGCAGCTGGTCCTCATCAGCGAAGTCGAACAACGTATAGTCGAGCACTATCACCGCACTCTCATGCTCCTTGAGCAGAGCCACAAGACCGGCTCTGTCGTAGGCACGATAGACTATGCTCTCCTCGTCTCTTTGGAGAAGACTCTCCAACGCGAATCGCGTCAGTTCCTGGTTGTCGGCAATGATGTATTTCCTCATAATGTCGGTTTTACGAGTGCAAAGATACAAATAATTCTTTTAAAACCACGGATTTCACGAATTGAATTGCAATGTCGAGAGGTATGAACAACGGATTAAACGGATTACACGGATAGAATCATTGGGACTGTTAGAATCCATGAAATCCGTGAAATCCGTTGTTTATCAAAAATCTGTGGTTAAATCTTGTCGAGTGCCTGTGCGAGGTCATCGATGATGTCGTCGATGTGCTCGGTACCGATGGAGAGGCGCACGGTAGAGGGCGTGATGTGCTGCTCTGCCAGTTCCTCGGGCGAGAGCTGAGAGTGGGTGGTGGTGTAGGGATGAATCACCAGACTCTTCACGTCGGCCACGTTGGCCAAGAGTGAGAAGATCTGCAGGGCGTCGATGAAGCGCCAGGCCTCTTCCTGACCACCCTTTACTTCAAAGGTGAAGATTGAGGCACCGCCGTTGGGGAAATACTTCTGATAGAGGGCGTGGTCGTGATGGCTCTCAAGGGCAGGGTGATGCACGGCAGCCACCTTCGGATGCTTGCTGAGGAATTTTACCACCTTCAGGGCGTTCTCCACATGACGCTCCACGCGCAGGCTCAGGGTCTCGACACCCTGTAAGAGGATGAAGGCGTTGAACGGAGAGATGGCAGCACCGGTGTCACGCAGGATGACGGCACGGATGCGGGTGACGTAAGCCGCAGCGCCTACAGCGTCGGCAAAGACGATGCCATGATACGAGGGGTCGGGCTTGGACAGGGTGGGGAACTTGTCGTTCTGTTTCCAGTCAAATTTGCCGCCGTCGACGATGACACCGCCGAGAGAGGTTCCATGACCGCCCAAGAACTTGGTTGCCGAGTGAACCACGATGTCGGCTCCGTGCTCTAACGGGCGGATGAGGTAAGGTGTGCCGAAGGTGTTGTCGACGATGAAGGGGATGCCGTGCTTGTGGGCTACGGCAGCCACACCTTCAAGGTCAAGCACGTCAGAATTCGGATTGCCAAAGGTCTCGGCATAGACCACCTTCGTGTTGGGCTGGATGGCAGCTTCGAGGGCGTCGAGGTCGTTCACATTGAGAATGGTGTTCGTGATGCCCTGTGTAGCCAGCGTGTGGGTAATCAAGTTGTAGGATCCGCCATAAAGGTTGTCGGCAGCGACGATGTGGTCACCTGCCTGTGCAATGTTCTGCAGGGCGTAGGTGATGGCGGCAGCACCGGAGGCAACAGCCAGGCCAGCGACACCACCCTCGAGGGCAGCGACGCGATCCTCGAACACTCCCTGTGTGGAGTTGGTCAGGCGACCATAGATATTACCTGCATCGCGGAGACCGAAACGGTCGGCAGCGTGCTGTGAGTTACTGAACACGTAGGACGTGGTCTGATAGATGGGCACCGCGCGTGCGTCGGTGGCGGGGTCAGCCTGTTCCTGGCCTACATGGAGTTGCAGTGTCTCAAAACGATAGTTTTTTTTGTTACTCATAATCTTATCCTTTCTTTATTTTGTTAATGATTTTTATTCTATTTGGAGAGCGGTAGCAAATTATTCACTTTTCACTATTCACTTTTCCTTTATCTGACGCTGCAAAGGTACGAACTTTAGAAATATCCACCAAATTTCTTGTGTAATTCAGAAAATATCACTAAATTTGCAGCCGAAAAAGAAAATCATTCCGTTCGGGGCGCACGAAACGTCTTGAAACAGAATAAAACTCTAAATGATGGCAGAAATCTTAGACGAAACTGACCTGCAGATACTGAAAACACTGCAGAAAAACGCGAAATTGACCACAAAAGAGCTGGCCGATGCCGTTCACCTGACCCCTACACCGGTTTTTGAGCGCCAGAAACGCTTAGAGAAGAAAGGGTACATCAAGAAATACGTTGCCGTGCTCAATCCTGAGAAACTGAACCAGGGGCTGTTGGTGTTCTGTAAGGTGAAACTGAAGCAGATCAACCATGAGATAGCCGACAGCTTCGTCAGGAAGATCATGCGAATACCGGAAGTGACAGAATGCTACAACACTTCCGGTTCCTACGATTATCTATTAAAGGTACGCGCGCGTGACATGAAGCAGTATCAGGAGTTTGTGCTTACCAAACTCGGCGACATCGACAGCGTAGGCTCTATTGAGAGTACCTTTGTCATGAGTGAGGTGAAGCAGGTGTACGGCATTAACATCTGATGCCTATCTGTTGTCCAAGGGGTCGTAGGCATCTATCCAATCCCTGAGGCTACGCACGGCATATTCGTGTTTGGGGTCATAGCGGAGGGTGAGTGTGACAAGGCGGTTGCCGTCGTCAATGACCTTGGCGTAATAGTCCAGCCCTTCCTCGTTACCTCTGTGGATGGAATAGCGGTCGGTGGCTGTGACAAGTTCGGCACCCATGCCCATGAACAGCTGTCCAGGGCTTCGGACAATGTTGTCGAGGTCGCTGCCGATGGTGTCTTTCCTTACCACGAGCGAAATATCGTTGAACATAAACAGCTCGAACGGTTCTCCTTCCGGCACTCTTTGCCTGTGCAGGAACGAGGGGTGGACGATGCTCATCTGCAATCGCTGGCTGTGGCAGGTCACCATGCGAGAGGTGTCCATGCGGATCTCTATGCTGTCCTCCTCAGTCAGCACATTATGGAATGATTTCGGCTGCTGGTAGGTGCAGGAGGTTAGAACTAAGAGGTGAGAGATGAGCAATAGGATTAGAAAAACTCTCATCACTAAACAATCGTAAGCGTGTAAAGATAGACTACCGAGGCGGGCACGGCCATCAGCGTGGAGTCGAAACGGTCCAGCATTCCGCCGTGGCCAGGCAGGATGTTGCCACTGTCCTTGATGTGGAGCGTGCGCTTCAGCAGGCTTTCCACGAGGTCACCCCATGTGCCGAAGATGACGATGACCAGTCCTAAGCCTGCCCACTCCCAGGCTGTAAGGCCCAGGTCGTTGACACCGTACTGCTCCGTGAGATACCATACACCGATGCTGGCAGCCACGACCAACAAGCCGCCGCCGATGCTTCCCTCCCACGACTTGCCTGGCGAGATGCGGGGGAACAGCTTATGGCGTCCTAAGAGCGAGCCGCAGATATAGGCGCCGGCATCGTTCACCCAAAGGAATACGAAGATGGAAAGCGGTGCTAAGTAGCTATACTGGATGCTGGTGCCGGTAGAACGGAAAGCCAGGACGTTGAGCAACGAGAAAGGTAGGGCGATGTATAGCTGCGACATCAGCGTGTAGGCCCAGTTGTTCACTGGGTCTTCGGCCTTCAGATACAGCTCGGCCACCATGAGGTAGATAATGGAAACGAGGTAGGGGATGAACACGGTGGGGGGCGTCAGCCCGCTGTTGTAGCCTGCCATTGCAAAGAAGAGGTAGACGGCTGCGACGCTTGCGATGAAGCGGTTCACCTGCACGCCCGGGCGGTCGCTTACCAGTGTGCAGAACTCCCAGACGGTCATGCCTGTGACCAGCGCAAAGAGCAGTATCATGGCCTCCGGGCGCAGGAAGCTTGTAACAATGGCGGCAACGAAAAAGACCGCCGTGATGGTCCTGATGATGAAATTCTTCATTTTTTTTCGTGACGGGTGAAGGGTGACGGGAGATTAGTTTTGAGACGGCATCTTCTCAGTAACGTATTTTCGCAAACCTGACATGACTTTGGAGTAATGAGCATCCATTTCTTCTGCTTTACTCAATTCTTCTTCAGTAATATAACCAAGAGACTGTGAAATATCCAATTGGCACAACACTTCCATAAGCGAACCGTTGGATATATCCATAAAGTGTAATCGCTCCTTTACTGCCATGCGTCCCATTCCTTCAGCCAAATTAGAGGGAATGGAAACCACAGCCCTACGGATTTGGTCGCATAGGGCATATTGTTCGAAGGCAGGATACTGTTTCAGCAAAGAATACACATAAAGGGCAAATTCCTTTGCCAATTTATAAGCATCAAGATTCTTATAAAAGAAATCGTTCATATTCGTATTATTACTAACCTCCCTTCACCTTTCACCCTTCACCCTTCACCTCCTCAGAATCTTGCGCAGCAAGTTCTTTGGCCCTTTCTTCTGCCATACGCTCGGCGTCGGCACGCATCTGGGCTTCAAGCAGCTCCTCGGCACGGCTGGTCCAGGGACGCTTGCCGAAGATTTTCTCTACGTCCTCGGCAAAGATGACCTCGCGCTCAATGAGCAGCTGAGCCAGCTGGGCGTGCCCCTCCTTATGGTCGGTGAGTATCTGCTTGGCACGTTCGTACTGCTCGTTGATCATCTTCAGCACCTCGTCGTCCATGATCTTCGCCGTGGTTTCCGAGTAGGGACGCTGGAAGGAATACTCCTGGTTGTTATAGTAGCACACGTTGGGCAGCTTGTCGCCCATGCCGGCATAGGCTATCATGCCGTAGGCCTGCTTCGTAGTGCGCTCCAAGTCGTTCATGGCTCCCGTGGAGATCTGTCCCACAAACAGTTCCTCGGCGGCACGGCCACCCAGCAGCGAGCACATCTCGTCGAGCATGGCCTCCTTCGTCTGCAGCACACGCTCCTCAGGCAGATACCAGGCGGCGCCTAATGCCTGTCCGCGCGGCACGATGCTCACCTTCACCAACGGGTTGGCAAACTCCGTGAACCACGAAATGGTGGCGTGGCCGGCCTCGTGGATAGCGATGCTGCGTTTCTCCTGCTCGGTCATCACCTTCGTCTTCTTCTCCAAGCCTCCGATGATGCGGTCCACGGCGTCGAGGAAGTCCTGCTTACCCACCTTCTCACGGTTGAAGCGGGCGGCTATCAGGGCGGCCTCGTTGCACACGTTGGCAATGTCGGCACCTGAGAAGCCTGGCGTCTGGCGAGCCAGGAAGTCAATGTCGAGGTCTGGGTCGAGCTTCAGCGGCTTCAGGTGGACGTTGAACACCTCCTTGCGCTCATTCAGGTCGGGCAGGTCCACGTGTATCTGGCGGTCGAAGCGTCCTGCACGCATCAGGGCGGAGTCAAGCATGTCGGCGCGGTTGGTGGCGGCCAGGGTGATGATACCGCTGTTCGTACCGAAGCCGTCCATCTCCGTCAGCAGAGCGTTCAGTGTGTTCTCGCGCTCGTCGTTGCCACCCATAGCGGGATTCTTTGAACGGGCACGACCCACGGCATCAATCTCGTCGATGAAGATGATGCACGGTGCCTTTTGCTTGGCTTTCTCAAACAGGTCACGGACGCGGCTGGCACCTACGCCCACGAACATCTCCACAAAGTCGGAGCCCGACATGGAGAAGAACGGCACGCCGGCCTCGCCGGCTACGGCCTTGGCCAGCAGTGTCTTACCTGTTCCCGGAGGACCGACGAGCAGGGCACCCTTGGGAATCTTACCGCCCAAGTCGGTATATTTCTGAGGATTCTTCAGGAAGTCCACAATCTCCTGCATCTCCTGCTTGGCACCCGCCTGTCCGGCAACGTCCTTGAAGGTGATGCCCAGGTCGCCGCCCTTCTCGTAGAGCGCCGCCTTCGACTTACCCACGTTGAACATACCGCCCAGTCCGCCCATACCTCCACTGCCACCGCCCATGCGGCGCATGATGAAGATCCACACCAGGATGATGCCTCCAAAGAAGAGGACATTCATAAGCAGCGAGCCGAAGAAGTCGTTCTCTCGCTTGTTGTCGTATGAGAACTTGCCTGTGAAAGTGCTGTCGGCACGGGCCTGTTCAACAAACTGCTCCACCTGGTCCACGCTGCCAATCTCCACATTCAGGTAAGGGTTCTTGCCCGTCTGGTCCACTCCCTTGTTGAATACGTCGCGCACGTGTTCCGGCTTGACATACATACGCAGCACGTTCTGGTGCTTGTTTACCACGATACTCTCAGCATAGCCCTGACTGACGAACTTCTTGAAGTCGCTGTAGTTCGCATCGGTCTGTACGCGTGCCACGTTGTCATTACCGCTGGTCATGTAGAGAGCTACCAGCGTAATGATGGCAATGATGTATATCCAGTTCATGTTGAACTTGGGCATATTCATCTTCGGGCCGTTATTGTTGTTGGGTTTTTGTTTGTTCTGTTCCATTATCTTCTATCTAAATGCTCGGCTTTCTTGAAGAATTTCCCCATTCTTTGCAAGCAAAGCGTCACCTTATCGGGATGCCGAGCGATCAATTATCAATTAATCTATGTCTGGTATCCGCGTTAGCTTTGCGTCGTGCCACAGGTGCTCCAGGTCGTAATACTCACGCACGTCGGGCAGGAACACATGAACGAGCACGTCACTATAGTCCATAGCCACCCACTGCGCGTTTTCCAATCCCACCACGTGTGCCGGTCTCTCGCCCAACTCATTACGGGCGAAGTCGCCCACCGACTCGGTAATAGCCTCTACCTGCGAGGGCGAGTTACCCTGGCAGATAACGAAATAGCGGCAAATCGTGCCATCAATGCCGCTCAGGTCGACTACCACAATGTTACTTCCTTTTTTCTCCTGTATACCCTTGGTAATGGTGTCTACTAACTGTCTTGTTTGTTCCATTCAATATTATATGTATTAAACAGACTGCAAAGTTACATCTTATTCTCCGAAAAACAGACAGAATCCATAATTTTTTGAGTATTTTTATAAAAAAGTGGCGAAAAATTTTGCAGGTTTCGGAAAAAGTACTACCTTTGCACCCGCAAAACGATAAGGACATCGGTTGCACCCGTTTAGTTTGGGGTATGGTGTAATGGTAACACTACAGATTCTGGTCCTGTCATTCTTGGTTCGAGTCCGAGTACCCCAACAGATTAGTCCGCTAAGTCACTGAAAATCAGTACTTAGCGGATTTTTTTGTCTAAAGTTGGCGTGTTTTCGGCGTTCCTGCCTGCAACTTGGTGAGTGGAGGCGTGCCAACGGGAAAGTTGAAGCCGGTTGAGCTTATTCGATGAATCGTGCTTCTCTCGACTTCTTTCGCGACTCGGCAAAGCTCAAACAAATCTGACTTTGCTCTCATTGCCCAATCAGTTTAAAGCTGATAATTGTTCTTTCTTCTTGAACATCCTACTCATGCCGCTCAGGTAGTCTGTTGGTGTGATGCCGAAGGAGAATTTGAATGCACTGATGTATGCTGCTGTATTCCTGAATCCACACATGCTGGCAATGTCTTCTGCCGAATAGTTCGACTTCTCCATGAGTATCTTTGCTGCGTATTCTGCTCGTAGAGAGTTGATATAATCAAGCGTTCTTTCGGGGTCCTTATAGCGCGGCACCAGTTTGCAGAACATCTCATCACTGACTCCCATAAACTTAATCAGGGCATCCTGGTCGAAGTCAGGATCTGTGAAGGGCTTCTCCTTATTGACTTGGGCATCCATCTTCACGAAGAAGTTCTGCTCTTCACTCTTCTGGATCACCTTTTTTTTCTTCGGCTTCGACAGCTTATTTTTCAGGATCTCTTCCTGCTCGTCCAACGTTAGAGCCTTGTTGCCTACTATGGCCCGGTAGTCGTCGAGTGCCGTAAGAATACGTCGCAGTTGTTCGTTTCTCTGGCTGATAATCCTGTTATGATGTATACTATACCCTCCAAACCCGATGAGCGCTATCACGATGATGATGAGTATAATGATGATGTGGTTAGCGTCTGCCAGCGTGTATCCTTGGGCGTAGCAGTACGGAGTTGCCAATAAGAGCAACGGGGCGCATAAAACAATTCTCTTTTTCATAATTCTCAACAATTTTATGATTATCAATTATTCTTCTTATCACTTGTGACATAGAGGGAGGGCACGTCGCGACGGATGAATTCAAGGTCTTCATCAACATCAATAGTAGATTCCCCTTCTTGTTCCATTAGCGATAAATTATCTCATTTTCGTTGTTTTCAGTTTCTAATTCCTGTAACGTCTCCACGCGCCAGACGAGGAAGGCGATGATGACCAGTGTGATGACCTGCGAGAGATACTCCTTTGCCATTTCACCCGCATTGGTGGTGTAGAGCTCATATACCACCAGCAGCGCCAGGACGAACATCATGCTCTGCCACACCTCCTTGCGCTCCAAATCGGCATAGTTGTCGAGCAGCCACCGCCCGTACTGCCGCAGTGCCACAATGTAATAGACGACGAAGGCGACGACCACCGTCAGCTGGCACAGGTGCGCCAGCTCGTAGCCCAGGTACCAGTCGCGGCAGATTATCCCCACCACTGCCAATACCACCACCGGCGACTGCGCCACGAGCCACGGCCAGAGTGGCCGCCGGCGGTCCTGCAGCATGGCGAGCAGCAACGCCATCACCAGCGGCACCAGCGTTACGTGGTCGAGCATGATCACCGTGATGGTGCGCACTAGCCAGTCGTCGGCCAGCCAATAGATGCCGATAACATACCACCACACGTGGCTTGCCACGATGGCCGCCATTAGAGCGGCCGTCCACCGTCGCAGCACGCGGCTTGACCAGACATCGTCAGCAAACGCATTGCCCCGCCGCCACAGCAGGTACACCGCTGCCAGTACGGCGAAGAACGCCGCCACGCAGTAAAGCACGATGAAAATGACGTCTTGTAGTCCTCGGTAGTCGTACATGTTGGTAGGTCCTATTTTGTGCAAATATAATAAAAATCTCCCAAACTTGCAAGCCCAAAATGCACGACACGAAAGATTTTGCAGATTTTGAAACAAGTTTTGTAGATTTTGAAAGTCGGCCCTCTGCCTTCACCCTCTCGCTTAATGTATTATCACCCTCTTATAGTGCAATTCAAATATCCTTGCGGTGGATTCTGCACCACTCCCCGTCCCAGATGACACAATAGAATACCGCCGAAACTCCCATTCGGAATCTCGGTGGGTATGGTGTTAAGTGGAAATAATTACTCGGACGTGTTGCGCATCCAGGCGGTTACACTCTGCCCCGTGCGCTGCTTGAAGGCAAGGCTGAAGGTGCTATAGCTGCGGTAACCGCTGTCGCTGGCCAGTTGCTGGAGGTTGAAGGGCAGTCTGGCAGCGACAACCTCTTGGAAGTGGCTGATGAAATGGTTGATGCGCAGATTGTTGATATAAGTATTGTAGGTAATGCCCTGACGGGAGAAATACTGGCTGAGATATGAGCGGTTGGTGCCAACGGCCTGAGCCAGCTGTTGTAGGGTCAGGTCGTGCTGCAGGTAAAGCTGTGTGCTCACGCAGTGCTCTGTCAACAACCGTTCGATCTGGGCGAGAGTCTCACCCCCGACCATGGCCTCAACCCTAACCCCTCTCCGAAGGGTGAGGGGAACATTATGGGCGAGGGAAGTAGATTGTTCTTCCGATTGTTCTTGTCCTTGAGGGTATTCACTCTCCTCACCTCTTGGTGAGGAGGCGGGGGTGAGGCTGTCAGAGATGAGGTTTGGCAACGTCTCTACCCGCCAGAGCAGCAGACCAAAGAGCACCAGTTCGACGACATGCAGGAGGTAAATAAATAAGAGGTTGTCAACGAGTGTATAGAGGATGCATAACAATAAGCAGACAAGCGTCACCACATGGCTCAGCCATACCTTCTTGTTCTCCAGGTCGGCATAGTTATCGTTCAGCCACCGTCCGTATTGTCGCACGGCAAATACCATATATACAGAAAACAGCATATAGATCGACAGAAAATATATGGAAGCTATATTCATGAAATTGCCATCGGGATATAGTATCTGCAATACCTCGAGCACCACGAATGGCATCATGGCTACAAAGGCAGGCCAGACGGGGCGCTTGCGGTCTTGGAGCATGGCAAGCAGTGTGCCTGCGATAGTGGTGAGTAGCGTCACGCTGTCGAACACGACAAGACCTATATAGCTCGATGAACGGACCATACTGTCCATAGAATGAAGGTCGCGATGATGGATGCAGAAAAGTATCCACCACACGTGTCCCAGTGCTGCAATGGCAAAGAACGACGCAGCCCAACGGCGCAACCGCACCGGCGGCGTGACGTTAGGTGCGATGGCATTGCCCGGGCATAGCAATAGGTAGAGCGCCGCCAAAGAAGGTATCGCTCCCGTGATGCCGTAGAGGATGAAAAGCAGTATCGACTGTGTAGGTGTTTGCCAGAATAAATCCATCTTGTGTGCAAAGATACACAATTTTTTCCAAAAAACAATTATGAAGTCAGAGTTTAACGTAAACTTGTACGTAAACTGTTGCACAGACACTTCTTTCCTCTGCATCAGAATGGAAGTGTTTCCTCTACAGGGTACCCCAACGGCAGAAATCTCTAATATGCTGACAAGGTGGTATTTAGCGATTTCTCTTTGTGTGAATTACCGTATTTCTCCCAAGGGTGTGCTTCTGGAAGGGCTGTCAGCATTTCAATGCCTTGACAGGGCAGACCTTAGTACAGCTCTGACACAAGATACACTCTGTTGCGTTCTTCCGATGACGGGAGTCGTTACAAACCTCTACATCCATCGGACATACTTTAAGGCACTTGCCACAGCTAATACACTTGCTCTCATCACATCTGATGCGTATTCGTGAGAAGTAGCTCATCGGCTTGAGGAATAGGGTAATCGGGCAGATGTACTTGCAGAATGCACGATTGTCCTTGAAGAGTAAAGCCAGCAGAATGCCCACCACATAGTAGAACACGTTGCCAGCCACGAAGAGCGTGAACATGGTAGCGTGATTTGCTTTTCCAGTCAGGAACAGAGCTGCCACGACGGCCAGCGAGAGGACGAACATGATGTATCTGATGAATCCAAGTTTGCGTCTGCCGTTTCTTGGTGCTTTATAGGGCAGCAGGTCGAGAATCATCGCCGTCCAACAGGCATATCCGCACCATCCTCGGCCAAAGAGCAAAGGGCCAAAGATCTTGGCGATAACGTAGTGGAGCGTGGCGCCGCCGAAGATGCCGGATGCAAGGTAGAACCAGAATCCTTCTATCTGCATGTTCTCCCTGCAAATCAGGCCGAGGAACACCAGCATATACGAGCCGACCAGAAACTGTGTCAGTTCGCGACCATACTTCCATCCTACCGCCATCAACACGCCTCCCATGCCGATAGAGATGCCTAAATAGGAGAAGTTCAGCAGGAAGAACAAGTTGCCTGTCGATAGCCAAAGCCAAACGGCAATGACTTCAAACACCAAAAATATGATGATGGAAGTACGATACTTTCTCATTTCACGTCGTCGCATTTTATCTTGCAAAGATAGCAATAATTGGGGAATAACAACTGTCTTTGCACGAACTTTTATGATTGTTTAGTAATGTCACTTAGGTTAAAAAGCGCAAAAGTGATTGTCGATTCAACAAAAAAGAGTATCTTTGCAAAGTATTCAAGCACAAACAGCATCGTCGGCAATGTGGACGGCGATGGGTAAACGGCTCCCCAGACGGACAAGACAGCTATTGATTACCGACGAGATAAAATACCGGATATTCCAGGCTCTGGCCTTCCCGCCGACGCCCCAGCAGGCGCTGGCAGCGGGAACGTTTGCCGAATTCATGGCCGACCGTGAGGAGAACACCGTGATGATACTGCGGGGCTCGGCAGGCACAGGCAAGACCACGCTGGCAGGTGCCATCGTGCGTGCCCTGGAGAGCCTGAAACAGAAAATGGTGCTTATGGCGCCGACGGGCCGTGCCGCCAAGGTCTTTTCACTCTATGCCGGCCATGATGCCTACACCATCCACCGCCGCATCTACCGTCAGAAAACGGCTACCGACCTGACGACCTTCAACCTGAACGTGAACCTCCAGCGCGACACACTGTTCATCGTTGACGAGGCGTCGATGATAGCCAACCAAGGCAGCAGCGAGTCGATGTTCGGATCCGGCCTGCTGCTCGATGATCTCATGCAATACGTCTACAATGGAAACAACTGCCGCCTGCTGCTCATCGGTGACCAGGCACAGCTGCCTCCCGTTGGTGAGACGGAGAGCCCTGCCCTGCAGACAGGAACCTTGCGCAGCTATGGCATGAAGGTATACGAGGCCACGCTTACGGAGGTGCTGCGCCAAGCACAGGACTCCGGCATTCTTTGGAACGCCACCCGTATCAGGCAATCCTCCGTCCATCATCCTCTTTCCACCATTCCCCTTCCGCAAATACGTATCCACAGGTTTTCCGACATCCATGTCGTGATGGGCGACGAGCTGATAGAGCAGCTGACCACCAGCTACAGCCGGGCAGGGATGGATGATACCATTGTCGTTACCCGCTCGAACAAGCGTGCCAATATCTATAATCAGGGTATCCGCCGCACTATCCTTGACCGAGAGGAAGAGCTGTGCCGCGGTGACCGCCTGATGATTGTGAAGAATAACTACTATTTCGGGGAAAAGGAAAAAATGCGCTCGGCGACAACAGAAGACGCTTGTTCCGAAGGTATCAAGAATAGTTTAAACTTCCTTGCCAACGGCGACATTGCCGTGGTACAGCGCGTGCGTAATGTTCACGAGCTATATGGCTTCCACTTCGCCGACGTCACCCTGATATTTCCTGACTACGATGACCAGGAACTGACGGCCACCGTCTTGCTCGATACCCTCACCACCGAGGCCCCTGCACTGACAAGAGAGCAGCAGCAAAAACTCTACGAAGCGGTGATGCAGGACTATGCCGACATCCGCCTGAAGTCAGAACGCATAAAAAAACTGAAGGAAGATGCACACTACAATGCATTGCAGGTGAAGTTCGCATACGCCGTCACCTGCCATAAGGCACAGGGAGGGCAGTGGTCACACGTCTACTTAGACCAAGGATATATGACGGATGATATGCTCACGCCTGACTACATCCACTGGCTCTACACTGCCTTCACCCGCGCCACTGAACAGTTATACCTTGTAAACTGGCCGGAAAAACAACTTACTTCTAATTAATAGGTCATCTTCGGCTCCAGCTCCTTGGCCTGGTCAATCATCTTCTGCACCTCGCTCACAGCGGGCACACGGCCACAGATATGGAACTCCTCGTTGATCTCAACCAGCTTCGGCTGCAGGTTCTCGGCCACACGGTGGCGGAACTCCTTCACGGTGTCAACACCTGCCTTCTCCAACAACTCGGAGAACTGCGGGCCTACGCCGTTGATGCGGAACAAGTCGGCATGATTCGTCCAACGCAGAATCAGCTTCTCACTGATACCCGTGGTCTCAGCCAGCTCCTTGCGGCCCTTGGGGGCGGCGCACTTCTCTAACAGTTCACTCACTTTGTTGATGCCTGCGGCAACAAGCTTCTCGGCGTACACGTCGCCTACACCTTCGATGTCAATAATCTTGTAATCCATAATCTTAAGTTTTAAGTTTGTAATGATGTTGAATAATTGGCTTTTCTGCTGCAAAAATACTCATTATTTTTTAAATAGCCATACAAAATTGGAAAAATTTTCGTACTTTTGTCCGCGAAATGAAGATATTGGTTGAGAACGACATCTTTGGCTTTGACCTTGAAGCGGCGCTCGTGGAAATCTCTGCTCAGCGGCGCGAACAGGCGCTCAAGTTCAGGCATGAGTTGGGGCAGCGGCAGTGCGTGCTGGCCTATCTGCTGCTGAAGCGGGAGCTGAAAGAGGAGTACGGACTGACGGTGAACCCGCTGTTTGAATACGGTGAGCATGGGAAGCCCACCATCGTGGGGCACCCGGAGATACATTTCAACATGAGCCACTGCCGCGAAGCGGTAGCTTGTGCCGTGAGCACAAGACCGGTGGGGGTGGACGTGGAGTCAATAGGCAGATACAAGGAAAGCCTAGTGCGTTACACCATGAACGACGACGAATGCCGCCGCATTTTTGAGGCGAAACTGCCGGAGGTGGAGTTTATCCGCCTGTGGACGATGAAGGAGGCGCTGCTGAAGCTGACGGGCGAAGGCATTAGTAATGATATGAAAGAGGTGCTCGACCGTGCGGCAGACTACCATTTTAATACCTTTATTAATACAGAAGAGAAATATGTCTACACTACCTGCGAGGAACATGAAGGATAAGAAGGTGCTCTTCTTTTACCTTTTCGCTCTTCTACCCTTCTACCTTTCCCTGTCGTCGTGCGTCGGCAAGGGCTATGAGCTGGTGTGGAGCGACGAGTTCAATACCAACGGGAGGCTTTCGGCCGACTGGACATTTGAGCAGGGTTTCCAGCGCAACAACGAGCTACAGTGGTACCAGCCGCAGAACGCATGGGTGGAAGACGGCTGCTTAGTGATAGAGGCGCGGCGCGAGCAGGTGCCCAATCCTATCTACCGTGAAGGCAGCAGCGACTGGCGCCGCAACAGACGGCAGGCAGAATATACATCGGCCTGTGTGACGACACAAGGCAGACGTGAGTTCCGATACGGACGATTCGAGGTGAGGGCGAAGATACCCACGACTTCCGGCGCATGGCCCGCCATTTGGCTGTTAGGCCACCTCAGGGGCGGCGAAGCCAATCGGTGGGAGTGGCCGCAGAACGGCGAGATAGACATGCTGGAGTATTATATCAAAAACGGCCAGCCCTCCATCTTAGCCAACGTCTGCTGGGGTGGAAAGGAACAGTGGATGCCCGTCTGGCGGGAGTCAGTAAAACCGTTCAGCCATTTCATAGCCAAGGATTCGCTGTGGGCCGAGAAATTCCACGTCTGGCGCATGGACTGGACGCCCCGCCGCATACGCCTCTACGTGGACGATGAACTGCTGAACGACATAGACCTCCGTGAAACCCAAAATCAGGGATTCGGAGGCAACACGGATAATCCGTTTAGCAACTCTGTCCCTAGTTTTGGCCACTATATCCTGCTTAACCTCGCCATCGGTAGCAACGGCGGCACGCCCGACAACAGCCAGTTCCCCCTCCGCTACCTCGTTGACTACGTGAGAGTATATAAAAAAGGTAAAAGTGAAGAGTGAATAGTGAATAATTTGCTGCCGCCAAACCTTCAGCAGATGGGATGGCGGCAGCAAATTATTCACTATTCACTCTTCACTTTTACCTTAAAAGATCTTTACTTTTTCGTGAGATTGCCGAGGATGTCGCGCGTCAGCTCCTTCGTGATAGTACGTGTGGCGGCGCTGGTGGCGTTCTTGGCCACACGACCAGCGGCGCTGGTGTTCGACTTCGTCTTCTTGCCGGAGATCTTGTCGCTCACCCATGTACCGAGGAGGGTCGCTAAGGTAGAGGTCACAGCGGTCACCACAGCCTTCCATACCTTGCTCATCATGCCGGGTTTCTTTTTCTCGGTCTTGGCGGCCTCCTTCTCAGCCTGTGCTGCAGCCTTGGCCTCCTCGATAGCAGCCTTTTCCTGCTCAGCAGCCTGTAGCTGGCGCTCAGCGTCGGCCACAAGTACCTCAAAGGCACTCTCGCGCTCCACCGGTGTGTCGTACTTTCCATAGATGCGGCTCTGCTTGATGATGTCCATGCGCTGGCCCTCGGTCACGGCACCTATCTGTGACAGCGGGAACAGCACCTTCGAGCGCTCCACAATATTAGGTGCACCCTTCTCGTCAAGGAAACTCACGAGGGCTTCACCCGTCTCGAGATTCATGATGGCCTCGTCGGTCTTGAATTCCGAGTTGGCACGGAAAGTGTCGGCAGCAGTCTTCACTGCTTTCTGGTCCTTCGGCGTATAGGCACGGAGGGCGTGCTGCACACGGTTGCCCAGCTGGCCAAGGATATTCTCTGGGATGTCCGTCGGGCTCTGCGTGATGAAGTAGATGCCCACACCCTTCGAACGGATGAGGCGGATGACCTGCTCAATCTTGTCGAGCAGCGCCTTCGAGGTGTCAGTAAAGAGCATGTGTGCTTCATCGAAGAAGAAGATCAACTTGGGTAGCGGCAGGTCGCCCACCTCAGGCAGCGTAGAATACAGCTCCGAGAGCAGCCACAAGAGGTAGGTGGAGTAGAGCTTCGGCTGCATCATCAGCTTGTCGGCAGCTAGCACGCTCATCACACCCTTGCCGCCCTCCGTGGCGAGCAAGTCGTTAATGTCAAACGAGGGCAGTCCAAAGAACTTCTCGGCTCCCTGGTTCTCCAACTGGAGGATGGCACGCTGGATGGCACCGATACTCATGGCGGTCACCGTGCCGTACTTTAGCGTGAGTTCCTTGGAGTGCTCACCCATCCAGTTGAGCATGGAACGCAGGTCCTTCAGGTCATCAAGCAGCAGACCGCGTTCGTCAGCAATACGGAACAGGATGTTGAGAATACCGTCCTGCGTCTCATTTAGCTGCATGATGCGCGAGAGCAGCATTGGACCCATCTGCGAGATAGTGGCACGCATGGGGTGACCTTGCTCGCCGAACACGTCGTAGAACCTGACGGGACAGGCCTGGAACTCCGGGTTCTCTATGCCGAACTCCGGCATACGCTTTTCAATGAAGCCACTCAGGCGTCCTACCTGCGAGATACCGCTCAGGTCGCCCTTCATGTCGGCCATGAAGCAGGGCACGCCTGCTTGGCAGAATGTCTCGGCCATCACTTGGAGCGTCACCGTCTTACCGGTACCCGTGGCACCAGCTATGAGTCCGTGGCGGTTGGCCATCTTACCTGTAATAGAGAGTGCTCCCTTGGAGCAGTGGGCAATGTCAAGTCCTCTTTCCTTGTCTAACATAGTTTTAAGTTTTATGATTCTGTTTGCAAAGGTAATGCAAACCGAGCGAAAAACCAAATTTTATGCACGAAAATTTGGCTATTTGAAAAAAACATTGTAACTTTGCACCCGCTTTCCGCGAGAACGCTGTTTTTTGCGCAAGCGAACGGAGACTCGTTAGCTCAGTCGGTAGAGCACAACACTTTTAATGTTGGGGTCTTGGGTTCGAGCCCCAAACGAGTCACAAAAGCAGGGTAACCTGCTTTTTTTGTGCCCCTTTTGGGGCTCTCACCCAAGGGTTCTTTCTCTGCTCCGCTTTGAAAGCGTCTCCTTCGGAGCCGAGCGCGAGCCCCAAACGAGTCGCAGAATAATATGGAAATTACGCTGAAAAATACTTATTTCTCCGGCGCGTTGGTCTCGTAGAGTACAGAGAGCGTGGGTGTGTAGGTGTTCTCTAAAAGCACGCTGATCTTTCCACCGTTGTACTTGAACTCAGCCAGTTTGTGGTCTTCCTTCAGGATGGGGGCGTTGGGCCATGCGTCGAGCGTCTTTTCAAGGCTGTCGCGTATACTCTGCCAGAGGTGGCGCGTGGAGTCGTTGTAGGAGGCGATGTAACTTTCCTGGATAGCGTCGATGGTGTCACGATGGAACTTTACGCTAAGTCCGAAGTTCGGCTGCCCTTCACGCAGGAGGGTGAGGAGTCCGGTGTCTGCGGCACTGTCGATAGAGCAGTGGAAGGTGTCTACCTGATAACCCTGCAGTAACAGGGTGTCGTACAGGGCCTTGTAGGTCATGCCCATTGACATTCCACGGTAGTTAGGATACTCGCGCTCGCCTGAGCAGGCGCACAACATGAAGATGCCGATAGCGGCGCAAAGAACTTTTTTCATAACATAGAGTAGTTTGATGATTGATGGGGCAAAGATAGCAATAAAAAAGGGAAATGCGAAGTGAGGAAAGAGAAATATGATTAGACTTTTCTTTTTTTTAACGTTTACACTTACTTCCTGGACGTTTTCTTTGGGTGTCTCGGAAAAAAATGATAACTTTGCGGCGCAAATGATACGAATAACAGGTAAGACAGGACAAACTCTACTGACAGTGGCGATGGGTGTCTGCGTATTTCTTTTCTGGTACGTGGGTTACCCTCAGGCATTGTCGTATCATGAGCAGTACCAGCTTTTTCTCTGGACGGGCGACTACTTTGTGGAGCGCGCGGCTGTGCCCGGAGGTTTGGCCGACTGGATGGGTGAGTTCGTGGTGCAGTTCTACTATGTGGAGTGGCTCGGGGCGTTGCTGCTAGCACTGGTGTTCATGGCGGTGCAGCAGGTCACGCGGTCTATGGTGGTTCCCGTCCTGCTGCTGTGGCTCATGGGCGATCCGAACGTGCTGTTGTCATACGCCGTGGCGCTCATCTTGGCCGTAGGTGCTGCCCGACTGAACAGAAGCGAGGGAGTCCGCGGTGCTTTGGGCAATGTGCTGATGGTGCCGCTGGTGTACTGGGCGACGGGACCATTGGCGTGGGTCTATGTAGCCTCCCCCATCCCCTTCCAAAGGGAGGGGGCTACCAACGGCAGGGCTCGATGCTGGGTATTGCCGCTCTATCTGATGGTGTTGCAGTTGGCTGCCTACCAGTGGCTGCTTCCACAGTGGCCGTTGGAGATGGTCTTGCTGCCGGAACTGTTCTACCGTATACCGCTACAGTGCCCCGTGCTGATGTGGGTCATACCCTTGGTGGCAGTGGGCAGCAGTTGGATAACCCGTATACCGCTGTTCACGAATTACAAGGCAGCTTTCCGCACGGTGCAGTGCGCAATGGTCATTATCTTAGTTTGGCTAGGTGTCACTCGTGGCTATGACCGTGAAATGTACGAACTTATCTGGCAGGACTACCAGGTGAGGAACGAGCGGTGGGATGCCATCGTGGAGCGCGCCAAGGAGTATCAGGTCAAGACGGCCTTCAGTTCTGTCTGCGTGAACCTGGCGCTGGCCGAGAAGCGCCAGTTGGCCGACCGGATGTTCGACTTCTATCAGAGCGGCGAGGATGCACTCCTCATGCCGCGCATCCGCGACCTGACGTCGATGTTGCCCACGATGGAAGCGTTTTGGCGATTAGGAATGGTGAACTCCGCGCAACGTTATGCGTTCGATACGCAGGAGTCCATCCTCAACGGACGGAAGAGCGGGCGCTGCACGAAGCGCATAGCCGAGTGTATGCTGGTGAACGGTCACCGGCAGACGGCGCAGAAGCAGTTAGACCTGCTGAAAAAGACTGTTTTCTACCGCCAGTGGGCCGAGCAGCCCACGGCCGACGCCGCGGTCAAGGCACGGCGCTACCGGCAGGACTTCCTATTCAGCTATCCCGAGATGGACAAGATGCTTGGGATGCTGTTCATGGACAATCAGGATAACAAAATGGCGCTGGACTACTTCATGGGGCAGCTGCTGCTGAAGGGCGATGTGCAGGGCTTTGCCCAGTACCTGCCGATGGTTCAGCAGCACGGTGGCTACCAGAGAATGCCCTTAGGTTATCAAGACGTTGTGCTGTGTATACAGCGGCAGGGCAATGTGCCCGACTCGCCCTACGCAGCATACGTAAAGCGCATGAGCGCAGGAAGGAGGAACAATGGGCAATAGACGCTGGATCCTGTGGTTAGTTGTAGCGTGGGTCTTTGTCGGATGCACATCGAAGCCCGACAATGCGGTCGTGGTGGATGCCCTGCCGGAAATCTATCCCGACTATGTGGACGTGACCATCCCTGCGGGCATTGCCCCGCTCTGTTTCAGCATGGCCGACGAGGGCGTGGGGCAGATCTATGTCTGCGTGTGCGGCTCAAAGGGAGGCGAACTGACGGCGGCAGGTACCTGGGCTGACTTCGACCTTGATGACTGGCACGCACTGACCGAGCAGAATCAGGGCGGACAGCTGTCCGTCAGTGTCAGCGCTCTCGGAAAGGACGGGCGGTGGCGGCAGTACAATGATTTTACTATTCACGTCAGTAAATACCCCTTAGACGACTGGGGGCTGACCTATCGGCGCATCAAGCCCGGCTATGAGGTGGGCGGCGACATCGGCATCTACCAGCGCGACATCCACTCCTTCGCGGAGTATGCCATCCTGACGGAGACTGCCGTGCCGGGACGCTGTATGAACTGCCATACAGCCAACCGATGTGACGCCTCACTCTTTACCTCACAGATACGCGGCGAGGGCGGCGGCACGCTCATTCAGTGCGACGGACGGCAGCAATGGTACGATACGAAAACTGACTCTACGAAGGCAGCGGGCAGCTATGCCTACTGGCATCCCGACGGACGCTACTGTGCATACGCAGCCAACTCCGTGCATCAGGCTTTCTTTACTGGCACAGGACAGCGAATAGAGGTGTACCACAGGTTCAGCAACATCATTGTCCTCGACACGGAGACCAACGAGCTGATTCTTGCCCCGCAGTTGCAGACGCAGGACTTGGAGATATTCCCAGCCTTCTCGCCGGATGGCCAGTGGCTCTACTATAGCACATCGAAGAACTGCCGCGTGCCAGCGGAATATGAACAGGTGAAATGCTCCATCTGCCGCACGGCGTTCCATGCAGCAGACGGGACGTTCGGCGAGACGGTGGACACACTGATCAACGGCCCTGCCACCGGCAAGAGCTACACCTTGGTGCGCCCCAGCTATGACGGGCGCTGGCTGATGTACTGTCAGTCATCGCGCAGCAACTTTCCCGTGGCCCAGAATGACGCCGACCTCTGCCTGATGGATTTGCAGACGGGAGAGACGTGGCTCTTAGACGAGGTGAACAGCCCCCAGACGGAGAGCTATCACAACTGGTCGACGGACAGTCACTGGTTTGTGTTCTGCTCGAAACGGGAGGATGGTATGTATGCCCAGCTCTTCCTAGCGTCCATCGACGGGCAGGGGCGGGTGACCAAGCCCTTCCTCCTGCCGCAGCGTAATCCGAGGAAATTCTATGCCGGCATGATGGACTCCTACAACGTGCCCGACTTCACCCGACAGCGAGTGGAGTTCGATGCCCACGAGGCTTATCGGAAGGTGTTTGACAATGAGAGAAAACAGGTTAGCATTAGAAGAACACAATAAAATAATGAAACAATGAGAAAGATTCTTTTCGCAGGCGTCATGGCCTTGGTTGGCATGATGACCGTAGGCTGCCAGCAGGGCGGCCGACAACAGACAGTGACGGGCACGTGCCGCATCCACGGTACTATCCCGGAGCAGTACAACGACAAACGCATCTTCTTAGTGCCTCTCACCGGGCCGAAGACGGCGGAGTATGTGGACTCCGTGGAGGTGAAGAACGGACAGTTCGAGTTTGAGACTGACACGGCCATGATGGCCCAGATTTTGATGGACTACCACTACCGCATGGGCCTTCAGCCGTTGCTCGTGGTGACAGAACCAGGTGATGTGACAGTTACTATTGACAGCATCAGCCACGCCACCGGCACGCTGCAGAACGATTCTTTGGAGAAGTGGAAGATGATGACCGAGAAGCACAACAGTCAGATGTTCATGCTGCGTCAGCAGGGACGGAAACGCCAGGCTGACAGTATTCATCTGGCTTATAAGAACGAATCGCGACGGATTGCCCAGAACCTGGGCAACGGTCTGCTGCACGACTTCTTGGACAACCTTTTCCCGCATACGTATAAGAAGGTGATGCCTGACGGAACGACCGTGACCATTGACGCCGATTCGCATGAGCAAGTTTCCAAGTAGGTTAATTCCGTGGGGAGTGACGCTGTTGCTTGGCGTGGCTGCGTTTCTCTTCTGGTGGTTGGGTTACCCGGCCGGGCTGGCCTATCAGGAGCAGCTCCAGCTGTTCCTATGGACAGGTGACTATCTGTGTAGCCGACTGGCGGAACCGGGTGGCGTGGCCCGCTATGTGGCGGAACTGCTAATACAGTTCTATAACCTCATTGTGGTAGGTGCGCTGTTCCTGGCTGTGATTTTCATGGCTGTCCAGCGGTTGACGTGGCAGCTGATGAAAGCACCGCTCTGCCTGTTGCCGCTGAGCCTCGCACCAGTGCTGCTCTTCTGGTATGCCCTGGGTTCCGAGAATGTGATGCTGACCTATGGTGTGGCATTGCTGATGGCCTTGGTGGCCACTTTGGTGCTCAACAGACTGAACGGTATGAACTGCTACCTGTGGTGGGCAGTGGTCATCGTGCTAATGCCGTTCTTCTACTGGATAACAGGTCCTATGGCCCTGTTGATTCCGTTGTGTGTCACTCCTCCCCAGTCATCGGGCAGGTGGCTGAATGTGACGGGCAGGGTTGTCGGAGTGCTGACGGTGGTGCTATGCCTGCTACTGGCTGCCCACGTATTGCCCTTCCCCGTGGAGCGCTTGAGGATGGGTATCAGCTATTATCGTTATGTGCAACCTCTGCCCACCGTGCTGCTGTCTATTCCTTTAGTGGTCGTGTTGCTGCGCTATCTGCCGAGATGGCTTGCCCCTGTGCTGCGGACCAAGGGCGGAAGGCGTGTCGTGCTAGTCGTCGGCTGTGCCGCGTTGGCAGGTCTGTTGGTGCTATTGCCCACGAGCTATGACGAGCGTACCTATACTCTGATGGAATACGACTATCTGGTACGTTTGGGTAGATGGGATGCCATTATCAAAAAGTCGGAGCAGAAGCAGCCAGACCTTCCCATGAGCGTTTGCGCCACCAACCTGGCTTTGGGCATGACGAATCAGTTAGGTGAACGCGCCTTCCAGTTCTACCAGCGTGGCAGTGACGGACTGCTTCCGCCCTCAGAGCGGAATTTCTCTACCCAGCAGCTGACAGGTGAGGCTTATTTCCAGTTAGGACTTATCAACACGGCCCAACGTTTCGCATTCGAGGCTATGGAGGCACTGCCCAACTATAATAAGAGTGGCCGCGCCATCAAGCGCTTGGCGGAAACAAACCTGATCAACGGGCAGTACGAGGTGGCGCGCAAGTACCTGCATATCCTCGAGAGAACTATTTTCTACCGCAAGTGGGCACAGCGCACGGAAGCACTGTTGGACCAAGAAGAGGAGATCAACAGCCATCCCTTGTATGGAAGGCTGCGCCGTTGCTTGGTATCGGAGGAGCTCCTCTTTAGCGAAGGCGAGCTGGACAAGATTTGCGGGCAGCTCTTCATCCACAACCCGCAGAACACGATGGCCATGCAGTATCTGCTGATGTTCCCGCTGATGAACAAAGACATAAAGAAGTTTATGAATTATATGCAGGTTGTGCAGTCGCGTGTGCTGTACAATCCCCGTGCCTGTCAGGAAGGTGTTGTCTTCGCCATGACGATGCAGCATCAGCAGTTGCCGAAGGGAGTGGTCAGTCCTATGGTGGAACGCAACTACAATGAGTTCGGAGCCATTTACAACAATGAGGGAAAGGACTCGCCGCGCCTGGAACAGTTCAAGCATACGCTGTGGTACTATTATGTAAAATGAGTGATGAGATATGAGTGATGAGTTAAGACTAATCAGGAAGAACCTTCGCAGGCTATTGGTGGCATACACGCTCTGCCTGTTGTCCTCCTGTTCTCACAATAGGCCGGAAAACGTTACGATGGTTGATGCTTTGCCCGAGATTTATCCCGACTATGTGGGCGTGACCGTTCCTGCCGAACTGGCTCCCCTGAACTTCGGGATGGCTGATGACGTGGACTGTGTGGACGTAACGGTCAGGGGCAGTAAGGGTGGTCAGATTCATGCCAATGGTGACTTTGCGGATTTTGACGTGGATGACTGGCATGAGCTAACGAGGCAGAACATTGGCGGACAGCTCACCTTCACCGTCTGTGCTGAGAAGGACGGACGGTGGACGCAGTACAGGGAATTTACGGTGAACGTCAGCACCTATCCACTGGAAGAGTGGGGACTGACCTATCGCCGCATAGCACCGGGTTACGAGACCTACAGCTATATGGGGCTTTTCCAGCGCGAACTTGCCACGTTCAACGAGGATCCTATCTTAGAAAATACTCAGGTGCCGGGTATGTGCGTAAACTGCCACGCAGCCTGCCAGACTGACCCAGAACGCGGTTTCGTGTTCCATGTACGTGGCGATCACGGTGCCACCATGTTCCAGCGCAATGGTCAGCGTGAGTGGCTCAAAGCCAAAAACGACCTCTTGGGTGGTTCTATGGTCTATCCCTACTGGCATCCCACGGGTCGCTATTGCGCCTTTTCCACTAACCAGACGCGTCAGGGATTCCATGTGGGAATAGGGCAAGATACAACGCTGCTGGCCCGCCGTACAAACCGCATCGAAGTGTTCGACCTGTCCAGCGACGTGTTTGTCTATAACCCTGAGACACATGAAATCCTGACTGACTCGCTGTTGCAGACGAAAGAGTGGAGTGAGAACACACCCACCTTCTCGCCAGATGGCCGTTGGCTCTACTATATGACATGCCGACAGCAGGACTATCCCATGCACTACAAGGACGAGAAGTATGACCTCTGCCGTATTGCCTTCGATCCTAATACAGGTAGGTTTGGAAGTGGGGTGGATACGCTGTTCAGGGCTACAAGCATGGGAAAGAGCCTGACATGGCCGCGTCCCAGCTACGACGGGAAGTACATCCTGTTCACTCTGCAAGACTATGGCTACTTCTCCATCTGGCATGAGGAGAGCCAGCAGTGGCTGCTTGAGCTAAGGACGGGTGAGGCTCGTGAACTGACGGAGCTAAACAGTCCGCGCGCCGACAGCTATCACAACTGGAACGTGAATTCCCATTGGGTAGTGTTTACCTCACGCCGTGACGACGGCCTCTATAGTCGCCTCTACTTGGCATCGGTCGACGATGAGGGCCGCTGGTCGAAGCCATTGCTGCTGCCGCAGCGCAATCCGCAGCATTATTATGAGTCTTCGCTCTTTTCGTTCAATGTGCCTGACTTTACCAAGAGCCACGTCGACTTCGACGCCTACAATGCAGGGCGCGAGATATTGAGCGATAAGCGCGTGGAAACGAAGGTGAAGTAGGATACGAACCGTGTCGCTCAGCAGTAGCGGTGTGTGTAGGGTGGTCTACTGCATCTCCAGCTCCTTCAGTTCAATTTCCTTCGTGTCAATCTTCACGGTGTAGGTGCCAGCATTGATTTGTGTGCCTGTGGTCGTGGAGAGTATCTTATATTTATTGGGTGTGGGCGGGAAAGATATTTCCCGGTCTACCAGTTTGGCGTGCTTGGCATCAGTGATGGTGAGGCGTGCCTTAACGGGTGCGCCCGTAACATTCTTGTAGCGGAAACGCAGTGCATATTCCTGACCAAGGCCGGGCTTCACGACGAAATGACCGCCCTTTACAGGCTGGTAAATCGTAGCAGGGCGGACTTCCTGGTCATGTGGGAGTTCAGACGGCGGTAGCTTGGCAATGGTGTCGGTATCAAGAGAGTGCCAGAAGCCCTGCTCTGTTTGTTGCTGTACTACAGCAACAGACTGAGTTCCTGGGGCTGCGACGGCAATGCCGCAGATGACGGCCTGTCCAGCCTTTACTTCAGGGAAGGAGATGCGGAGGCACCCGTCCTTGGCGCGGGCGGTGACCACTCGCTTTATGGCACCGCTGTAGCCGGCCTCTGCCCAGGGGTCAAGGTCGTCGATAACGAGGCTGTCGTTGACGGCAACGTCGAAGATGCGGAGACCCTCGTAGTCGGCGGTCTCACTGATGTCGCTGCCGTGCCAAGGTTCGGCGAAGTAAAGTTCGATGCGGTAGAGGGTGGTGTCTGCGGAACCGCTGACTGCGGGGATGGGCAGGTCGTACCAGAGACGGTGGCGGCCGAAGCGGAAGAACTGGAATAGCTCGGGGCTGCTTGTGCCGTGAATGTCGTTGGTGATGTGACGCTGTGAGGCCTGGAAGGGATGGATGCCGGGGAAGTCCTGGCCCCAGGAGTGACTGAGAAGGGAGTCATCAGCCTGCCAGTGTTGGTCGTATTCGTCGGTGAAGGCATCGCCGCCACAGTTGATACGGTAGAGGTAACGGTAGCCTTGGATGCCCTTGAGGAGGTCACGGTTAAGGTCGGCGGCAGTAAGACCACCGTCTGCGGGGCATAGGGAAACATAACGCTTGCGGTACATGTAGTAGGCAGTGGTGGGCTCTTCCCAGATGGTAGTAAGGCCCTTGTAGTTGATGGGGCCTATCTTGTCAATGCGGCGGAGGGCTCCGTCGGGCTGGATGCGGCCAGGGTTGTCGTGCGAGGCGAAAAGCCACTGGAAATGGCCGCACACGCTGGCAGAGCTGTCGGCGGGTAAACCGCCGACCACGAACGAAACGTTAGTGGTGTGGCCATCGGTTTCTCTGCCGTTATTAACATTTGCGGTTCCGTGGCCAGCGGTTTTCCTGCTGGTGGTAATGGTGGTATCGAAGGCCTGCTCGGCCAGGCAGGCCTTCTTCTCAAGGAGCGTGGTAAAGCTCTCCTCGGAGTATTTGTCAGAGCCATGGAGGTCTATTGTTCGCCATGCGCCGTACTCTCCATTGAGAAGCTGGTCGGGGCGGCGGAGCTCGTCGGCGTAGTCATCGGCGGAGCCGCCATAGGTGCCGCTCCAATTTTGGATGACGTTCCAGTCGGTACCCTCGCCACCGTTGCAGGTGGTGATGGCGCGCTGGTCTCGGCAGGTAGGGTCGAGACTTCGTATGATATTGGAGCACTCTTCAGCGAAATCCTTGGGCAGCACGCTTTCGTTCTGCAAGCCCCAAAGGATAACGCTGGGCGAGTTGCGGCGCTCCTTGATCCAGCGGACGAGGAGACGCTTGAAGTTGTTGCGGAATTGTGGCGTGTCGTACCAGATGTGGGCGGAGAACTGGCTCCAGAAGAGGATTCCCTGCTCGTCGAAAAGTTGTTGGTAGAGCAGGTTATGTGGCTGGTGTGCCTCGCGGAAAGCATTGAAGCCGGCGTTGCGGATTTGCTTAACGCGTGAGCGAATTTGCTCTGGCGTGAAGGCATGGCTGCTGCCAAGGAGATGTTCGTACTCACAGGTGCCGTTGATGAACACCGGTTGTTCGTTGAGATAGAAACGGTGGTCGCTTTTTACAGCCGAGGCAGAGCCTTGGCCTGCTGTGAAGGTGCGTTGAATGGGCCAGGCGACTGAGCGGATACCGAAAGGCGTGCTTACTTCGTCGATGGTTTTCCCGTTACGCTTAACCATAGTGGCAAGCTTATATAGATAGGGGTCGGCAATGCTCCAGCGGTGGACGTCGGTGACGGGCTCGGCATGACGGAGAACTTGTGTCTCGCCAGGTAGCAGAGACAAGTACTCCGCCTGCCGGAAAACTTGCTTGCCGCTGGCATAGGTGAACTTGTTGACCACTTCAACGGTCTGTGGCTTAGCGGTGAAGTTCTTAATCTCTGTCTCGAAGAAGACGGAGTCGCAGGCGGCGTTGTTCCAGATGTGGACGCCAAAGGGTTCTATGCGGACGGCATCGGTCTCAATAAGACTGACAGGGCGGAAGATTCCAAAAGGCTGTGAGCCCTCAGAGAAACCCCATTCCGATGAGCAACCGCCACATACCCACGGCGACTCGGTCTGCATAGCGGGGTGTTCGACGAGTACTTCCAACTCATTTCCACCATTGCAGAGTGCATCTGTGACGTCGAGCGTCCATACGGTACGACCAACAAGTTCCTTGGGAAATTGATGGCCATTAAGGGTGACGGTGGCGTATGTGCCGACGCCCTCGAATTGAAGGAAAAAGCGTCTACCATCCTCTTTTGTGGCGGTAAATGTCTTATGATAGACAGCACTCCCGTGCAGGTTGCCGTGGCGCAGTTGGCGGTAGCCATAGTAGTCATCGAAGTTATGGGGGAGCGTTATGTTTGTCGCGATGGTATCGTGATCTACGAGACAACGGGCCGTCCAGCCATCGTTGAGTGCGGTGAGCCGGCGCGGGCCTTTCGGCTCTGGCGCAGGAAAGCGGACGGTACTACGCCCCATGGGCACACTGGTGGCGACAGCGATGCCACGCTGCTGGTCGTTGTTCACGGCACAGTAGAAGTGGTATACTACACCGTTGTGTTTCACCACGTAGCTCTTGTGGGCAAACATCTCGTCATAAGGCTTTGAGGGAGCAATTAGGTCTGGGCCGTTCCAACGCTGCCAGTGGATGAGGTCGCGACTCACGGCGAAGGTGTTGAATGCATTGTAGGAACGCGAAGGGTCGTAGGCCAGGAAATAGAACATGACGTAAAGGTTGCCCATTTTAGTTATCTGGGCATCGCCAGTGATGATGCCGCCCACCTCATTGGCAAAGACAGGATTGCCGGCATAGCGTTTCCATTTCTTCAGGTCGTTGCTGAGTGCTATTCCGATGCGCTCTGCCTTCAGGTCGTTGACAGGATTGATGCCACCAGCGTTGTAGAACATCACAAATCGCTTGCCCAGTGTTTTTCGAGGATCATCGTAGACCGTGCTCTTGTATTGCACCAGCTTCTCCCACCACTGTGCGTCCTTATCGCCTATGCTGAGCAGTGGTTTGTCGGAGGACTGCCACTCATGGGCTTTTGTGATGTCCGCCTCCGTCCATGCCATACCAATATTCAGTGGTTCTCTTACGGCTTCGTAGCCAGTACCGTGTCCGCCAATGTAGGTCATCCAGTGACGCCCCTTGTAGGTCTCCATCTGATAGCTGCCGTCCCAAGTCCAGTCGATGAGCGAAGGAAAACCACCACGCTGGTTCATGTCCCAGCCGTCCGCCTTATAGCTGAGCAGCCGCCCTAATGTCGTCCAACTCAATAAGTCCTCGCTTTCAGCAAGCCATGTCTCATAACCTCTTCCGTCAAGACCGTCTTTGCCGTTATAAACCACATAGGTCATATACCATTTGCCGTTTTCCTGAAATACCGTCGGACAGTCGTACTTATGGTAGTTATCTTGTGGAGCCACCACCATGCCATATTTATAAGGAGTACGAACCTCTTGGTGAATGCGTTCCATCTCTTGCTGGCTGATATCTTGTGCAGTAACAGTCAGGTCTATTATCGACAGCAGTAATGCAGTAGCAAATTTTACACTTTTCATTTTTCACTTTTACTTTAAGAACAGCCAATCTACCTCATCGCCGGCCCCTTGCAGCCCCACGTCGCGTGGTTTGATTCCTTCCTCAGTGAAGCCCGCAATCATAATGATACCCTTCGGCAGGTTGATGGTGTGGTGACCTGCGGTAAAGTGATAGGCATGGATGTTGACCTTAGGCATCTGCACAATGCTGATGGCATTGGTGAGTATGGGTTCTGCCTGACCATACTCATTGCCCGTGGCGTCAATCTCGAGCTTTGGCACCTTCGCCCATTTCGGATCATCATCCTGGAAAAAACCTACGAGCATCTTGACGGGCTTGTCACAGGAAAACTCGACGGAGGTTCCCACAATGCGGGTTGTGTCGCGGTTGAGCACGAGCGCCTGCAGACCGACAAGCTCAGGAGCGAGTGAGTCGACGGGAGTGTCTGGGCGATTCTCGAAGAGGATGGTACCTTTCTGGAGAGTTGTCAGTTGTGATTTTTGAGTGATGAGTTCAACCGATGCGGCTCGGGCAGGCAGGATGACTATGTCAGTCTGTGCCACAGGATGCTTCAGTTTTTCGATGTTGGCCTTAAAAGCATCGAGCTCAGCCTGATAGACACCAGTAAGTTCCGACCACGTTTTCATCTTTCCATTGTCGCCACCCACGGGGATGCGGCGCTGGGCGGTCTGCATGGAGTTAGCGTAAAGGTAACTGCTGTCTGCTAATGCAGCGAGTTCGTGCCAGAGTGTGACACTGCGCTCCAGTAATGGAACGGCGTCATCTAAAAATTTCAGATTTTTCGTCCACTTGTAGTTCAGCACCTGGCACGCTGAGAGCACCTTGGCACGGAAAAATTCTGCATATTTCCAGTAGCAAAGCATATCGTTGGAAAAGTGCAGAAACTCATCTTGATGCTTTTCGACAATATGCACGGCAGAAGCGACGTTTTGTGCAGCATGACTTCCATGCTCTACGCATTGCTCTATAATATCTAAAGGCAACTCACCCTTATGCCTTTCTCCTTTTCTTTCCTTCTCCACGTATTCGATGAGCTTCTCTCCCTCGGGCCCGCAGCTCTCGTAGAAGCCTGGGTAGATGGTGAACTTGTAAGGATTAACGAGTTGCGCCATCGTCATGCCGAGGAGCAGGGTCTGGCGGTTTCCCTCGGTGATGCCGAAACGGCGCAGAAGCTTGGGGGCTATCTCACCGCTTTCGTTATATGCTTCCAACACCAACTGGCCTGTGTGTCGGTCTTTAATACCATAATAGTCCATGAGATTCTTCAGCCAATAGTCGCTGTCTTCACCGCGTTCACAGTTCCATGCATAGCGTCCCCACGCCTTGTACCACATCCAGTCGCGGTCTATCTGCAGCAAACGCTCACCATCTGCCAGCTTGTCAGCTGTGTATGGCCAGTCCCAATAGCTGGCCTGCGGATAGATGTGAAGTCCCTTCGAGTGGTGTACGCGGTGCATGGCTTGTACGGCCTTCTGTGTGAAAGTCGGCGACGACCAGCGCCATGGCTCTAAGTTGGCGAGGATGTGTACGTTGTCAATATGTACGGGTGCTGCGGCAGCCAACGCCCGGTGTGTCTCTCCCCACGGGCCACCCGGTTCGTAGGTCGTCAGGCTCTCACCGGTGTATTTGTTCATTGTGTAGATGTTCGGATATAGTGGGAGTGACGCTTTCAGCACGGCAGGACCGTCAGTGTCGTGGTTCCGGAGGATGATGGGGGGCGTATCCGTTCTACCCGAAGCTGCCAGACCGTCACGGATGCCTGGGATGATGGTCTCCGTCATCCACTTAATGTCGTTGTCAAGGCCAGACATTGCCTCGCCCAGACAGACGAGGAATCCTACTTTCGGGTACTTCTCCACGAAGGCGGCGATAGATTTGCGTGTGTAGTCGGCGATGAGGGGCGTGATGGGGCGATTGCGATCCTGCGTCTTCAGACCGTAGTGGTCGGCAAAGGGTTTGCTTAATATGATATTATAAAACATTTGGATAACACGGATGCCGCGGCGGTCGGCCTCGTCGACGAGAAAAGAAAACATTTCCTGATTCAGCGCCATTGTCTCGTCGTCTACCTCTGGTGCGAAAGGATAGTCTGGCAACTTGACCAGCGAGGCGAAAGGATGACCGTTCCAGAGGTATACCGCGTTCATGTTGTTCTCTGCCAGCAGGTCAAGGTAGCGCAGCCACAGTGCCTTGTCATAGAACCAAGGGAAGTTCTCCGGCGTATAAGGATATTCGTACACACGGTGGCCTGGCAGGTACTCTGTCTTCTGCAGACCTACGCAGGCGCCACGCATCACCATCTGTGGTGCTTCGCTCAGCGTCGTCAATCCAGTCAGCATCGGGTCTGCCTTGTAGAGCTCCAGTAATTTGTTCGCACCATAGATACAGCCCGCCCCGTCGTTGCCGGAAATGCTGATTTTTCTTCCCTTGCGTGTCAGAGTAAACCCTTCGGGTTCGCCTGAGCCGGTAATATCTATCGTAACCGTCAAGGCAATGGTGCCTAATCTTGTGGCGGCGTACTCTGTCTGGGGCGTCACCGTCTTTACTTTCACCTTGCTATAAGCAGATGTCAGGGTACAGATGCAGAGCAAACAAATCAATTTCCTTATCATAGCTTCATTTTCAATTCTTGGTTTACGGGAATAGCTACACGACGGTTTCCGACGACAAGCATTCCCTTTCCGCCGTCGCTTTTGACAGTTACTTCGTGACGGTTCATCTTGATACGTATCTTGCCGAAGGGAGTGGGTACCTCACCCTCCATCCACTCCAGCCCCCCCAGCACAGGGCGCACCTCATATTCCTCGTAGCCGGCCTTTGTGGGACTTACGCCAAGGAAGAACTTACCTATAATATATATAGGTGAGGCTCCCCAGGCATGGCAAAGGCTTTTGCCGTAAGGTCGGCCGTACATGGCTAAGTGCTCGGTACCATGATCATCAGGATTGTATTTCTCCCAGAAGGTGGTAGCCCCTTCACGGAGCATACCGCCCCAGTAGGCTTTCATCTCTGGCAGGACCTCGTCTTGTTTCCCCATCTTGCATAGGGCTGCCAGTTCGTAGAAGCGCATATAAGGTGTAGTGATTGGGTCAATGTCAGGGTTTTGCAGTACGTTCTCTAAGATCTGCTGCTGCTCTTTGTCGCTGTCGAAGTCATAGAGGATGGCGAACATGTTAGGAAACTTGGTGATTTGCTCGTTCAAATGTCCGTTAAGATAGGCGTGCCGATAAGCACACAGGTCGTAACTGTAGAAATAATCCTTGGTCTCCGCGTGCAACCGTTCGGTCAGCAGACGGTATCGTTCGGCGTCGTCCTCATGCTGTAACAGTGAGGCACATATCTCCATGGTCTGCAGGGCCTTCCAGAAAAGGATCTGCTCAAAGGCAAGCGTGCCGCGCTTCTGCATGGGGAAGTCCACCCAGTCCACGAATATCCAGTCGTCCGCTTGTCCATCGGCCATGCCGTCGGCATTCGTGCGGCCGAGCACATAGTCCATCAGTGAGACCATCTTGGGGTAGAGCTCGCGGATGAAGTCAAGGTCGCCCGTATAGCTATAGTAATCGGCAATAGACTTGAACCAATAGAACGTATAGTCCATAATGGTGTTGACATGAGCAGTAACGGGGTCTTTTCCGCGAAGCTGGCGGACGGTGCGTTTGACGCATTCGGTGTCGAAGCGCAGGTAATAGTTCATCAGATAGCTCTGGATGGCATCGCCGCTCCATGTCCAGCGGTCGCGCTTGATTCCGTCCATGAAGAACTCGCGGGTAGTGAGGTCCATCGTGTAGGCCGCCACCTCCCAGATGTGGTTCAGTTCGTTATCGTTACATAGGAAGGAACCACTGCGCTGTGGGTCATAAGGGGCATACTCGTAATCCATGAGTATCTCGTCATAGCTGCTCCCTTCCTCAGTTTCTATATACACATAGCGGAAAGCCTTGCTCCCCAGGGTCTCGCCTTCATGAAGCACGTCAAGCGTTTCGCAGCACTCCTTGTCGAGAGCTTCCTCCCGGCTCTCGCCGTAGTAGATGCGGACAGAGCCTTTCAGCCCATTGACTTTCAGATAGCCGAAGGTCTCTCGGCCGAAGTCGTAGAGCGTTCCGTCTGTTGCCATGACATAGGAATAAACAGGACGGCGTTCCTCACGTTCTAATTGGTATAGGGAGGGCGGTGTGTCGATGCTGTCGAAGTTCCACGAGGCAGCGGGAACGTAGATGCCGGAACCATGGGCTATGCCGTTCTCGTCAATCCAGATCTTATCCTCGTAGGTCGTGAGCCAAGACGAGTCTGTCTTGATGGTCTTCCCTTCAATGAATAGGGCAGGAGGCGTGGCCTGGTTCCAGACCTTCAGACTGAGCTTGTGCTTACCAGCAGGTACGGTAAAGTTGTGCGGCTGGCCAAACTGTAACTTACCGTCGAGGGCGAGATTGAACTGTCCCTCACAGGCAATGGTAATGATATCCTCTGTGTCGAGCACGAACTCACGGGAGAACTCCACCGTCGGCCAGTGAGAGTCTTGCTTCCAGAACGGTGGGAACATGGCGCCGCGCTCCGTTCTGCGGTTGTTGAAGATGTTGCCCAGCCAAACCTCAAAGTCGCCTGGGTACCAAATCCATGTTGCTTTATTTCCTGATGCCTGCATTGCTCTTGATGCTTTCGTTTACTTGAGGCCCGTTGTTCTCCCACGTGTTGCCAGGGCCGTTGGCGTTTTGAAGGTATTTTTCCTCGGGAGTCCAGTTGTCGCGGACGGTGATATTCGACGAGCCTTCGTCGGTATAGAGGTAGAACCAGTGGTTCGGATCGTGGACGTATGACGGCTTGGCAATGTCGCGGACGACGTTCTCGCTGATGATGGTGCCAGGCTGGTTGCCAAGAGTATAGATGCCTGCGCAGTCGTACATGTGCTGGGCGTAATTATAAATAAGGTTCGCGTGTACCTTATTGTCTTTCATGCAGACAAGGTCGCGGTTCCATCCCCATCCCAGGGAGATGCCCGAATAAGAGACGTCATGGATGGTGTTATGCGCAATGGTGATGCCTGAAACGTAGCCTGCGGCAATGGCCACGCAGCCCCAGTCCTCATTGCTGACATTAAAGAATTCACAATCCTCTACGGTCTGTTTCGTACATACTTCCCTGAAGTCTGTGGGGGCGTATGGCCGGTGTGTCTCCAGTCCTTCTGGCGAGAATGATCCTAGGACGAGGCCGTTCATGGCAACGTCAGTGAACGTGCAGTGTGCCACGGTTCCCCCATGGCATCCCAAGACGTAGTCAAGGCCAGAACCGCCGAGGTGTTCAAAACGGCAACCCTCAAAGCTGACGTTCTCGCCGTATCTTACTTCCACGGCAGCATCGGCACGTCCCATCCACCCCTGATTGTCGAGCTTGTGGTTATTGGAACGGTCTATCTGAGGACGGAGCTTATAGGCCTCCTTCAGATACATGCCAGCTTGCAGGGGCACATGGCCCTTTTCCGAGGGACGCATCCACGTGGTATGGCTGAAAGTGATGCCCTTGAGGGTAATGTCACGGACAGGGTTGTCAGCAGTTCCGATGACCTCAATGAGTGTCTCCATTACGGGATAAGTCGCAAGCAGAACCTTTATTGTACCTTCATTCTTACGCGGATAATAATAGAGCTTGTGTTCGCGGATGTCATGATACCATTCCCCAGGACTGTCGAGCAATGGCTTGGCATTGGTGATGTAGAAGGGTGAGGGGTGGCCAGTATTGGGCGTCATGGGCGAGGGCCATGGATGTTCAAACTGCAGCTTCGCCTCAGGATCGTGGAACCGTACGGCTACAGAGTCGCCTTGAGGGGTAAGCGACTTGATGCGCAGATTGGAGGTACACCACATCTCGTGCAGCACCATTTCTACGTACTCACAGCCTTCCTTGATTTTATCCTTCTGGAACAAAGAAACTACTGCAGCCTTGGGTATCCACAACACTTGGTTCTTCTTGTCGTAGGTCAGAATGCGATGCATCTGCTCAAAGTCCTGCACATCGCGGGCACGCACGGCTTTCTCTCTATTTCTCCACAATTGCCGGAAGTCGATGGGCCGTCCGTTGAAGTCGGGAACGTCAGCTGTATAGAACTTGCCTGTTGTCTTCCACAAGTTGATCTCCCTACCACCGCTGATGATGGCATCATCACCTTCAATCGTCAGTCCGCTGTCCTCCGGACGCAGGCGCAACGGCTCGTAGAGTTGATAGACGCCGGGCATCAGGTGGAGGGTCACAGCCTTAGCTTCGCCTGTCCGACGAAGTTCTCGAGCTTGACGGATGGCGTCGGCAATAGATTCGCCAGGGTTGACGCGAATGTCTTTTTCCTGTGCAGGGAGTAGGGTTGGGAGTAGTAGCGTTAGTACGATTAGTAGTTTTCTCATGTTTGGATTCTTTTTTATGGTGTTATTCCCATTTGACTTGTAGGCGATGGAGCATGGTCGTTGACTCTCCGCAAGAGCCTGTGTGCTGGATGTGTATCCCACCGTAAGTGTTAGGCTGGACGGTAGCGGAAAGGTCTACGATATGGGGCAACTGGCTGTCCTGCGGATGGGGTGTAGTGGTCTCAACGTGTGCAGACAACAAGGCTCCCTTAAGGGTGAGACTGATGGTGCAGCCCGTTCGATAGCAGGTGGCGGAAATGGGATCAGAGATGGGTGTCACCTTCCCGTCACGATATTCCACCAAGAGGAAGTCCACGGCCTTGGCGTGCTTCGTGGTGCGGATGATGCGCAGACCGTAGCCCGTGAGCGTATGGGGATTGAACTTCAGGCAGACATCCATATACTGACCGGTGGCAGAGCCGAACCCCTGACCGGCAGTCTTCGTCGGGTCGACGTTGAGCACAAGGCTCATGTCACCATACTGGCGTTCCACGGGAGTATACATGAGTCGGGCACCACGTTGAGCCTGTAGCAATCCCTTGCCGACGGCACCATTGAAGCCCTCCTTGTATTCCCACATAGGCTTGTCAGCATTGAACGACCAAGGGTATTCGGCGGTGTCCTGTGGCTTATAGCCGTCTACCGTCCAGAAGCCTGGCAGTATCTCTGGCTGCCAGTCACAATAGAAATGGCTGAAGTCAATGTCTAACTGATTTGGATTCCTGACTTGTTGGCGCTTGACTTTCGGTAGCGGGTAGGTAGCTTCGCACTCCTCGCCAGGCTCACTGCGGGATGACTGTGGGCGGATGCGAGCACTCAACACATGGCCTGTCTCGCCGCCAGTCAGTCCAATTTCACGTCCTACGGCAAAAGGTATCAGGTCATTGGTTTCAAAAGCACCGTCGGTAGCGTACGCGGTTTTATACCAGACCACGGTCGATGCATCGTCGGCGTCTTTCAGGTTGAGGGCATAGTCAAGGATAGCTATGCCATCCTTCAGCTTTATCCTTGGTTGCCGCACAAAAGTGGGGGGCGGTAGCTGTGAGGGCTTTACACTAAGGTGGCAGGCTGCTTCGCGACCGTCTGGCGTAGTAGCGATGAGGCAGAAAGAGGCAGGGACATTCAAGCCTGGGGCAGGGATAACAACGGCAGATCCGTCGTCTATGGAGAACAGGGAAATGTACTGTTCATAGCCTGACTCAATATGCCAGCTGACAGGCTCCCCTGCTTGCAGACATAGCGTGTCGCGCCCGGCCTGAAGAACAGCCTCGTGGCGACTGAGGGAGAGGAATGGTGGTTCTGTCCCTTGGAAACCGGTCAGTAGAACGGTGTTCTGTGGCTGGAGGTGTCCAATGGTGTAGGGCTTGCCGTTGAGTGTGAAGTTCTGCTGGTAGCAGCGCAGCCACGGCTGCGGATAGGCTGTCCAGCCAAGATAGATACTGTCGGTGGGTGCGTGGTAACGGCAGTCGAAGAGTATCAATGGTCCCCCCTGCTTCATAAAGTACATCTCACGGTTCTGTCCTTTGACATAAAAGTCGCAGTCTACGAACATGGCTCCTTTGCCAAAGGTGCTCCAGAACGGCTTCTGTCCGTAGAGGTCGATGGTGCAATGACGGTAAATAGCAGTGCCGTTCATGGCATCGTCGGTACACTCGAAGTGGCAGTTGTCGTAGGTGGAGTGGCGGGCGCCGTTGAGGGGATTGAGGTTGAGACGGCTGATGAATCGTACGTTGCGGGCCTTGAGCGTATCGCCGTGGACATAACCCACATGAGCTTGGGTGATGGCGTCGCTGCGCTTCTTCCGCGACAGCTCCGGGCGGCTGGGGTAGTCGAGGTCAACGTTGCAGTAGTTGCCCATGGTGAGGTTTTCCACGACAAGGGTGCCTACGTGGAAGTCGAACATGGTAAAGTTACCTATGGCTCCCTGTGTCTGTCCGCGCTGTGAGGCGAGTACCACGTCGTTGGCGTCGTCCGTTAGACCTATCAGATGGAGCCTTTTGGCAGTAATAATCATACCGAACGGCTCACGTCCATTCATGCCAGTCACAACAGCAGGCGTGTCTGGATTGTCAATCCAATATACCCAAGGCCTGATATAGAGCGTACAGCTGTCGCCGAAGTGCTTGGCTGCTTCTTGGAAGGTATTATAGGTGTTTGGGTGTTCGGCACATTCGGCATCGGAGAGGGAACCGTCAAGCACCAAGTGGCTGGCGTCAAGGTTAGACACCAGTTGAGCTGCGGCGGGGCCGCAGCCTACACATAATAGCAACAGACTGACAATCCTCCTCATCTCTTGTACTTCTGTAACTCCTCATCTCCAGTACCTCCCTGTCTATTTTTTCTCTTTATAAATTACCTTGTTCGCACCGCTGGTAATCTTAAGAGCTTCGGGATGTTCCTTGATATACGAATCAATGTGGCGTACGCGCTTCTGCTCCAGAATCTCGTCTACGGCAATGAGAATGCCGGTTTCCTCCACGTCGCCAAAGCCGTAGTTGATGGCAGTGCCGAAGAGCTTCATTGTGGGTGACAGGCTCATGTAGGCATTTACCAAAGGAGGGATGTTATAGCCCAACTTACGTATCTCCCGGTTCAGGATTCGGTAGTCGGCGTTGAAGTCATCCTCAGAGAACAGGGCTTCCAGTTCCTTCTCGTCGGCTTCTATCTGGAGAGGATGCAGGGGGATGATCAGGTTCTCCTTGTCATCAAAATGCTTTTTCAGGAAATAGAGAATCATGTCGCGTCCTTTGCGGATATAACTGGGATACATCGTCATCTTGCCGAAGAAATACCTGACGTTGGGCTTGATGACAGTGAGTGCGCCGAGTCCGTCCCAGAGATTGTCCAGTGCGAAAAGGCTTTTGGCACCCATACGAGAACTCTGGTAGGGGAGCGAGACGAAAGAGCGTCCCAGCTCAATGGTGTAGGGCATGTATTCGTCAAGGAACTTCTGAGAGAAGTGGAACATGTGGCTTGTGGCCAATACAGGCTGGCCGTTATCGTCCAGATCCCAGTCTGTACCGAGCTGATAGCGGTAGCCGCCAATGATTTCCTCCTCGTCGGGATTCCATACGATGAGCTGCTTGTAGCAGTTTTGGCAGGTGTCGAAATCGTCAATGTCCATCTCCTTACCCGTGCCGCCGCCCGCCTCGCGGAAAGCTATTTCACGCAATCGGCCAATCTCTTTCATTACGTTGGGGGCGTTGTGCCACGTAATGACATAGATTTCGTTATTGCTTTTGTTGGTCATGCGGAGCTGCTTGTCGGGCGTCAGCTCACTTTTCAGCAATTCCTTCGCTATGGGGGCGATGATAGGTTGTTCCATTTGCTTTAAGTTATTAATATTTTTTTTAGGCATGAGTGTAGACTTGTTCTTTTACCCACTGTGCCCATTCGGCGGGCGTCTTGCTCTTGTCGAACGTCTGCCAGGGGATGGGCTTGCCAAAGCTGACGCGGAAGGTCTTGTGAACGTTCTTATACATTTCGTCGACCAGGAAGAGCATTGCCAGGTTGAATGGCAGGAATCGGTCGGAGAAGTTGGCTAAGCGATAGAAGAAGTTGGAGTTCTCTCCGCTGAAGTAGATGGGCACCACGTCGCGGTGGTACTCCACGCTCTTCGAGATGAACGTCTTTGTCCAGGGGATGTCGCGTATCACTCCCTTCTTGCGGCGTGAGCAGAGACCTGCGGGAAACATCAGCATGTGGTTGTCGCTCTCGAAGCCTGCCTTCACCATGCGGGGGAAGTCACGGCTCTGTTTGCCCGTCTTGTTAATGGGAATGCAGAGCGGAGCCAGCCCGGGAAGATTCATCAGCAGATCGTTCACCAGATAGCGGAAACGACTGTCGTAGTGGCGACCGATGATGGCTCCGAGGGCTACACCGTCTTCACCGCCTAAGGGATGGTTGCTGACAAACGTATAGAGCCGTCCGTCATTCTTGTCGGGAAGATTCTCCACACCCTTCAGCTCTAAGGTCATGTCAAGGTAGCGCACACATTCTTCCAGCCACGGAGTTCCCACTTTGTCGCGGCTCTCCCAGAGAAAGGCGTTCACCTGATCTTGGTGGATAATACGTTTGAGCCATGCCACCAATGGACGTGGCACCCAGCGTGCTTTCTTACCCAACTTTGACCTTAGTATGTTGTCAATGTCAATCGTCTTTTCCGTTAAGGTTGCCATTTTTTGCATATTATCGCTAACAATGTGCAAAAGTAACACAAATCTTTGAAAAAGCGAACATTTTGAGCGAAAAAGTTCGATTCTACTGAAAAAAACATTTCCGCTTCCCTGAAATGCTGTCAGTACAAAGGCAGAAATTGTGCGTCTATCCTATGAATATATGAAAAAGGTAATATGTGTTTTTGCTCTTCTGGCGTTGGCAAGTCTGCTGATGCCGGAATCGCTGGTGGCGCAAGAGCGTTATCGGGTGGGCGTTTGTGACTGGATGGTACTCAAACGCCAGAAATTAGGGGAGTTTGAACTTGCCCGTCAGTTAGGTAGTGATGGTGTGGAACTGGATATGGGCGGACTGGGCCAGCGCGAACATTTCGACAACAAATTGCGCGATCCGAAGGAAGCAGCTCATTTCAAGCATGTGGCTGATTCGCTTGGTGTCGCGGTGGGAGCTGTAGCCATGAGCGGTTTCTATGCCCAGGACCTCACCAAGCGAGAAAACTACATGGCACTTATTGAAGACTGTTTCGACACGATGGACAGGATGGGGGCTGCCGTGGCTTTCCTGCCCTTGGGCGGCTGTGGCAACGACTGGACTACAGACAAGGCCAAGCGGACAGCCATTGTGAAGCGTCTGCATGATATTGGCGAGGTAGCTAAGCTGCGCGGCAAACGGGTGGGTATAGACACTCCGTTGGACGCGAAGGGCAACCTTCGCCTGCTAAAAGAGATCAAGAGTGACGGCATCGCCATCTTTTATAAGTGGCAGACCATTGTGGAGAACGGCTGGGACATCCCCAAGGACATGAAGCTGCTCGGCGCGAAAAACATCTGCGCCATCCATGCCTCAAACAGCGATAGGGTATGGCTGAGCAACGACTCGACTCTCAACGTGCCCCTCATCAAGAACACGCTTGACCGGATGGGTTGGAACGGCTGGCTTTTCGTTGAACGCAGCCGTGATATCAGTATGGTGAAGAATGTGAAGATGAACTATGGTGCCAACGTGCGCTACCTGAAGGAAATATTTAATTCATATCCCGAGGCGGAGGTGAAGCTTGACAGCGCAGGGAGGGATTCCGCTTACGTGCAGACCATCATCGGCCGCTCGCAGAAGGCCACCGATGAACTTGGCATTACGTGGACACCCTTAGGACAGAACGTACAGAATATCATTGCCAACCGCTATTTCAAACTCAATGACATTTATGCTGAACGCGACTCCCTAAAGAAGTCTGACAAGAAACTGGCCGAGGCGCAGTGCGACTCCAAGCTCTACCGCTCGCACTTCGGCTTCCTGGCCGATCTCTCCATATATCTGAAACCGAATGAGATAGAACGTGTAAAGGACGTGATGACGTTCAACGTGCTCAAGGTGACCTACGACGCGCATTGCGACATGATTCCGACGCTCACTGGAGAGGAGAAACAGCAGATAATGGCCTGGCTTGTCGAGGCGCGCGAGTTGGCCATCGACGCTGAGAGCTCGAAGAAGAAGCATGAGGTGTTCGGCAAGTATAAAGGCCGCATCAACAACTACCTGACCCGTCGCGGCTACGATTTGAATAAGGAGCGTGAGGAATGGTACAAACGGATAGAAAAAAGAGAAAAGAAATAGGATAGATGAGTTATGAGTGATGGAATGAGACGATTGGTTGTCATGGGAGGCATGACTCTGGCCCTTTGCCTTCATGTACAGGCGCAAAAAGGCCTGACAGACATGAGCCGGAGCAAGAATGCAACGATAACGAATACGCCGCTGGGCTCAGTGAAGTGGACGGGCGGCTTTTGGGGCGACAGGTTCAACGTGCTGTCCAATACAACGATTTGGGACATGTGGGATACATGGAACACACCGTGGGATACTCTTTATACCGACGGCCAGCACGGCAGCCACGGCTTCCGCAATTTCGAGGTGGCGGCAGGAACGGTGAAGGGCGTACACCACGGTCCTCCTTTCCACGACGGCGATATGTATAAATGGCTGGAAGCCTGTGCTGCCGTATATGCCGTGACCAAGGATCCGAAGCTCGACGCCCTTATGGACCGATTCATTGAGCAGGTGTGCCTTGCCCAGCGTGCCGACGGCTACATCCACACTCCTGTCGTCATCTCTGAGCGCAACGCGGGCATCGACTCCCATGCGACGGATAACACCAACATCGGCATCACCATCGGCGATGACCAGAAGAAGGCCTTCGCCTCACGCCTGAACTTCGAGACCTATAACCTCGGTCATCTGATGACTGCTGGCATTGTCCACAAGCGGGCAACGGGTAAGACCACGCTGTTCGACTGTGGCAGACGAGCCGCCGACTTCCTCTATCAATTCCTGACCAACGACGCCGCCGAGCTCTCTCGCAATGCTATCTGTCCCAGCCACTATATGGGTGCCGCGGAGATGTACCGTGAGACGGGCGACGAGCGCTACCTAACCCTGGCCAAGGGACTCATCGCTATCCGCGACTCTGTACAGAACGGCGAAGACCATAATCAGGATCGCCATAAGCTGCGCGACCAGTATGAGGCTATGGGGCACGCCGTCCGCGCCAACTACCTCTATGCAGGCGTAGCCGACCTATATGCCGAGACCGGAGAGGAGCAGTTGAGGAAGAACCTTGAGGCTATCTGGAACGACATCGTGCAGCACAAGATCTATATCATGGGCGGCTGCGGTGCTCTCTACGACGGCGTTTCTCCCGATGGTACCACCTACGACCAGCCCTCCATTCAGCAGATCCACCAAGCTTACGGACGACAGTTCCAACTCCCTCAAGAGGCCGCCCATAACGAAATCTGCGCGCAGATAGGTATGCTGCTCTTCTCCTGGCGTATGTTCCAGACCACTGCAGACAACAAGTATATCGACATCATCGAGAACGAACTCTATAACGGCATTCTATCAGGTATCTCGCTCGACGGCCGCGACTACTTCTACACCGAAACTCTCCGCCGCACGGCCGAATTCCCCTATACCATGCGCTGGCCCAAGCACCGGCAGCACTACATTTCCTGCTTCTGCTGTCCGCCGAACACTGTGCGTACGCTTTGTGAGGCGCAGGAATATGCCTATGCCTTCACCGGCAATGTGCTGTGGGTGAATCTCTACGGGAATAACACGCTCACTACCAAGGATCTCATCGTGGAGCAGCAGACCGACTACCCTTGGGACGGCAAGGTTACGCTGACTTTCAGGAAGGTGAAGGACTATCAGCGTCTGATGCTGCATATTCCTGACTGGTGCGACGACTGGACCATCGCAGTGAACGGTGAGGACATGGGCGTAAAGCCGATGGGCATCATCAACCGCAAGTTCAGGAAAGGTGACGTCGTTGAAATACATTTCAATATGCGTCCACGGCTGATTGAGGCAAACCCCCTGGTGGAGGAAGCCAAGAATCAGGTAGCAGTGAAGCGCGGTCCTATTGTCTATTGTCTGGAAGGTCAGGATATAGAGGGGGGCCATCGTATCAACGACATCGCTATTCCTGCTGACATTGAGCTGAAGGAAGTGCCGATGGAGATAGCGGGGCACCGGTTCACGGCCTTGGAGGGCGATGCCCTGCTGGTGAACGACAGGCAATGGAATAACACGACGCTCTACCGGGAGCTTCGTCCTGCTAAAAAGAACAAGGTCAGGATTCGCCTGATTCCCTACTATGCCTGGGACAACCGCAACATACAGGACATGAGCCTCTGGTTGCCATTGGCTCGTTAAGCAGTCTGTTGCCTTTTCTTATTTCGGCAGCAGAGCATCCACTTTCTCGCGCAAGGCCGTGGTACCCAAGTTACGTGCCAGGATTTTGCCGGAGGAAGTGACGACAAAGTTTGAGGGAATATCAGTAATTCCGAGCGTGGAGACGACGGGCGACAGCCACATCTTCCCGTCGCAGACGGTGGGCCAGCTGATGGAGTCGCGCTTCATGGCTTCACGGCAGTCCTTCAGACTTCCGTCCATGCAGATACCCACGACGGCGAGGCGTTGTCCGTAAGTTTTCTTCTGCTTCTTGAGCTCACGCTGCATGGTGAGCGTGTCGAAGTTCCACGATGCCCACACCAGCACAACATTCACTTCTGCCTTCAAGTCAGCTTCCGAGACTCGTTTCCCGTCAATGGTGACAGCAGAGAAGGCGGGCAGCTTGCCGTTTACCGTGACCTCCTTCAGTACCCCCAGCTCGCGCTTCAGCCTGTGAAGGTCGTTATTCTGGGGACTGGCATCGCTCATGGTGTTCACCAGTTGCTGTGCCTTGTCGAAGTCGGCATTAGGCTTCAGCAGGAAATGTCTGTTGATGAGATAGAGGGAGACGGGCGAGGTGGGGTGGTCAGTGATGAATGTCTCCACTGCCTTCTGCACTTCTGGAGGCGTCTGCTCGTTCGTCTTCAGGCGGAACTGGGTCAGCAGCTCGTTGTCCTCGCTGCCTTTCACTTCCACTTCCTTCAGGTGCGATGCGTCGCCTTCCATTGTAATCTTTTCGCCGGGATGCGCGAATACGGGAATCTCCGAATAGTTGGGGAAGATGACCGTGAACTGTACGGTGTCGCGAAGGGCTATCTCATAGACAAACCTGCCTTCTGACAGGTGGATGGTGTCCTTCTTGGTCAGCCCCTGATCCAGACTGTAGATATAGAACTCGCCCTGGTTGAAGTTCTTGAATTTACCTTCCAACCGGAAGGTCTTTTCATCCTCATGGCAGGCGGTCAAGAGGACGAGGATGCACAGCGCAATATGCACAAAGCACAACCACTTGCGCCCTGCGGGACGTTTCGTGGTTGTGCGTTGTGTATGCTTTGTGCAATGCAGGCGCATTATTTTGCCAGCTTGGTCAGTTCCAGGTCGTCAGCGGCATAGGTAGCCCACTTGCCGTCCTTGTCGATGGCAGCCTTCAGTGCCTGTGCGGCATCGCTGGCATTACCCATGCGGTTATAGAGGATGGCCTTCAGGTAGTCGGTCGTGGCGTCGGGGTTCTTCACATACTTCAGCGTGACTGCTGCCGAGGCGTAGTTCTTATTCAGAATCTGTGCCAGAGCGGCGCTGTTGCTGTATACGTCCTTGAAGTCCTGCTCTGCCTGTGCGTAGTTGCCCTGTGCCAGGTGCAGGTTACCGAGCACCTCGCTCAGTCCGTTGGCACCCGTGGCCTGTGCAATCAGGTTCTCAGCTCCCGTGATGTCACCATTCTGCAGGGCAATGAGTCCCTGGTTAGCGTATGTCTCAGGCAGGTTGCTCACCTTCTGTGCCTGCTGAATGAACTTCTGTGCCTGATCCAGGTTACCCTTGGCATACTCCAACGTAGCCAGATTGTTATAGGCGCGGGCATCGTTCGGATAGACCTGTGTGGCGGTCTTGTAGATGGCCTCCTTCTCGGCATTGCTGGCCTTCAGCGTTGCACAGTAGAGAATTTCCTCAATGCTGAGCTGCTTGGGGTCGGCCTGCATCTGTGCCTGGATCTGGTCGTCATCGCGGCCCACGGTCTCGTAATTGATGATCATGCGCGAACGGCGCAGCTGGGGCAGGATGCCGTCGGCCAGCTCACGGAAGGCGCTGCTGATGTTCTTAATCTGCTGCTCACGCTCCTCGGGATCCTTATACATGGAGAGCACGCGCAGGATGACGTCCTTGTCCTGAATGTTGGAAGCCTTCACCAGCTCCTGGAAACCGTCCCAGTCCTGAGCCGTATACTTGGCGTCGATGGGGGCATTCAGGTTTTTGTTCTTCTTCATCTGCTGCTGCACATACTTCTCAGTCACCTTCTCGCGCTGGGCAGCCAGCTTGTCGTTGAGTGACACGCCGCCGTCAGGCGAAGCGTAGGCTGATACCTCCACATTGTTCAGGCGCAGGCTCTCCTGGTCCTTGTTTATCTGCTCTAACAGGCGCACGAACTCCTTTACGGAGTTGTTCTTCAACTCGCTCTGGCGCAGGTTGGCCTGCTGAATGAGGAACTTCACGCTGGCTTCCTGCTTCTGAGCGTTGATGCGCTGGAAGGCATCGGGGGCAATGGCTGCCTGAGCGCTCTGGAGTGTGGTCTTATAAAGTTCCGATGTGGCGAGGATGCCGTATGCTACCTGTACCTCGGGCACGTTCACCTGCTTCTTGCCGATGCGTGCGTCGAAGGTGAGGAACATGTGGGCTGTCTTCACACCCTCATACTTGAAGTTGGTCTTCATGGTGTAGCGTCCGCCCACCTGATAGCTGATGGTCTGGTCGTTGCCGCTTACCTTCTCGCCTTGGAAGGTGGCGCTGGCACCCTGCTGGCGTACCTCGACTCCGTTCTTAGTGTAGCGCAGTTCGGGAATCACCGTCACGACGGCCTTCTTCTTCATGTACTTCTCAGGGAACATTCCGTTGATGGTGGCGGGCACCTGTCCGGCCTGTGTCTCTAACGGATTGGGTACTACACTGAAGTTGTCGGCAGAGAGTGCGCCGAGCTTCGAGCACGACGTTGCCAGTAGCATGAATGCTGCGGCTGACAACAGAGCAAAATTATTTTTCTGCATCTTAATGAATAATTATTTGGAATTTGACTTGTGCCGCGAGCGGGACTCGAACCCGCACAACCCTTACGGGTCAAGGGATTTTAAGTCCCTCGTGTCTACCAATTCCACCATTGCGGCAGGGCTTTCAAGTGTGCTGGCTGCTAAAAAGCTGTGCAAAGGTACACTTATTTCCTGTAACCTCCAAACGTTTTTGCACTATTTAAGGAATAATCGCGCTCTCGCACTAATCGAAAGTCTTGAACTGATAGCCTTGTTTCTCCAGCCATTTGATACTTTCGGGTAGGGCGAAGTGCAGTTTCTCGATGCTTTTCAATGAGTCATGGAAAGTAATGATGCTGCCCGGGCGGGCATAGCGCCTGATGTTGTTAAGGATACCCTGGGCTGTCATCCATTTGGAGTAGTCGCGGGTCACGAGGTCCCACATCACCACCTTGTACTTCCTTGACAGGAAAGCGAACTGTGCCAGCCGCATCCAGCCGTGGGGCGGACGGAACAGGTGGCTCTGTATGTAGGCGTTGGCCTTCTCCACGTTGTAGCAGTAGTCGTGCAGCGTGTGGGTGAAGCCGCTGATGTGGTTGTGCGTGTGGTTGCCCACTTGGTGACCCTCGTCCTTGATTTGCTGGAATAGTTCCGGGTATTTTCTGACGTTGTCGCCCACCATGAAGAAAGTGGCCTTGATGTTGTGTTTGCGGAGTGTCTCGAGGATGAAGGGCGTGGACTCGGGGATGGGGCCGTCGTCAAAGGTCAGGTACACTGACCTCTCACGACGGTCCATCCGCCAGAGTGCCCTTGGATAGAGCCAGCGGAGGTAAATGGCAGGTTGCTCTATAATCATCTTTTATCTCTCACCTCTCACTTATCATTTTTCATTTCTCATTTAGGCCGCAGGCCGCTTAAAACCCATACTGCCCACCTTTGCTCTCGTACTTGGCGAGAATACCTTCAAACTCCTTCTGGAGCTTGTCGGTGTATTGCTCGTCCACCGAGTCGGCAATCTGTAGTATCTGCTGCATCAGGTAGATATGGTACATGCAGTCCTGCTGCGAAGACTCGAAACGTCCGCCTTCCAGGGAGTTGTACCAGCGCATGTACTGCACAGACTTCTTCCACAGCTTGTCAATCACATCCTTGGCTTTGGTCTTGTTGCCTAAGCGGGCGTAGCTGCGGGCTATGTCGGCGGAGCCGCTGCGGTAGTCGTGCCCCACATTGTAGTCGGGAATCTCCTTCTCTGCCTTTTCCAGCACCTTGGCGGCCTTGTCCGTCTTGCCCTCTGAGATGAGGTAGGCAGCCAGCTCGGCCATGAGGTGACGGTGTGTATAGCACATACGCATGACGGTTTCGTCCAAGTAGATGCCCTTCGTTGAGAGACCGCCGAACTTGAAGCGGTTCATCACGTTGTTATAGGTCTTCTCCGTGTCGATGATCTTCATGCCGGACACCACCTTGCCGTCGATGTTCGTCGTGAACGGCGTGATGCGGTTCACCAGGCCCTCTTTCACGAAGTTGTCGCCCAGGTTCATGAAGTTCTCCTGTCCTACGGTCAGCGCCACGTACAGCGGGCGCACCCAGTTCGTGTTGGCAATCATCTCCAGCATCATCATCTCACCCTTGTAGAGCGCGCTCTTGCCCTTGAGCGAGATGACCATCTTGTCGGGGATAGAGTCGCTCTGCAGCAACATACCGCTCTTGCGCACGGCCTCCTTGTCGATGGTCATGTAGAGGGTGTCGGTGGGTATGACGTGGAAGTTCTTGTCCTTGGACCGTACCCAGTACTTCAGGATGTTCTTCAGCTCGAACGGCTCGTCGCCTAACTGTGCCTTCGCGTCCTCAGGCTGTGTTCTGTAGAGTTCCAGCACCTCCTCTTTCAGCGACGGTTCTATCTGCACGTACTCATTCGTGCCGGCGCAGTACTCCAAGCGGCTCCAAGTGATGGGCACCGAAGGTGAGTCGTATGCCGGACGGCGCATCTGGTCGATGTACCAGTCGGTCTGCAGATAACTTAGGTTACACACGCGGGCATCCGTGCGGAAACCCTCCGTGTCCTGATTATACCACAGGGGGAAGGTGTCGTTGTCGCCGTTGGTGAAGACGATGGGGTTGCCCTCGTCCTGTAGCGACATCAGGTAGTTCTGTCCGAAGTCGCGGCAGGTGTAGCGCCCGCTGCGGTCGTGGTCGTCCCACGTCTGCGAGGCCATCTGGATGGGCACCAGGAGCCCGACGATGCCGATACCGGCAGCGAGGACGGTAGCCATCTTTTCACTTTTCACTTTACCCTTTTCCCTAATCAGATCGTAGATGGCGGCCACGCCCATGCCACACCAGATGGCGAAGGCATAGAATGAGCCGGCGTATGCATAGTCGCGCTCACGCGGCTGCACAGGTGTCTGGTTCAGGTAGACCACGATGGCCAGGCCTGTCATGAAGAACAGGAAGAACACCACCCAGAACTGCTGGATGCCCTTCTGGCCCTTCTTCAGAGACTGCCAGAACAGTCCGATGATACCGAGTATGAGTGGCAGTGCATAGAACACGTTGTGGCCCTTGTTCTCCTTCAGCTCGTCGGGCAACTGAGATTGGTCGCCTAAGCGCAGGTTGTCGAAGAACGGTATGCCGGTGATCCAGTTGCCGTGCTCCAAGTCGCCGTGCCCCTGCAGGTCGTTTTGGCGGCCGGCGAAGTTCCACATGAAATAGCGCCAGTACATCCAGTTGCACTGGTAGCTCAGGAAGAAGCGCAGGTTCTCGAACTGGTTGGGCACCTTCACCGTCACCTGCTCGCCGCAGCGGTCGTAAGGCACCTCGGAGCCGCTGATGTCGCCCATCCAGGCCTCGTAGTCGCGCTTGTGGCCGGAGTCCCACATACGCGGGAACAGCATATTCTGCGCGTACTTATATTCATCCTTCGTGCGTACCACGAAGTATGAGTCTTTCTCGTCCTCCGATGCCTTCTCCTTGCGCTGCCAGACGGGCTTGCCTGTTGACATCACAGGGCGGCAGTACTGGCCATCACTCTCCAAGAGGGGCTGCGACGAATAGGCCTGACCGTAGAGCAGCGGACGTGAGCCGTACTGGTCGCGGCCCAGGTAGTCGCCCAAAGTGAAAATATCCTCCGGCGAGTTCTGGTCCATCGGCGGGTTGGCGTCTGAGCGAATGACGATGACGGCATACGTCGAGTAGCCCACCATCAGCATCAGCATACACAGCAGCGCCGTGTTCTTCAGGCGGGCAGGCACGAGCGGACAAAGTTTTGAGTTCTGGTTCTTGAACTTTCGGTTCAGTACGAACCACAGTGCAGCCAGCACAATCACGCCAATCAGGGCAGCGCTCCAGCCGTAGCCGTAGAACGGGATGCCAAGCATACCCACCGACAGCAGGAAAGCAATGTTCTGGCGCTTCCAGTTCTTTTCCGTGGCATTTTGCGTCTCGTAGATGGCCCATACCACGACGCCAACCAAGAGCAAGATGTAGATATAGAGTCCTGTGTTGAACGGCATACCCAGTGTGTTCACGAACAGCAACTCGAACCAGCCACCTACGGTGATGATGCCCGGCACGACGCCGTAGAGCACGGCAGCCAGTATCACGACCGACACGCCAAGGGCAATCAGCGAACCCTTCACGTTGGCATTGGGCCAGCGCTTGTAGTAATACACCAGCACGATGGCCGGCAGACACAGCAGGTTCAGCAAGTGGACACCTATCGACAGTCCCGTCATATACATGATCAACACCAACCAGCGGTCAGAGTGAGGCTCGTCGGCATGGTCCTCCCACTTCAGGATAAGCCAGAATACCACTGCCGTGAACGCCGATGAATAGGCATATACCTCGCCCTCGACGGCCGAGAACCAGAACGTGTCACTGAACGTGTAGATCAGTGCACCCACCATACCTGCTGCCTCGATGGCAATGAGCTTCGCGGTGGTCAGCTCCTCCCACTTATCAATGAGCAGGCGGCGCGTCAGGTGCGTGATGCTCCAGAAAAGGAACAGAATACACGTAGCCGATAGTAGCGCGCTCATCGTGTTTACCCAGTAGGCCACCTGTGTGGCGTCGCTGGCAAACTGCGAGAACAGGTTGGCCGTCAGCATGAAGAACGGTGCCCCGGGCGGGTGACCTATTTCCATTCGGTAACCGGTAGTGATGAATTCCGGGCAGTCCCAGAAAGAGGCTGTCGGTTCAATGGTGGAGCAATAGACAAAGGCGGCCACAAGAAATGCAAGCCACCCGAGGACATTGTCCACGAGTCTAAACTGTTTCATTCGTAAAACTGTATTTTTTTAACGTTAAAAATCGAATTCGCCTGCAAAGGTACAGAAAAAAAACGAGACAGCAAGCATCCGTCTCGTTTTTATACTATTTTAAATAAAGGGCATTTTCGAAAAATAGGTCGCACGTGTCGCACGTCCCGCACGTAAAATTATTCTTAAACGACAACATAAACAACAAGGACCACTTTTTTGCCTACGACGGCTACT
>ONKY01000102.1 GCA_900318585.1 uncultured Prevotellaceae bacterium
CTGAAGAACCTGCGTCAGTGGGGTTCTGTCACTCCCGGTCACCCCGAGCGCGAGATTGAGCGTGGTATCGAGAATACCTCAGGCCCCTTAGGTCAGGGACACACCTTCGCCGTGGGTGCCGCCATCGCCGCTAAGTTCCTGAAGGCTCGTCTGGGCGATGTGATGAACCAGACCATCTATGCATACATCTCTGATGGTGGCGTGCAGGAGGAAATCTCTCAGGGCGCTGGTCGTATAGCCGGTAACTTGGGTCTGGACAACCTCATCATGTTCTATGACGCTAATGATATCCAGCTCTCTACTAAGACCGAGGTGGTGACCTGCGAGGATACCGCCAAGAAGTACGAGTCTTGGGGATGGTATGTTCAGAAGATTGACGGTAACGACGTCGACCAGATTCGCGAGGCCATCAAGAAGGCACAGGCTGAGAAGGAGCGTCCTTCGCTCATCATCGGTCATTGTGTGATGGGTAAGGGTGCTCGCAAGGCCGACGGCTCTTCCTACGAGTCCAACTGCGCTACCCACGGTGCTCCCCTTGGTGGTGACGCATATATCAACACGATGAAGAACCTTGGAGCCGATCCTGAGAATCCGTTCCAGATCTTCCCCGAGGTGCAGGAGCTCTATGCTAAGCGCGCCGAGGAGCTGAAGAAGATATGCGCTGAGCGCTATGCAGAGAAAGCTGCCTGGGCAAAGGCTAATCCCGAGAAGGCTCAGCAGTTAGAGGATTGGTTCAGCGGCAAGGCTCCCAAGATTGACTGGAGCAAGGTGGAGCAGAAGGCCGGTAGCGCTACGCGCAGCGCCAGTGCAGCCGTACTGGGTCAGCTCGCAGAGCAGGTGCCCAACATGATTTGCGCCTCTGCCGACCTCTCCAACTCTGACAACACCAACGGATTCCTGAAGAAGACCCACGACCTCGTTCGTGGCGACTTTTCAGGCGCCTTCTTCGAGGCTGGTGTGGCCGAATTGACTATGGCTTGCTGCTGTATCGGTATGGCCCTCCATGGTGGTGTCATCCCCGCTTGCGGTACCTTCTTCGTATTCTCTGACTATATGAAGCCCGCCGTCCGTATGGCAGCCCTCATGGAGCTGCCTGTGAAGTTCATCTGGACGCACGATGCCTTCCGTGTGGGTGAGGACGGTCCTACCCATGAGCCCGTAGAGCAGGAGGCACAGATTCGTCTGATGGAGAAGCTCAAGAACCACAGCGGCAAGAACTCCGTGCTCGTCGTCCGTCCTGCTGATGCCGAGGAGACCACCGTCTGCTGGCGCATGGCTATGGAGAACGTCGATACCCCGACTGCCCTCATCTTCTCGCGTCAGAACATCGAGATGCTGCCCGAGGGCAACGACTACACACAGGCCACCAAGGGTGCCTACGTTGTTGCTGGCTCCGATGCCGACTACGACGTTATCCTGCTGGCTTCCGGCTCTGAGGTGTCTACGCTGGAGGCCGGTGCAAAGCTGCTTGCTGCCGACGGCATAAAGACCCGCGTGGTGAGTGTTCCTTCTGAGGGCCTGTTCCGCAGCCAGTCGAAGGAGTATCAGCAGAGCGTCCTGCCCGCTGGCAAGAAGAAGTTCGGTCTGACCGCTGGTCTGCCCGTGAACCTCGAAGGCCTGGTAGGTGCCGACGGTTGTGTATGGGGTCTTGAGAGCTTCGGCTTCTCTGCTCCCTACAAGGTGCTCGACGAGAAGCTCGGCTTCACCGGACAGAACGTCTACGAGCAAGTCAAGAAGCTGTTGGCTTAACTGTTCGTGAACAATCAACAAAATGCTCCGGGTTCTGCGTGCAGGGTCCGGAGTGTTGTTTTGGTACGAAAGAAATCAGCGCTCAGGGGATGGTGATCTCCAAACGTTGCAGTTGTTCCTCGGCGCTGCTGAAACCTACCAGGAGCTCGTAGCGGTCGGGAACGACGCGCATGGTCTGTGTGGCAGAATCCCAGTTCTCGAAGCATTTGCGGGGCAGGTCGATAGTGACAGTCTTCTGCTCTCCTGCTTTCAGGTCAACACGGGAATAGCCGCGAAGGCTCTTGATGGGGCCCTCCACGTCGGCCGGTCGACGCATGTATACCTGCACAATCTCCGTGCCGTCGACAGTGCCGGTATTCTTCACGTCAACGGTCAGCGTCACACCATCGTTGATGGCGGATGGTGCGGTGCATTGTGCATTGTGCATTGAAAACGTGGTGTAGCTCAGTCCGTAGCCGAAGGGAAAAAGCGGTTCGCCGCGGAAGTAGCGGTAGGTGCGGTTCTTCATTGAATAGTCCTCGAACGGCGGCAGCTGGGTGTCGTCGCGATAGAAGGTGACGGCCAGTTTGCCCGACGGGTTATAATCGCCAAAGAGCACATCGGCAAGCGCGTGACCACCCTGTTCGCCGGCGTACCAAGCCTGAATGATGGCGTCGCACGTCTCCATCTCTGGAGCCAGTGCCACAGCCGAGCCGCTACAGTTGACGAATACCACGCGTTTGCCTGCCTCATGCAGGGCCCTGAGAATGTCGCGCTGTACCTGCGGCAGCTCAATGGAGGTGCGGTCTCCTCCGTCGAAGCCAGACTCTTTGACTCTTGTCTGCTCTCGTTCCAAGTTCGGCGAGATGCCCCCCACGAAGATGATGGTCTCTGCCTGCTTGGCTGCCTCCAGTATCTCGGGGATGGTATAGGTTTTCTCGCCCTGCTCGATCATCTGCAGGGTGGTGCTGCCATCGGCCGTCTCGGTGGCTTTCCCGATAGCCATATCCTTGACAGTCATACTGGTGATGCCGCAGGCCGTAAGGTAAGGTACGTCACCCACTTTAGCACGTATGCCCTCTAAGGGTGTCACCGTGTGGGATGCCTGTCCGAAGTAGATGCCCCAGAGCATAGTGGAGTCAGCGGCATTGGGCCCCATGACCATGAGTGAAGGGTGAGGGGTGATGGGTGAAGGGTTTTCCCTTTTCAAGGGCAGGATGCCATTGTTCTTCAAGAGTACCATCTGTTCACGTGCCATCTGCCGAGCCAGCACCTTGTGTTCCTTGCAAGCAATGACCGATGGGGGAATCTGTGTCCAGGAGACGATGGAGTCAGGGTCGAAGTCGCCCAGCTCGAAGCGCCCTTTCAGCAGGCGCCGCACGCTGACGTTGATCTGCTCTTCGGAGATGTCTCCACGCTGAACGGCCTCGGGCAGGCTGCCGTAATGGGCACCACACTCCACATCGGTGCCACTGAGCACCGCCTTGGCTGAAGCCGCGGGCTGGTCGGGTGACACACCGTGACGGTTAGGCTGCCAGAAGTCGCCGATCGCTCCGCAGTCGCTGACCACCAGCCCCTGGAATCCCCAGTCCTGACGCAGTATCTGCTGCAGCAGCCGATTGGAGCCGCAGCAGGGGTCGCCCTCGAAACGCTGGTAGGCACACATCACTTCCTTGACGCCGCCCTCCTGTACCAGCGTCTTGAATGCCGGTAGGTAGGTCTCCCACAGGTCGCGGGGCGACAGGTCCTCGATGTTCATGGAGTGGCGTAGCTTCTCCGGTCCGCTGTGGACGGCAAAGTGCTTGGCGCAGGCCAGGAGCTTCATGTATTTTGACTGTTGACAGTTGGATGTACCCTGTAAGCCGCGGACTACGCGGAGTCCCATCCTTCCGTTCATGAAGGGGTCTTCGCCGTAGCTCTCCTGGCCGCGTCCCCATCGTGGGTCACGGAAGATGTTGACTGTAGGCGTCCAGAACGACAGGCAGCGGTATTTCCCTACCTTGCCCTCGCGGCGGGCAAGGGTGTTTTTGGCACGGGCCTCGTCGCTGACGGCGGTGAAGATTCGCTCGATGAGGTCGTCGTCGAACGAGCAGGCCATGCCGATACACGATGGGAAGGTGGTGCTGACGCCGTTGCGGCCTACACCGTGAAGGGCCTCGCTCCACCAGTCGAAGGCTGGGATGCCCAAGCGCGGGATGGCTGGTGAGCCATTGCGCATCAGCTTCGCTTTCTCTTCGAGCGTGAGACGTCCCAACAGGTCTTCAGCTCGCTCGTCTGCTGAGAGGTTGGGATTCTGGTAAGGCAGCTGCTGCGCTGCCAGATTAGTGGTCAGCAGCAATGCCGTGCTGACAATCATGCTTCTTGTGTTCATAAAGGTTATCAGATAATGATTTTCTTGCCGTTTTTGATGTAAATACCGCGTTTATGTGGGCGGTCCTCCACTCGCCGTCCATGCAGGTCGTAGACGCCCGTTGCCGACTGTTGCGATGAAATTGCTACAGACGGGACGGCGTCCGCCTGCTTGAGGATGATGGAGATGTTCTTGACGTTGCCGGTGTATTGGCCAGAGGTGCTCTGCCAGGTCATGGTCAAACGTTTCGTGCCAGTTGTCATCTCGTTGGTGTCGAAGGTGTAGGTCTGATACTTCTGCCAATTGCCGGTATTGCTGATGGTGAGCGTTTTGCTGGCGTCTATGTTTCCTGTCTGAACGTCAATCATTTCAATCTTCAGCTTGAAGTCGCTGCGGGTGGTGGCAGCGTCGAGACGGATGGTGTAAGTTCCCTGCTGCTTACAGTTCAGCAGGAACTGTGCCTCGTCGCCGTGGCTGAAGCTGTCGAACGAGCCAGCCAGCACCTTGGCGGCTTTCTTCCCACTTTGGCTGATGATGATCTCTGCCTTGTCGGGGTTCAGCTGTTCAGTGGGGATGTTGATGGCTCCCGTCAAGTCCTCCTCGGTGACATACTCCATGTAGCCCTCCAGGGTGCCGCCCTCGTTCTGGGCCTCGGTGATGTGTGCCACGAGCGAGTTCAGGTACAGTTCCAGGTTGGTGTAGCCTTCGCGGGAAAGGCGCAAAGCACCATCGGTAATGTTGTTGGGGTCAAGGCCGTTGGCTGTCTCCCATTCGTCGGGCATACCGTCGCCGTCGGTGTCCTGCGGTGCAGCGGTGGCGGTCAGTTCCGGCCACGGGCTCCAGTCGGCAGCAGCACCGGCGGGCTTCAGGTCAAAGGGTGTGTCGATGATGCCGGGCCAGTCGCCTTTGCTCGTGTCGCCGGTATAGGTGGCTTTGCGTTGGCGTGTGTCGCTGACGATCACCTCGTCGAGGGCGTCGCGGTGGAGCGAGGCTCCGGCATAGCTGAGCACCCGCTCGTAAGCCTGTTCAGGAGTATGGGTGGTGACCCTCATGAAGGGCAGCGGCTCGCGGAGTCGCATGGTGTCCTTTGTGGTAGAGGTATAGCCCCAGTTGTCGGTAGAGATCTGTGGATAGATGCCCATCTCCCAGTTCTGTGTCTTTAGCTTGGGATAGTCAGGATTCTCGTTGCCGTCGACGTAGTACTTGCCCCAGATGTGGTAGCTGCCGTCGTCCTCCTTCGAGCTGACGCCCAGTCCGCAGATGCGGTAGGCGAGCGACTTACGGCTGCCGGAGGCTCTGCCGTCGGTGGCAGGGCCAGGCTTATAGTAGTTGTTCACCATATTAACCTTCATGCCCTCGCCGCCGTAGCATCCGTTGCCTGCCCAGTTGTAGATGACGTTGTTGCGGTAGTCGGTGGTGTCCTGCTGGACGAACGTCGGTCGGTTGCCGAAGCGTGGTGTACGCGAGTCGTGATGAGCCACGAGGTTATGATGATAGGTGGCACCTTTGCCGCCCCAGTTGCCGCCGTAGCCGTGAGCACTCTTGGCGTGGGTGGAGTTGCGCAGACTCTGGCTGATGATGCACCACTGTACAGTCATGTGCTCATTGCCATAGACGGAGCAGCACTCGTCCACCGACCAGCTGACGGAGCAGTGGTCAACGATCACATTTCGTCCGTCCATGCCTCCCAGACCGTCTGGCTCGCCCTGGGAGGTCTCTCCCGGACGGAAGCGCAGGTAACGTAAGATGACGTTCGGGGCAGCAATCGTAAAATCCCAGTCGGCCACACAGATGCCATCACCGGGCGCGGTCTGCCCGGCAATGGTCACATTTCCGTTACGCAACTTCAGTTGCGACTTCAGGTGGATGGTGCCGCTGACGTCGAAGACGATGGTGCGCGTGCCGCTCTGTTCACAGGCCCATCTCAGGGAGCCCGTGCCGCTGTCGTTGAGGTTGGTCACGTGGTACACCTTTCCACCACGTCCGCCTGTGACATAGCGCCCATATCCTTCAGCACCGGGGAAGGCGGGAGTCTTTTCCTTTACATCGGATGCTGACTGGTGAACGGTAAACGGCTGGCTCTCGTCGCCGAGACCGCCCATTTGGTTGGCTGTCCGGACGGTGTAGACGTCGCCCTCTTCTGCCGTATCCAAGTCAAAGCTCGTGTCGGCGGTGCAGCCCACATACTCGCCACCCTTGAAGATGACGTAGCAGCGTGCGTCGGCTACTGTCTGCCATTGCAGCACCGTGCCCTCTGCCTGCAATCCCTGCGGGGCAGGCAGCTGGCGCGTCAGACTGGCAGCATCCCAAGCCTCCTGGCCACCCAGCACGTTCCTGGCCGTATAGAGTGCTGCCTCCTCGTCGGTGAGCACGGGCTTGTAGTTGTTGGTGCTCGACGGAGCGTTGCCCCGCTTGCTCAGGTCGATGGGCTGTCCGTTCTTGTCCGTTGAGTTATACTCGTAGAAGTGCGTGGGTACATTGCTCATGCCAGCCCATCCTGTGTCGCTGGGCTTCACTTCCATCGTTGTGTTCAGGTAGTAGGTGCGCGGCTCGTTGTGCCAGGGGCGTCCCAGGTTGAAGCTGCCGTTGGTGACGAGCGGTGCGTTGGGAGCAGGCTTGATGGTACACTTGTCGAACACCATGCCCCAGCGCTGTGTCAGGCTCGTGGCCGGAGCGGTGATGACGTTGCCCTTGCGGTTCTCAATGACGATATCGCAATGCTGGAAGAAGTTGTCGCCGCCGCTGTAGATGAAGTCCACCGTTCCGTAGATACCGCAGTCCTCATGGTAGCCGAGGTGCCCACAGAGATAGGTGTCCTGCTGTCCTTCCAGGTCCACACGCTTCATCACAATCTTCTCGCTGGTACCATAGACAGCCAACAGCCGGCCGAAGAACTCACCCGTGCGCCAATGCGATGTGCGCAACGTCAGGTCTTGCAGGTAAAGGTTGTTGCCTTCGGTTTTGATGATAGCCGAGCCGTGGCCGTCCTCCTTGCTGGTGCCGAGGATGATGACCCCTTCGCGCGACTGTCCGATAATCGACAGGTTGGCCGCCGTCAGTACCGTTGTGGCTACGGGCATGGTATAGATGCCGTTCTTCAGGAAGATGGTCTTGCGGGCTGTTCCTCCCTTGCTGTTCACGGTCTTAATGGCACTCAGCAGTTCGTCCGTCGTTCCCACCACGTAGTCATATACTTTCTGCTCTGCGGCAGGCTTGCTGCCCACGGTGAAATCGAGAGTCTGAGGCTCCTGCAGCGTGTTGCCGTAGTTGTCGGTAGCGGTAGTCAGGGTGAAGGAGTAGTCCTTGCCGTAGTCTAGGTCCCAGATGCTGAAGCGAACCACGTTCGAGCCGTCGCCGCCTGTTAGCGTCTGGCTACCCACGGTAGCCGTGGCCTGCTTGATCTCGCGGTCGAAGGTCAGCGTCACCACGCGGCTGTTCTGGTTGCCGCTGGTGTTATTGATGACCTTTGACTTCAGCACGGGGGCATCGGTCATAGGCTGTCGCTCCAGCACGAAGCGGAACGAGGCAATGGGTCGCCAGCCACCCTTCAGACTGAAGGTGACGGGCTGTCCTGCCTGGTGGTTCTCTATGTTGATGATGAGGTTGTAGGCCTTGTCATCGCCAAACTCATAATAGTGTTTCTGGGGAATATAGACGGTGGCGCCGGGTGAGGTCACGCCGGACAGTTCGCCCTCCGTGCCATTGGCGTTGTCGTAGCCGGCATGGAAGTCGCATAATATCATCTGCTTCACAACCGCATTGCGGGGCAGCGTCCAGGTGTAGCTCTTCTCGTCGCCCTGGTTCTGGTTGAAGTAGAAGGTGTCGCTTTCCCAACCGCTGAAGCTGCCTCCCGTGGAACTCAGCTGATAGAGGCCGTTGGTCCATACGCTGCCCTTCAGGCAGTTGCTCACAAATTTCAGGTCTACAGTCTCGTCCTTTCCCTCAACCTGGTTATAAATATAAATGCCCTCCACCGTCAGCTGGTAGTCGCGCTCCATGTCGCCCATTCGTGCATGGAAACGGTAGGTGGCCTTGTTGCCGTCGAGTGTTCCTGAGCCGGCTGTGGGTTTCACAACCGTGCCGTCGGGCAGTATGAGCTGCACCGTAGGCATGGAGGTGTGGATGTTGCCGCTGAGCGTAGCAACATATCCCGTTGTTGCGTCGTTGAGTTGCTGGATGATGCTACCGTCCAGGTCGAAGCCGTCGACGGTGGCACGGGCAATGCGGATATCGCCTATGCGGAACAAACGTAGCGTGTAGGTCTTCTGTCCTGTCAAGGCTCCCTCGGAGGGTGTCAGCGTGGCTGTGACGATGGTCTCCTGGTTAGGTGCGGGGGTGGGGATGCTGTAAGTGCCGTTGCTGAGGTCGGTAACTTCCACTTCTTTGCCGTCCTGGATAGCGCTGATTGTCAGCGAACCGTGAACCGCCTGCACGTTGAAGCTGACGCGCTCGCCAGCATAGTCCTTCGGGAGATTGCACTCCCAGTCGTTGGTGTTGCCGCTGTTCACCTTTTGCCCCTCAATGGTGACACCCTTGATGCAGGCCCAGTGGTCAGCTACGCGTTTTAGGGTCAGCGCCTTGTAGTTGCAGATAAACGAGCTGCCGCCGCTGAATGTGAAGGTCATCTTCTTGATGCCCTTTGTCATCTCGCCAGCCATAGGTATGCGCGTGTTGACATAGTTGGCAGAGGCGTTGGCTGAGACCACGTAGTCGCCATCCACCTCGGTAGTGCCTGTGGCTGTGTCCACCACCTTGATGTTGATGGTGCCGCCCTGGTTGTAACGTTGCAGCAAGGTGCTCATCTCGTAGACGCCTGGCTCATCGCAGACGAAGCTATACTTTGCCGTGCTGCCGGCTACGATCCATCCTACGTTGTCGTCATTGTTCTCGGTGCGTGCTCCGCCGTCATAGATGCCGCTACTCACGGTGAGCGTTCCCGGTACATGAGCCATCGCATCGCCAGCATAGAAGGCCAGCTTGCCCCAGTTGCCGGCATAGCTTGATGCCTCCGTCACGCGGAAGGAGAGGGTATACTGCCCTGCCGGCAGCTGCTCCAGATAGAACACCTGTACCTCGGAGGGTGTCCAGCTGCCCGTGTTGGGGATGGCTACTACCTGATCCAGTACAGTCGTCTCAGCGCCTTTCAGCGTCACCCGCATTTTGGCTGCATACTTCGAGCCGAGGGCAAAGGTCAGCGAGTAGTCCTGCTGCACCGTATTGTTAATGGTAAAGCTGAGGTTTGTGCTTTTGCCCGTACTGCCTACGTTGGCACCGTCGTTCTCTACCTGGTAGCCCGTTCCCGTGGCGTCGTTCCACGAGATATAGGTTCCTGTCTTTGTCGGAATGTTCACGGTGGCGGCCTTCACCTGTGTGGTGAGGACCGTCAGTAAGGCGATGACCAAGTTCAGTCGTTGAAGAATGATTTGTTTCATGTCGTATGGTTTTTAAGTTTTGCTGCAAAGGTAGCAATATGTTATGGAATTAGCGGGGTAATCTTTGCGACAATTCGTTCCCTTGACAATATTTCCACCGTTTCAGATAAAAAATCCCCAGCCGAATGCCTCTGTTTTCCAAAAAAATCTTACCTTTGAGCTTCGCTCTTAGGTACTTTCGCTTGGAAATGAAAAGAAAAACAAGTTTTCATTTTGCATTTCGCTCGCTTATTCGTACCTTTGTCACCGCAAACTAACAATCTTATGAAAAGAATAATACTGACAATACTACTGACTACGGCGCTGATTATTGCCGGCGCACAACCATATTGCAACGTTCGGAGGTTCAGCCTGAGAGACGGGCTGGCGTCGAACGTTATATCGAGCATGGAGCAGACGCTGGACCAGCTGATGTGGTTCTCGTCGTGGAACGGCCTGAACTGCTTCGACGGCTATACATTCACCACCTTCAACGACCGCCCCCGTAACGGAGAGCGCACGCTGACCACCAACCGTATGCTGAAGATTACGCCGTCGGCAAGTGGCAACATCTGGTGTCTGACCTACGACCGACAGGTGTTCCTGTTTGAGCGTAACACGTGCCGCTTCACCAATATCTCCGAGCGGCTGAACCAGCTGTCGGGCAAGCCGGTGGAATGTCAGCGCATAGCCGCGCTAAGCAATGGTCATGTATGGATGTTCAACCGCGAGGAGAACGGCTCTTGCTTCCGTATGGACGAACAGACGGGGAAGATAGAAATGTTCAGTAAGAATAACCATTTGCTGAAGGGTGGCAAGGTGTACGGCGTGGAGACAGACGACGAGGGGCGCGAGTGGCTATGTACCGAGGGCGGACCGACGCTGGTGGGCAGCGACCTGAAGGACACGCTGCCTTACAATTTCGTTTGTCAGGTGGGTAGTCAGGTGGTGCTGGCAACAGCCGACGGGCGCTTCGGCACCTTTCAGGGCAAGACTATTGAGCCGCTGACGACTATTCCGCAAACCATCGGGCGGGTGAGAACGCTGAAAAAGCAGGATGACCGCCGCCTGCTGATTATGACGGACAAGGGGCTGACGATCTACGACACGAAGAGTCGCCAGGCGCAAACGCTGACCACAGAGCCGGTTGAGCTGATGACTTGCCACGTGGACAGCCGCCAGCGCATCTGGGCAATTACTTCTAACGGCGACGTGCTACTCACCTTGCCCAGCGGAAAACCGCAGCTGTTGTCGGCTGCCCATGCGGCGCTCTCATTACAACAGAGCAATCGCTACTTCATCCACGAGGACCGCTACGGCACCATCTGGGTGGGCACGGAGCAGGGCTTTTTCGGCTACTATGACGAATCGTCTATGAGCATGGTGCCCTGGGCTATCCGGACGAACGTGTGGCAGCCAACGATAGACCGCTGGTATGCCGACAGCCGGGGCGACCTGTGGTTCTCCGGCGAGCACGATGTGGCAGTCATCAACTTTGGACAGCGGGTGTTCAACCGCACCGTGCTCGACGGGATGCAGCAGGTGCGCAGCATCTGCTACGACCACCGCGGACGCCTGTGGACGGGCGACATCACGGGGCACATCGCCTTCACCGAGGGCTCTAAGGTGAGCTACTTGGGACGGGACGGACAGCTGCACCCGCAGATAACCCTCTTCTCCACACACGTCTATTGCCTCTACGAGGACAGCCGCCAGCGTATGTGGGTGGGCACCAAGGGTGACGGCCTCTACTGTGTAACGGCGGATGGGCACATCAGCCACTACCGCCATGCTGCCGACGATGTGTGGTCATTGCCCAGCGACCAGATATACGATGTTCACGAGGACCTTCAGCACCGCATTTGGGTGGGCACCTTTGAGCAGGGCATCTGCCTGAAAGACGGCGAACGGTTCCTGCATGTGGGCAACCAGCTGAAGGGCTATCCGGTGAAGGACTATTTCAAGGTGAGGCGTATTAGCGAGACGCCCGACGGCGTCATCATCGTCTCGGCCTCCAATGGACTGGTCACCTTCTCCGAGAAGTTTTCGAATCCGGAGTCCATTCGCTTCTTTGCCCATAAGCATGTTGCTGGCGACACGACATCGTTGCTGACCAGCGACGTGATGCAGGCATACGTAGACCGCAAGGGCCGCACCTTCGTTGCCACCGTGGGAGGAGGCTTGCAGCAGGTGTCTACCGGCCAGCTGCTGAACGACCAGCTGAAGCTGAGCACAACGGGGCATACTGATGACGACTATGGCACCATACTCAATATGTTGGAGGACCAGCGGGGCAATCTCTGGATAGGACGCGAGAGCAGCCTCACCATGCACGAGGCAGAGACGGGACAGCTGTGGCTCTTTGGCCCTGGACACATAGGCGACGGCACCGAGCTGACCGAAGCGAAGCCCGCCTACAATCCCCAGACGGGGCAGATAGCCTTTGCCACGACAAACGGCTACATCAGCTTCCAGCCCGAGAAGATAGGGCAGGAGAACGATGTGCCACCCTTGGTGTTCACGAGTGTCTACTTCCACGGTACGCAGTATTCCGTCTATCTGAACCCAGGGACGGTGCTCGACGTTCCCGCTAAGCAGCGTAACCTGACCATCCACTTTGCTGCCCTCGACTATCAGGACAACTTCATGATACGCTACGCCTACAAGCTGGAGGGCGTTGACGACGACTGGAATAGCTTAGGCACCAATCACAGCATATCGTTCAGCAACCTGCCTCACGGGCACCACCGTCTGCTTGTACGCAGCACCAACCAGTATGGCTCCTGGGTAGACAACGTGAGCGTGCTGGAGCTGGATGTACATCCCACGTTCAGCGAGACGTGGTGGGCTAAGTTGCTCTACTTGTTGATAGTGGCTGCTGTCGTGGGCATAGGGGTGTGGATCTATCAGCTGCGGACCCGTGCCGAACGTGAGCGGCAGAAGAGCCGAATGCTGTCGCTGTTGCTGGAGGAGATGAAAGCTGCCCCCTCCACGCATACGCAAGTGGAAGAGACAGCAACACAGCCTGCGGCCGGACAGCAAGCTCCAGCCAACACTATTGAAACCCCACAGGCGGACGGCGAGACGCAGACTGCGGGGGTAGGGGAGGAAGCTCCTGTACTGCGTCTGCGGCCTACCGACATCATCGACAGCGACAAGCAGATGATGGAGCAGCTGCTGGCCTATATTGAGGACAATCTTTCCAATCCCGACCTGAAGGTCGATGATCTGGCACAGGCCGTCAACCTGGGGCGCACTGTGTTCTATAACAAGGTAAAGGCGCTGGTGGGCATCAGTCCGGTGGAGCTGCTGCGCCACATTCGCATTCGCCACGCTGAGGAGATGGTGGCCAAATCGCAGGAGCCCTTCTCGCAGATAGCCTACGCCGTAGGCTTCAACGATGCCCATTACTTTGGCAAGTGCTTCAAGAAACAAACAGGCCTCACACCCTCGGAATACCGCGAATGCAAGGCCTGAACAACTAACTTTTAATAACTTAAACTTATCTCACAAGTATCTTTTTGCCGTTGACGATGTAGAGACCTTTCTTCATCTGGGTTACCTTGCGTCCCTGCAGGTCGTAGATGGCGTTGCTGTTTACGGCTTCATGATTCAGCGTCTCGCTGATTCCGTCGGCTACAGCCTTGGAACCATGGCCCTCGCTGCCTGCTACCTTCTCGAAGGTGAACTGGTAGATGTTGCCTACCCAACCGCCTACGGCCTTCTCGCCGAAGAACTTCACCTGAAGCAGACCTTCCGGCATGGGGATTCCCTCTACCAACACATCCTCCTTGTTGCCCCAGCCGCCGGTGTTGGGCACGTTGTAGGTGGTCTCGAAGTAAGTGTTCTCGTCCTGCATGGCCGAGATGCGTACCATGGCGTGCTCCTCGTTGGGCGTGCTACTGATGACGTTACCCTCCTCGTCCTTCTCCTCGATGTTGGCAGGAGCGGGGTTCGACATGTTGACAGTCAGGTTGTATTTGGCATCCTCGGTGACGTAGACGGTGTAGACCACGCTGCCACCCTCGTAGCCGAAGCCAATGTTCTGCCCCTCAGAGCGCCACTTGTCCCACACGGCACCATTGTTGACGTTGAAGGGGAACTCCTCGGTGGTAGGAATCACATTATAGTAGTTAATGGCCTTCAGTCCTGCGATAGCCTTGTCGAGCGCGTCCGATGCCTGGCGGCGCATGGGACCGTCGTCGGCGGCAATGGCTTCCTGGGCCTGCTGGATGGCTGCCAGCACGTTCTCAATGGGTGTGCGGTCAACGATGATGTAGTCGTAGATGCCACCGGTGTAGGGTGCCAGGGCTGCTTCAGCATCGGCAATCTTTGCCAGGATGCCCTCGTTGGTGAAGGCGGCATAGAACTTCGTGCGTGCTGCCTCAAGTGCCTTGGCGCCCGCACCCTCTGTGCCCTCGATGGCTCTGAATACGAACAAGCGCGGATTGCCCACGTAGGCCTGACCGTTGCCCTCGCCCGAAATCTTCAGGAATACATAGCCCTGAGGCACGGCACCAATCTTCAGGTGCTTGGGCTCGAATATCTGCCAGCCGCCGGTGCTCTCATACTGTTCCGACCATACCTCCGATACGGGAATCTGGTCGCCGTTTTCCTCCACAAAGAACTGGAACATCATCTGAGCACCGTCAAACTGGTGGGCAAACTCAAAGTCCACCTCATACTCGGCATCCTGCTTGTTGTATACCTTGTAGATAATATAGCCGCCGGAGCGGAAGTTGTCTAACTGCATGATGCCGCCGTCCTCCTTGTATCCGCAATTGTTGCTGCTGTTGAACGATGTCACGTCGAAGTCCGTGGTGTTCGGGATGAAGTTCAGCAGCTTCAGCGTGGACAGGAACTGGTTCAGCACGTCCTGCAGCTCCTCGTAGGCCTTGTCCACTTTTTCAATCTCTTCACCGAACACTACCTCCTCGGCCTGGTCAACCAGCTCCTGCATACGCACCAGCAGCGTGCGGTCCTCGATGATGTAGTAGCCGTCGGTGCCTTCACGATAGTCCCACAGGATGTTCTGCACCCTGGTCATCAGATTCTCCAGCTCCTGAGCGGTGTGGTATTCCCTGGGCAGGTAGCGCACCAGGATGTCGCGCACGTTGGTATACTGGTTGTAGTACATGTGCAGGTAGTAAGTCTTTCCACGCTCCATGTGGAACTTGGCCATGTCGCTCTTCGACATCAGCTCATAGTTCTGCCAGGCATTGTTGTTGGTGCTCAGCCTGTAGGTAGGCATCACCACCGTGGCGCTGTCCTCTGCCAGGATGGTCATGTCGATAGTTGCCGAGTTCTGCGAGCTGGCTAAGTACTGAATGTACCATGAGCCCTCTTCCGTCAGGTCGTCGGCAGCCGTAAACTTATAGGTAAAGTAGTTGCCGCGTGTGAACTCTAACTGAGCGGGATAGTCCTCCATTCCCAGCTCCATCTCGTAGGCACCGCTCTCGTCGTAGCCGCCTAAGGGTGCCATCGTCGTCGGGTTGTTGTACTCGCTGTGATAGAGCAGCAGGTCAATGCGGGTGGAGTCGCCGTTCACAACCACGCCCTTCTCATGGCGCACCGACTGTTCCTTCGCCTCGGTCTGAGCCATGGAGGCTGCCACCTGAACGGTGTCGGCCTTCGTGTAGTCATTGCCGATGGCCTTCACCAGCGCCTCGTAGTCGGCCACCATCGTAGCCGTAATAGCGTCCTGCAGACTGCGGAAGAATTTTACGCGGAAGGCCTTCTGGCTGGCACGGGCTGCCACTTCGCCTACGTCGCCCGAACCCTCCGGCAGCAGGCGGATGCTCTTGAACTGCACCTTCTGTGTTGGTAACGCGTCGTTGCGCCAATACACGTGCATCCACACGTGAACATAGTTTGTACCCTTCTGGAGGTCTACGGCCGAATACACGGTGACGGGCTCAGCCGGTACAAAGGGCTCCACACCCTCTTCCACCACAGGCTCCGGCAAATCTTCGTCTGTAGCCGATGTCAGGTGTACAAAGTCGCTAATGTCGGGCTCGGCCTCGTCGGTGTTGACATCCTTTGAGGCTGTTGCTGCCAGCTGAATGTTGCTGCCCGTGGCGTTCACCACATATTCCACAGCATACTTGCCTGCCTGCGGAGCACTGATCTTGAACGTCAGTAAATGGCTCTTCAGCAGCAAGCGCGTAGGACCCGACAGCTTGTAGGGCCAGTTGAGCTTCATTTGCTCAGGTTCCGTAAACTCTGTTACCGGCTGCCCAATCTCGTTGGCAGCCATAGCGCTTGCGGTAGCCATTAGGCAGACGGCAAACAGAAGGGATTTGACAGATTGTAAAGAAAAGGTTTTCATCGTTTTTTAGTTTTTAATTTTATAATAGTTGTTTCGTTTTAGCTGCAAAAGTATGTGTTTTCCGTCGCCTCATCGGGTACATATTGCCATAATAGGGGTAAAATTTGACGAAAACAATTATTACCCCTTTTCTGAAAACCTGACGGAGGATACCATCCCTCGCTATTCATCACCGCATATTTCGGAATAAGCTGAGCGGTGTTGACAGGCGGAGCCAGTTGGAGCCGGTGAGTAGCTGGTAGATAAGTGAGAAGTGATATGAGAAGTGATAAGTGAAAAGGCCTGCGTTCCAGTTCCAATTGTTCCAATTAAAAATCGAAGGACGAAACACCTTCTTTATATTATATAACTAATTAATATATAGATAGTTATATATATAAATGGGGATAATGGGACTGCCAAAAAAATAATTGGAACAACTGGAACTGGAACGCATAGCCTTTTGTTTTTTATCTAAAAAGCAGAATATCAATGAGATACGATAATAATAAAGCGACCTCGACACTATGCCGAAGCTCGGTAAAGGCACAGAATGCATCAAAATCCTGCTCTCACAGGCCTCAAAAGACATGCACGAACCATTTTTTCCGATGTTTTTTCATGTATTTGGCGCACATCAGCAGCGCTGAATTTCAATACTCGGACTACATTTGGAAGGAATAGACGGGCATGATTGCCTATTTTGTAGCCCAAAGTGATGATAACAAGGGCCAATTAACCACTCTTGCGAAGGCCAATTGCCATGATTTTAGTCAGCACGACGAGGCTGAGGTAGATATAATCCAGGAATGGCAGAAGAAGAAACTAGCTGAACCTGACTAAAAGAAGCCTTGGAAGCAGAGCATGGTGAAATCGACAACGTGCGGCGCGCGCGAAGCAGTACTCACCGAGTAATCCGGAATACTCAAAGAGTATTGCAAACACGGTGAAGATTGACGACCTCGCCATCTTCAAGTGCAGCGTAGAGGGTAACGGTCAGCCCGCACTCTACCAGGGCGGTGAGAACGGCTATGGTGCCATCCACGCAGCCATCGGCGTGGGCAACACGGGCACGAAGCAGGCACCGTACTGCACGTCGTAACCAAAGTATTAACACTCGGAAGGTTATAATTTTAGCGAGATTCCCTTCTTTGACATTCCACTTTGCATGTACTCGATGCAAATACTGCGTTTTAAAGAGCGACTAAAAAGGGGCTGGTAGCAATCGTTACCAGCCCCTTTTGTGAATTCTTATTGTGTGCTCACTTACTCTCCCTTAATGGCAGCTACGCCTGGGAGTACTTTGCCCTCGATGGCCTCGAGGAGGGCACCACCACCTGTGGAGATGTAAGAAACCTGGTCGGCCAGGCCGAACTTGTTGACGCAGGCCACAGAGTCGCCGCCGCCGATGAGGGAGAAAGCACCCTCAGCAGTAGCCTTGGCGATAGCCTCGCCGATGGCGCGGCTACCGGCTGTGAAGTTGTCGCACTCGAACACGCCAGCAGGACCGTTCCAGAGGATGGTCTTGGCACCGTTGATGGCCTCGGCAAATGCCTTCTGGCTCTCAGGACCGGCATCTACGCCCTCGAAACCGGCGGGAACCTTGTCGGCGGGGCAGGTGATGATCTGTGCACCTTCCTTCACGGTCATCGTACCGAAGTCGAGGCCGTTGGTGGCTGTGCAGTCAGAGCCGAGCACCAGCTCTACGCCGTTCTTCTTGGCCAGCTCCTCTACGCCGAGGGCTACATCCAGCTTGTCGAGCTCCACGATGGAGTCGCCAATCTCGCCGTTGTGAGCCTTGGCAAAGGTGTAGGTCATACCGCCGCAGAGGATGAGCTTGTCAACCTTGCCGAGGAGGTTCTCGATGATACCAATCTTAGAGCTGACCTTTGAGCCGCCCATGATGGCAACGAACGGGCGTTTGATGTTGGAAAGGACGTTGTCAACAGCCTGTACTTCCTTTTCCATGAGCAGGCCGAGCATCTTGTTGTCGGCGTCGAAGTAGTCGGCAATAACTGCGGTGGAAGCGTGCTTGCGGTGAGCAGTACCGAAGGCGTCCATCACGTAGCAGTCAGCATAGGAAGCGAGCGTCTTGGCAAACTCCTTCTGGCTGGCCTTCATGGCCTTCTTGGCCTCGTCGTACTCGGGAGTACCCTTCTCAACGCCTACGGGCTTACCTTCCTCCTCGGGATAGTAGCGCAGGTTCTCTAAGAGCAGGGCCTCGCCCATCTTCAGGGCAGCAGCGGCGTCGGCAGCCTTGGCGCAGTCGGGGGCGAAAGCCACGGGAA
>ONKY01000061.1 GCA_900318585.1 uncultured Prevotellaceae bacterium
ATGTCGAGCGGATAGAGGGCGTTGACACGGTTGATGAAGTCGCCGAGGATGTTCATGTAGTTGGTGAAGGCGTCGAACGGTCCGCTGTAAATACCACGGTCAAGTCCTACGTTGGAGGGCTTGGTGGTCATGAAGCGGAAATTGTTGGAAGCCTGCAGGTAGTCCCAGTCCTGGTTGATGCGGGGATCGTTGGCTATGCGCAAGCGGTCGGCCACGGAGTAGAGCTTCTGGAAGGCCTCGCGCTGCATGGCGTTGCCAAGCCAGCAGGAGCAGTCACGCTCCTCATCCACCCACGAGAGGGTGTCGGGCACGTCGATGGCACCTACGCTCTTGGTTCTCATGCAGATCTCCGTTGGTGTGGCGAAGTCAATGCCTTTCTCCTTGGCGCAGGCAGGCAGGGCATGGATGAAGTCGAGGATGTTCGACGACAGCGGCTGTGCGATGCCGAGAGCCGAGAGTTCCATGAAGATGTTGATAATCTTCTCCTCCTCCGGGAAGCGTGCAATGCGGTCGATATAGGCGTCGGCAAACAGAGGATAGCCCTCCCACTCGGCATTGTTGAAGCGCAGCGAGATATCGTCAGACAGCTCTACGTCGCGAAGCAACAGCTTCAGGTTGGGAGCGATGTTGCAGTTGTAGACATAGTGGGGCGACTTCCAGCCGAGCACGTGCTTGGCACCTTCTGTGAGCATACCCTTGAAGCCCATGGCGGCTATCTGAGAACCGATGTCGTCGCTGTAGATAAGCGAGGAGTTACGGGCCACGGTGGGTTTCTGTCCGAAGAGTTCCTCAATCTTCTTGCACTGTTTCTTCACGTCCAGGGCGAAGGTCTCCTCGTTGGCGAGCGAAGAGAGACCGTGGCTGTAGGGTTCGGCCAGAAACTCCACACAGCCCGTCTGTGCCAGCTGCTGCAGCTTTGCAATGACCTGAGGAGCGTGATACTCCAGCTGCTCGATACCTGTACCAGAGAGCGAGAAGGCCACCTTGAAGAACTTGCCGTTCTCCTGAATCATCTGCTCCAGCGTGGTGAGTGCGGGCATATAGCTGCGCTCGGCAATGTCGCTGATGCTACGCTCATTCTCGTAGTCATCATAATAGTAATGGTCGGTACCGATGTCAAAGAAACGGTAACGCTTCAGATGAATAATCTGATGTATCTCAAAATATAAACAAATCGTTTTCATAATTATCTATTATCAATTATCAATTATCAATTTCTATTGTTCCCACCCAAGGGTTTTTCTGTAGAGTGTACGAATCCACGTGCCTACTTTCTCCCAGGTAATCTGGTCCACCTCGCGTTTGCCCTCGTCCTGGAGATAGTGGAAGAGCGACTCGTTGTGGCAGATGGAGTAGATGGCGTCGGCCAGTGCGTGGATGTCCCAGTAGTCCACCTTGATACAGTTGTCGAGTATCTCGGCACAACCTGACTGCTTGGAGATAATCGAGGGAGTACCACACTGCATGGCCTCAAGGGGCGAGATGCCGAACGGCTCTGAGACAGAAGGCATTACATAGACGTCGGAAGCTTTTAGGCACTCGTACACCTGCTTGCCGCGCATGAAGCCGGGGAAGTGGAAACGGTCGGCAATGCCGCGCTCTGCAGCAAGGTATATCATGGCGTCCATCATGTCGCCGGAGCCTGCCATACAAAAGCGGACGTTGCGTGTGCGGTGGAGCACCATCGTAGCGGCCTCAACAAAGTATTCCGGACCCTTCTGCATGGTGATGCGTCCGAGGAACGTCACCACTTTCTCCTTGCCAGTGTGGTCAGGGCGCGGAATGTCCTGATACTCCTGCGGCAGCGGATAGACGGCGTTGTGAACCGTGAAGCACTTGCGCGGGTCCTGATGGTACTGGTTGATGACCGTCTGACGAGTCAGTTCAGAGACGCACATGATGCAGTCAGCCCAGTCCATACCGTTCTTCTCAATAGAGTAGACGGTGGGATTCACCTTTCCGCGAGAGCGGTCAAAGTCAGTAGCGTGGACGTGAATGCACAGAGGTTTTCCACTCACCTGCTTGGCGTGAATACCAGCGGGGAAGGTAAGCCAGTCGTGAGCATGGATAATGTCAAACTCCTCAGCGCGAGCCACTTGGCCGGCAATGATAGAGTAATTGTTTATCTCCTCGTGCAGGTTACCGGGATAGCCGCCTGCAAACTCCATGGCGCCAAGGTCGTTGACGTTCATGTAGTTGAAGTCGGCATAGATATGCTCGCGGAGCTTGAAGTAATAGTCAGGGTCCATGATGTTGCCCACGCGGTTCTTCACATAGTCATAATCCACGTCACGGTAGGCAATAGGCACTGCGTTCATGGCGACAATGCGGCAGGCGTGCTGGCTCTCGTCGCCAAAGGGATGCGGCAGGCAGAGCACCGTCTCTATATCGCCCTGTGCCTTCAGGCCCTCGGAGATTCCATAGTTAGCTGTGGCGAGTCCACCAAATACATGAGGAGGATACTCCCATCCAAACATTAATACTTTCATAGTCGTTCCTCCTTATTTTTGATACGAATACTTATCCATGAGCTTCAGCGTGCGCAGACTCTCAGCCACGTTCATGGCAAACGACATGGCACCTCGTCCATGGAACGGCGGGTTACCGTCGAACAGCTCCGAGATGGTGCCAATGGCATGATAGTCAATCTCGTCCTCATAGCCCACGAGCTGACGCTCGATGAACGAGAGACGAGAGCGTTTGTAGAGCTTCAGGCAGGCCTCCATGTAGAAGCCGCCAAGCCACGGCCAAGCCGTGCCCTGATGGTAGGCATAGTCACGCTGCGTCTGCGGACCGACGTACATGGGATTGTAACCGCCACTCTTAGGCGAAAGCGAGCGCAGTCCCTTCGGTGTGAGCAATTCGCGCGTACATATATCTACTACACTTTTCATCTGCTGCTGCGACAGCGGCGAGTAGTCGAGTGCCACCGCAAAAATCATGTTGGGGCGAACGCTCCAGTCCATGTTCGTGCCGTCCACATAGTCAAGCAGGTAGCCATACTCATTGACAAACGTCTCCACAAACGACTGCTTGCACAACTCGGCACGCTCATCCAGCTCCTGCTGGCGCGGCTGGTCACCCTGGTCGGCAGCCATGGAGGCGCAGAACTTCAGGGCATTGTACCACAAGGCGTTGAACTCCACGATGTAGCCCGAGCGGGGCACTACCGGACGACCGTTGGCAGTGGAGTTCATCCACGTTACAGCCTTGTCCCTTCCGTTTGAATAGAGCAAGCCGTTGTCGTCAAGACGGAGGTTCGGGTGATTGCCGGCAATAATATAATCAATGATGTCCTTCAGCAACTGTCCGTACATCTCATAGCACTTGTCCTTGCCAGCATCCTTCGCATACTGCTGGATTGCCCAAACGGCCCAAAGGGGAACGTCGGGCTGCTCTATCTCATAGATTTTCACCGACAGCGGCTTCTCCTGCATAAACTCACGCAGGCCCTTCTCAGCCGTCTTCATCACCAGCTCGAAATAGTCGCGCTCACCGATGGCCAGCGTAAGCCCCGGCAGTGCGATGAATGTGTCGCGGGCACGCGACTTAAACCACGGATAACCAGCCAACAGGTATCGGTCGTCGTTCTCCTTGCGGTTGTGGAACTGGTGGGCTGCGGTAACAAGGCAATGGTAGAAGTTGTCACGGGGGACGCGCTCGTCTACCTCCTTGTCAAACAACGCCTTCAGCGTTGAAGCCTTGCTCTGCGACGTCGAGGCAGCAAACACAATACTCTCGCCCTTCTTGATGGGCATCTCGAAGTAGCCGGGCACGTAAAGGTCTTCGTTCGAGGCATAGCCACGCTCCTGCTCCTTCGGGTACTCAATGCCGCGGTACCAGTCGGGATGGAAGATGAACTCATTCTTCTTCGAGAACTGCATGTAGAGGTCAGGATAGCCCGCATACATGCACGTCTTGATGCCATGATCCACTTCGCTGTACTCACGGCTGGCCGTCATATTCTCGTGCGTAAAGGCACGCACCGAACGGAAGGCCAGGAACGGACGGAAACGCAGCGTCGTGGCCGAGTGGGCATCCTCCAGGGTATAGCGGATGAGAATGCGGTCCTCGTAATGCTGGAAGATTACTTCCTTCTTCAAAATTACGCCACCCACACGATAGGTTGTCGTCGGTACGCGGGCAGCGTCGAACTCACGAATGTACTTGTGTCCCTTCGGACTGAAGTTGTTGCCCTGATACTTGTGGAGACCGAGGTTGAACTCCGCCCCGTGCTGAACCACCGTACAGTCGAGCGATGAGAGCAACACGTGGTTCTCATCATCGAGCTCAGGCACGGGAACCACCAGCAGACCGTGGTACTTGCGCGTATTACAGTCCACCAGCGTGGTAGAGCTGTAGGCACCAGAACGGTTCGTGCGGAGCAATTCACGACGGAGACTCTCCTCAAGGTTAGTCATCACGGCTTTTTCAAATCGTAAATAACTCATATTTCCTCTTTTAGGGTTTTATTGATTGTCTTGTTTTTTTTATGTTTTAGATTTATAGCCCCAAAGGTACTACTTTTCCCGCAGTCAGCAAAGAATTTCCCGAATTTTAACAAATATTATGGTGGCGAGAGGTGAGAACTGAGAAGTGAGAGATAAATATTTCTAACATTTCAACAAATCAACATTTCAACATTTTGTCTTAGCCTGAAATACGTTGACTCCTCTGAAGCCTCTTAAAAGTTAAAAAGAGTTATGAGAAGAGGTCAACATTTTGCACGCGCC
>ONKY01000052.1 GCA_900318585.1 uncultured Prevotellaceae bacterium
CGTCTACCGCTACGAGCAGAGCGGTGAGCTCCACGGCCTCACCCGTGTGCGCTCCTTTACGCAGGATGACGCCCACCTCTTCTGCCGTCCCGACCAGGTAAAGCAGGAGTTCCTCAACGTGATGGACATCATCGGCATCGTGCTCTCTGCCTTCGGTTTCAACTTCGAGGCACAGATCTCGCTGCGCGACCCCAACGACCACGAGAAATATGTGGGTACCGACGAGGACTGGGCACTGGCTGAGAAGGCCATTGTCGAGGCCTGTGAGGAAAAGGGTCTGCCCGCCAAGGTGGAATACGGCGAGGCCGCATTCTACGGCCCGAAGCTCGACTTCATGATCAAGGATGCCATTGGCCGCCGCTGGCAGTTAGGTACCATTCAGGTGGACTACAACCTGCCAAAGCGCTTCCAGCTGGAGTATACCGACGAGGATAACTCGAAGAAGACGCCCGTCATGATTCACCGCGCACCCTTTGGCTCCATGGAGCGTTTCTGCGCCGTGCTCATCGAGCATACCAGCGGTCACTTCCCCCTGTGGCTCACGCCTGACCAGGTGGCTATCCTGCCGCTGTCGGAGAAGTACAACGACTACGCCCGCGAGGTGGCGAAGAAGTTCGACCTCGGCGGCGTGCGCGCCACTATCGACCTGCGCAACGAGAAACTGGGCCGCAAGATTCGCGACAACGAGTTGAAGCGTATCCCCTACATGGTCATCGTCGGCGAGAAGGAAGCTCAGGATGGCACCGTTGCCGTACGTCCACAGGGCGGTGGCGAGCAGAGTGTCAAGACCATTCAGGAATTCATTGACGAGGTGAACGCCCGCGTGGCAGAAATGACAAAGGACTTTTAAAGGTAAAAGTGAATAGTGAAAAGTGAATAATTTGCTACCGCTGTACCTTCTGCCTACGCTATAGCTTCTGCGGACGGTATGGCGGTAGTTGTTCGCTTAATACTTTATTTAATCATGGGAATAGTTATTGGTATTGACGTGGGCATTTCCACCACGAAGATTGTCGGCATCAAAGGAGGACGCGTCACAGCCCCCATCCGCATCACGGCCGCCGACCCCATCACGTCGCTCTACGGCGCCTTCGGCAAGTATCTGCACGACAATGGCATCGAGCTCTCACAAGTGGAGCAGGTGATGCTCACAGGCGTAGGCTCAGCCTATATCAACGGACCTGTCTACGGCCTCCCCACCACGAAGGTGGAGGAATTCGTGGCCGACGGCCTTGGTGCTCGCTATGAGTCGAAGCTCGACCACACCATCGTTGTGTCTATGGGCACTGGTACCAGCTTCGTACTCTGCGACGGCGACGACATGCGCCACATCGGCGGTATTGGTGTGGGGGGCGGAACACTGGCCGGACTGTCGAGGTTGCTGCTCAACACCAGCGACATCAAGCAGGTGGCATCGTTCGCCATGCAGGGCGATGTACAGAATGTGGACCTCCTCATCGGCGACATCTCTGCCGAGCCACTGCCCAACCTGCCCATGGACGTCACCGCCAGCATCTTTGCCAAAGCACAGAACGACGCCCGCAAGGAGGACATTGCCGCTGGTCTCATCTCGATGGTGTTGCAGACCATCGGCTCGGCAGCGTGGCTCTCGTCGCGCGGCTCCGACATCCGCGACTTCGTGCTTATCGGCAACCTCTCGCTGCTGTCACAGTGCAAGGATGTATTCCCGCCATTGGAGAAGCTCTACAACATCCGTTTCCACATCCCAAAGTACTCCCAGTACTGCACCGCCATCGGTGCAGCTCTGAGCTATAAGAAGTGACACTAAGACGTGGAGGCAGAGAGAGAGACAACAAGTCATCTCTTTCCGTGCTCTTTCGCGCGCGCGTATAATAAAGCTTTATCCGAAAACATCCTACCCATCCTACCCATCCTACACCTGCTTAGGTGTAGGATGGGTAGGATGGGTAGGATGATTTCTTGTTTCCCTATATAAATGCGCGCGCACGCGCGAGGGAAACGGACAAATTGTTGTATCGTAATCCGACATTCAGACACAAGCGCTCTAAATTCAGACACTGATTGGACAGGTTGGACTAATTCTTACTGATTTTGTCAGCCGTCATCTGACTGCTGCGCCGGAAAGCATCGCCAAGGCGATGCGAAGATCAGTGAAAATCAGTCAGACCTGCCCCATCAGTGTCCCAAAGCAGGAAGTCCGTAATGGGAACAGCGCTTTAAATTTATTCCACGGCCTGGAATAATCGTAAACCAGTGGTTTAGCAACGTAAACCAGTGGTTTGGAATCGTAAACCAGTGGTTTAGCGACGTAAATCGGTGGTTTTGGAATGAGAGAGATCGAATGACATATTCTCCTGTTTGCTGCACTTGAGGCTGGCGGCGCGTGTGAAGGATTAGAGATTATCGTAAGATTTAGGCAAAAAAAAAGAAAAAAAATTTGCATTGCGCTCATTTTTCACTACCTTTGCACGCGAAAAAAGCAAACTACTAAAACTACTAAAGATGAAACGGAAACTTTTGACAATGCTGTCGGCAGTATGCCTGACAGCCAGTGCTCAGAACATCGACTTCGACCTGCCCGGCAAGACAGCGCCGGGCAAGGACACCGAGGTGAACTACATCTCGTGGGCAGTTCCCCGCGCCGAGAGCGACACAAAGACCCTCAATAACGGCATGACCATCACCATCAGCGCAGGCGGTGCAGCATCGGCCGTGGGCAGCAACTGGAGCAAGACCGACGTGGAGACCAACGGGCTGAGGGTGATAGCTGACGGGGTGCTGGCCACGAACATTGAGGACGGCAACATGATGCCCATCAATGACGCCAGCACGTCGCTCATCCTGACTATCAGCGGCATGACTCCTGGCAAGCACACGCTGAAGGCATATCATAACAACTCGGACAAGGACCAGACGCAGCCCGACATCGACATCAGCGTGGACGGCACGGTGGTAGCCACGAAGCAGAAGTTCACGTCGGCAGCACGCAGCACGGCGCAGGCAGGCACATCGTTCATTGCGTTCAATGTAACTGAGGGGCAGCCCGTAGTCATTACATACACCACCGTTCCCGAATCAGGAAAGACTTATACCAACACCCGCATGATGCTCAACGGTCTGGAGTTCGACGTGGCAGAGATGGTGGCTACTGATCCGCAACCCGCCAACCACGATTACCACGCCGGCACAGAAGACGGCACCATCACCTTCTCGTGGACAGCAGCCCCTGGTGCGGTACAGCACAAATTTGTGTTCGGCACGGACTCAGCCACCGTGGCCGAGGCCACGGCCTACGACTACGAGGGCGTCGAGCCGTCATTCACGAAGAGCGGCCTGTACTCCATGCAGCGCTACTGGTGGCGCGTGGACGAGGTAGACGCCAGCGGCACTGTACATAAGGGCGTGGCGTGGACCTGCCAGCCCTGCCAGCTGGCCTTCCCAGGCGCTGAGGGCTACGGACGCTACGCCATTGGCGGACGCGGCGGCGTGGTCTACCACGTGACAAACCTGAAGAACGACCACCAGCCGGGCTCACTGCTCTACGGACTGGTAGACATGGAGGGGCCGCGCACCATCGTCTTCGACGTGAGCGGCGTCATTGATATGGAGTTTGCTGCACAGTTCGTGAAGCCCTACGCCACTATTGCTGCACAGACAGCACCGGGCAAGGGCATCTGCCTGCGGGCATCGAACGTGAACATCGGCTCGGACGTGATCTGCCGCTTCGTGCGCTTCAAGCGCGGCCTAGGCGTCTATGGCGAGAACACTGGCAATGCGATGGGCATGACTGGAGCAGACCACGCCATCGTGGACCACTGCACGGCAGCATGGGGTACGGATGAGACCGTCAGCGGACGCGGTGCAAAGAACATCTCGTTCCAGTACAGCATCATCTCAGAGGCACTTGGCATTACCGGTCATAAGAACTATGCCGACGGCACCAATCACGGCTATGCTGCTACCATCGACGGACAGAAGGGATCGTGGCATCACAACCTGCTGGTGAACTGCGAAGGTCGCAACTGGAGCATGGGCGGCGGTATGGACGGCAACAACCGTCCCATCGGCGGACTCGACCTGTTCAACAACGTATGCTATAACTGGTACGGCAGAACCACCGACGGCAACTGCCACGCTGTGAACTTCGTGAACAACTACTACAAGATGGGGCCCGACACGAAGAAAACCATCCTCTTCACCCAGGACTTTGAGGGCGCCATTGCCGAGGACGGCATCAACCAGGCCTACATCAGCGGCAATATCCGCGAGAATAAGAACCACACGCTGACGCAAGACAAGAAAGACGTGACATACAATGCCGTAGTCAGCAAGGGGGGAAAGCTTCCCACCGACTATCCCTATGTGGTGGACCAGCCGCTCTTCCCAAGCTATGCTGAGATTCACTCTGCCAAGGATGCGCTGAAGATCGTGACAAGCTACAGCGGTGCCACGATGCCCATGCGCGACGAGCAGCACCAGCGCAACGTCCGTGAGACGATGGAAGGCTCGTACACCTACATAGGCTCGAAGTCGGGCATCAAGGGTGAGATTGACACTGAAGCCGACATCACTGAGCATTCCGAAGGAAAAGGATGGGAGGAATGGCCCGAGGAGAAACGCCCCGATGAGTGGGACACCGACCAGGACGGCATGCCCAACTGGTACGAAGCACTTATTGGCAGCAACCCGCAGGTAGCCAATCACAACGATGACCCCGATCAGGATGGTTGGACACTCCTGGAGGGCTACCTGGAGTTCATGGCTCATCCCTATCTCATCGTTCAGCCCAATGGTGAGGCCGCTATTGACCTGAAACCACACTTTGCCGGCTTCTACGGCCAGAACGGCAAGGAGGTAACACCCACTTACAGCGTTGCACTACTGAATAACGGCATCTACAGTGCTGACATCAACGGCTCACTGCTCTATGTCCACACCATCAAGCCTGGTGGCACCGGTGTCTACCACGTGGATGTCACAGCCACCGACGGTGAGACCAGCTTTACTCAGCGCATCGGCATAGCCATCAGCGACGATCCTACGGGTATTCCTTCCGTCAGTGACAACGACAGCAAGAGTGTGGTGAGCCGTGAGTTCTTCACTTTGGACGGACGCAAGGTGAATGAGTTACAGCCACACGAAGTGTACCTGATGAAGACCACGGATTCCGAAGGTAAAGTGCGCACGGTAAAAGTGATAAAGAATTAGAAGAACAACGCATTTTACATCATAGTAGCCGAGTATTTCCGATGCTCGGCTACTATTTTATGTTAAAAAAAACTACTTTCACTTGGCTGTTCCAAAAAAAATATTTATCTTTGGGCGCTATATTGCCATGATAGGCCCTTTTCGCAGCTATGGACAGTAAGATCTGTCCCTCTGTTGGCTGCCACCAAAGCGACAAGAACAAAAATATAAATATAAATGCATTTCAAATGGAATTACGAACCTCCTACATCCGACCAAATCGCAGCAGCTAAAGAGCTGGCAGAAAAGATTGGCATGAGTACAATCCTGGCCGACCTGCTCATTCAGCGCGGCATTAAGACGGAGAGCGCGGCGAAACGCTTCTTCCGGCCAATGCTAAACGAACTGATAGACCCGTTCCTGATGAATGATATGGACGTGGCTGTCGACAGACTGAATGACGCCATGGGGCGTAAAGAACGTATCATGGTCTATGGCGACTACGATGTGGATGGATGTACGGCGGTAGCTTTGGTGTATAAGTTCCTGCAGCAGTTCTACTCCAACATGGAGTACTATATCCCTGACCGCTATGAGGAGGGGTACGGTGTAAGCCGTAAGGCGCTGGAGTATGCTGCGGAGAAGAACGTGAAACTCATCATTGTGCTCGATTGCGGCATCAAGGCAATCGACGAAATCAACTATGCCCATGAGCTCGGCATAGACTTTATCATCTGTGACCATCACGTGCCGGATGACGAGTTGCCCGAGGCGGTGGCCATCCTGAACCCCAAGCGCGAGGACTCTACCTACCCGTTCAAGCACTTGTGTGGCTGCGGCGTGGGCTTCAAGTTCATGCAGGCGTTTGCGAAAAACAACGGCATACCCTTCTCGCGGCTTATCCCACTCTTGGAGTTCTGTGCCGTCAGCATTGCTGCCGACATCGTGCCAGTGACGGGCGAAAACCGCATCCTGGCATTCCACGGCCTGAAGCAGCTGAACCAGAACCCGAGCATCGGCCTGAAAGCCATAATCGAGATCTGCGGGCTGACGGGCCGCGAACTGACCATGAGCGACATCATCTTCAAGATAGGCCCGCGCATCAACGCCTCGGGACGTATGCAGAACGGCACGGAGGCCGTAGACCTGCTGGTAGAGCGTGACCTGCAGAAGGCACTCGAGACTGCCACCCACGTCAACGAGCAGAACGAACGGCGCAAGGACGTGGACAAGCAGATGACCGAGGAGGCCAACCAGATTATCGAGAAGCTCGAGAGCCAGAAGCACCACGCCAGCATCGTGCTCTACGACGAGAACTGGAAGAAGGGCGTGGTGGGCATCGTGGCCTCGAGGATGACGGAACTCTACTACCGCCCCACGGTGGTGCTGACGCGCAGCGGCGAATATGCAACTGGATCGGCACGAAGCGTGGCAGGCTACGACATCTACGACGCCGTGAAGTCGTGCCGAGACATCCTTGAAAACTTCGGCGGCCATACCTACGCCGTGGGCCTGACGCTCAAGATAGAAAACATACCCGAGTTCCGCCGCCGCTTCCAGGAATATGTGAACACCCACATCCTGCCGGAGCAGACGGAGGCTACGCTCGACATTGAGGAGGAGGTGGACTTCAAGGACATCACGAAGAAGCTGATGAACGACCTGAAGAAGTTCGCACCCCACGGTCCCGACAACCCCAAACCGCTGTTCTGCACGCGCAACGTCTATGACTATGGCACATCGAAGGTGGTGGGTCGCCAGCAGGAGCACATCAAGCTGGAGCTGGTGGACTCACGCTCTTCCAACGTCATGAACGGCATCGCCTTCGGACAGAGCCAGGCAGCGCGCTACATTAAGTCGAAACGTTCTTTCGATATCGTCTATACCATCGAGGAGAACAGCTACAAGCGCAACGAGGTGCAGCTGCAGATAGAAGACATCAAGCCTTCGGCAACTGATAATTGATAATGGATATTCAATCCATCTTAAAACGCTACTGGGGCTACGACAGCTTCAGGGGCATTCAGCGGGAGATTATCGAGAGTATCCTTGGTGGCCACGACACACTGGGGCTCATGCCCACGGGCGGCGGCAAAAGCATCACCTTCCAGGTGCCAGCATTGGCGATGGAAGGTACGTGTATTGTCATCACCCCGCTCATCGCCCTGATGAAGGACCAGGTACATAACCTGCGGCGGCACGGCATCAAGGCTGCCGCCATCTACAGCGGTCTTTCTCACGACACCATCCTCACTATTCTCGAGAATGCCATCTTTGGCGCCGTCCGCATCCTCTATGTCTCGCCCGAGCGTCTCCAGTCAGAGCTATTTCAGACGAAGCTCCAACACATGAAGGTGAGCTTCCTTACCGTAGACGAAGCACACTGTATCTCGCAGTGGGGCTATGACTTTCGCCCCTCCTATCTACATATAGCCGACATCCGTCGCCTAGTACCGGGCGTGCCCGTCCTGGCGCTTACCGCCACCGCCACGCCGGTGGTGGTGAAGGATATTCAGGAGAAGCTGACCGTAACCGGGCCCGAAAAGGCCGGAAATGCTGGAAATGCAGGAAATACTGGGAAAGGCGGGGAAACGGAGGAAGCCGGGGAAACCGGCTTCCACGTGTTCCGCATGTCGTTCGAGCGGAAGAACTTGGCATATATTGTGCGCCAAGCCGCCGACAAGCGCGACGAGCTGATACATATTCTGAGCCATGTGGAAGGCTGCGCCATCGTCTATGCCCGCAGTAGGGCACGTACTCGCGAGATTGCCGAACTGCTCAATGCGGCAGGCATCACCGCCACCTTCTACCACGCCGGATTAGAGAACGTCACCAAGGATGAACGCCAGAAGAAATGGGTGGAGGACAAGGTGCGCGTGATGGTGGCCACCAACGCCTTCGGCATGGGCATCGACAAGCCTGACGTACGCATAGTGGTACATGTGGACTGCCCTGATAGCATAGAGGCCTATTTCCAAGAGGCCGGACGGGCCGGACGCGACGGGCAGAAGTCGTACGCCGTGCTGCTCTACAACGACCATGACCACGCAAAGCTTCTCAGGCGCATCAGCGACACCTTCCCCGAGAAGGACTACGTCCGAAAGGTCTACGATCATCTGGCCTACTACTACCAGATAGCCACCGGCTCGGGCTACAACCGCGTCTTTGAGTTCTCCATCGATGACTTCTGCCAGAAGTTCCGCCACTTCCCAGTCCAGGTGCTCTCCGCCCTGCAGATACTGAACCGTGCCGGCTACATAGAATACATCGAGGAACAGGAGGCGCAGGCTGGCGTGCAGTTCATCCTCAGTCGCGACCAGCTCTACCGCCTTGACCATAGCGAGCCCCAAGAGGAGCGCGTCATCACCGCCCTGCTACGCAACTACGGCGGGCTATTCTCCGGCTTCTGCTACATAGACGAGGCTCTTCTTGCCTCGCAGAGCGGTCTCACCATCCCCCAGGTATACCTGACGCTGAAACAGCTCTCCATGAAACGCATCGTCCGCTTCAAGCCTCAGAAACGCACGCCCTACGTCCGCTATTTGCAGCGCCGCGAGGACTCCGAACACCTGATGTTCCCGCCAGAGACATACGAAGACTTGAAACAGCGCTACACCGACCGCATCCATGCCATGCTCAACTATACGCAGAACAATAGCAGATGCCGCAGTCGCCTGCTCCTCCATTACTTCGGCGAGGAGGACAGCCACGACTGCCGGCAGTGCGACGTCTGCCTCCATGGCCAGGCAATGGCCGACACAGTAGGAAAGTCCCTCTCTGCCGAGGAAAGCATTATACAACTGCTGGCCGACCACAAGCCTCACCACATTACACAACTACGCAGCATCCCTCTGCCATACGAGCAGATAGATGCTGCGCTACATACCCTCATGCAGGAAGAAAAGATCGTCCAGGAGGACGGATTCCTGATGAAGGGTTCCTAAGGTCTTCTTATGGTATTTATGGCCTTTAGGTCTACGCCAGTCCGAACTCCTTCTGCCAGTTAGCGTAGTTGGCCTTCTCCTTCTCACACAGCTCACCGTCCAGGCGGATCACCTTGCGGATAAACTGGTCGATGGTAATCAGTATCACCTTCCTTTCGTCTTCGTTGAAGCCATCGGTCAGCGCTTTAGTGTCGCTGACAATCTGCTCATAGGTGTACTGCTGGTTCAACGAGTCCTTCAGGTTCTGCTTCAAGGCCGGATCAATATCGCCCACGCCCTCGATGCCAGAGATGAAGTTCTCAATGAAGTCACGTTCGCGCTGGTCATAGCTACCGTCACAATTGGCAAAGAACAAACCAGTCTTGGCCATCAATTTCACAACGTCTACAATCTTTTCCATAGTCATTCCTCCTTTCGTTTACTTCTTGCCGCCCAAGGCACCCTGTGCCAGGCCGATGACGCTAATTACACTCTTGGCCATGTCGCCAATGTTACTCAGGTCGAGCTTACCGCCGCCAAGTTTGCCAAGGATATCGCCCAGACCGCCCATGTCAATGGCAGCCTCTTCCTGAGCAACCTCTTTCTGCGTCTTGCCCTTTGCAGCAGGCTTCTGCGCACCCGTTACCTGACCCAGCACTTCACCCAGACCACCGGGCAACTTGCCTTCCGTCACCTGGCCGAGCACGTCGCCCAAGCCACCTTTCTTACCTGTTGCCATCTCGATGATGCTGCCCAACCCTCCGTTGTCAGACTTTCCCGATGTGGCACCCTTCAAAATTTCTTCAAGAAAACTTCCCATAAGCTTTTAGTTATTAATCAGCCGCAAAGTTACGAAAAGTCGAGAGCAAAACAAAGAAATCTTTTCTTTTTTTGCCGAGACGGAGTAATTTCGCCAACTTCGTTGGCAAAGATACGAAAAAAAAACGAGAAAGTGAAGAGTAAAAAGCAAAAAAATTGCTGCCGCCCGTAAAAATTATGAATTATGAATTATGAATTATGAATTAAAATATGTACCTTTGCACCCAAATTTGCAAATTCCATACATTATAACATGATACTTGACAAGATAGACGAGCTTCTGAAAGAAGTACAAACGCTGAGTGCGAGAAACGCTGAAGAAGTGGAACAGTTGCGACTGAAGTACCTCAGCAAGAAGGGCGAAATAACTGCCCTGATGAACGATTTCCGCAATGTGGCTACCGACCAGAAGAAGACGGTAGGCATGAAAATTAACGAGCTGAAACAGCTCGCTACCGAGCGTATCAACCAGCTACGCGAGGAGTGCGACACACAGGAGACGGGCGACGAGCAGATAGACCTGACGCGCACCCCCTACCCCGTTGAGCTGGGCACACGCCACCCGCTGACCATTGTCACCAACGAGATCATCGACATTTTCTCCCGCATGGGCTTTGTCCTGGCCGACGGCCCCGAGGTGGAGGATGACCTGCACGTGTTCACGAAGATGAACTTTGCCGCCGACCATCCCGCCCGCGACATGCAGGACACCTTCTTCGTGGAGCAGAGTCCCTTAGGCGATGTCACGAAGAACATCCTGTTGCGCTCCCACACCAGCAGCGTCCAGGCCCGCGTCATGGAGCAGATGCATACTGAGGACGGCAAGCTCACCGCCCCCATCCGTGTTATCTGCCCAGGCCGTGTCTACCGCAACGAGGCCATCACCGCCCGTGCCCACTGTTTCTTCCACCAGGTGGAAGGACTCTATATCGACAAGAACGTATCCTTCACTGACCTGAAGCAGGTGCTCCTGTCGTTTGCCAAGGAGATGTTCGGCGAGGACACGAAGATTCGTCTGCGCCCCTCCTACTTCCCCTTCACGGAGCCATCGGCCGAGATGGACATCAGCTGCTTCATCTGCGGCGGCGAAGGCTGCGGCTTCTGCAAGCACACTGGCTGGGTGGAGATTCTCGGCTGCGGCATGGTAGATCCCAACGTCCTTGAGCAGTGCGGCATCGACTCGAAGATTTACAGCGGCTATGCCTTCGGCATGGGTGTAGAGCGCATTACCAACCTGAAGTACCGCGTGAACGACCTGCGTCTCTTCTCGGAGAATGACACCCGCTTCCTCCGTGAGTTTGAGGCTGCCGACTGACCGTACTACACATACATTATCATATATACCATAATATATCCATACGAGAAAAGGAGTCGCGTTTTGAACGCGACTCCTTTTCTTGTATGACTGAATGTTGCTTTACTTCATCACCACCTTGCGGGTCTTGACAGCACCGTTATTGTAGTACTGCTTGATGATGCTGACGCCCTTGCCGGCCTTGCCCATGCGGGTACCGCTCAGACTGTATACCTCAGTACGGATAATGTTGCCCTCAGCAGCCTGCAGGGTAATGCCCAGCGACTCGTTCACCTTGGTCTCGTCGTACTGCTTGGAGCGCTCGCCGTTATTCAGCACATAGACATCGTAGACCTGACCGCTCGACTTGGCATCGGTATGATGTACGCGCACGTAGACTTCATCGGTGCCGTCGTAGCTCAGCTGGGTCTTCTTCCAGTTACGCTTGATGAGCGAGTAATTGACGTCGCCAAGCTTCGTCCATGTCTCACCATCGGCAGAGGTCTCTACCTGCATGGTAGGAATCTGGCCATCGTTACCGTTACCGGCATAGACCACCACGTCGAACGGACCGGCATACTTAGCTACAGTTTCGAGAGTAGCGTTGAACGGACCGTTCTTGGGCTGCTTGCCGAAGGTCAGGGCATTCTCGGTGATGCCCTCAGTATCGTTGACGCCGATAGCGTCCTCAGCAGCGTCAGGATTACGCATGGAGGTATCGCCGATGTTCCAGCCAAGGTTCAGCTTCTCGAACACCATCACCTGACCCACAGACTTGATAACCCAGCCGTCGGCCTCGTAGCTCTCGCCGGGGAGGGGGTTGTAGATGATGGAGTCGTTCAGGCCGTCAAAGGTCTTGACAGTCTCCTTCACAGAGGTAGAGTCGAGGTACTCGCCTGCGTTCTTACCCCAAGTGAAGAAGTAGTTGGCATTGATGATTGCGCCGGAAGCATCAGTCTGCTGTCCCTTGCCCTGCCAGTTCTCAGCATTGGCATTGAAGTGAGCCAGCACATCCCAGCGGATGTTGCTCTTGTCGATGCCGTCGATGCCAACGAACTGCTGGCCGGCATCTGAGTTGAGCACCCCGTCGCCAACAGCGAAGAAGGTGACAGTGGCAGGTGTCGTCAGTTCGAAGGGCTCAGAGTACTTCACGGAAGCAGTCGTTGAAGAGGTCTGTCCAGCGAAGTTATAATAGATGTCAACGGCAGTGTCGTCAGTAGCCAGTGTCACCACCGACTTGCCTGCCTCACGGGCGACGGCGATGGTCGGCGTCTTGGCCTTGGTAGCGATGAGCACTTCCTTCTCGGCAATCTCGCTGGGTATATAGCCATCACCCGTAGCGAATGCCTTCACGGTCTTGCCCTCGGTCAGGGTGAACGGACCAGTGTAGAGCGTACTCTCCTCGGTGGGATCGCTGCCGTCAAGAGTATAGTAGATAGCCTTTGAGTTAGCAGCAGTAATCGTCACCTCACTGGCACCGTCGAGCTGCTTGAAGGAAATGACAGGCGTACCCACGGCAGTAATGTCGCGCTTGGTCTTGGACACGGCCAGCACAGCTTGCGGGATGAGAGTCATGTAGACATCATCGGAAGCCACGTCGTCCGAAGCCAGAGGCAGCAGCATATAGGCGTTGCGACCCAGGTTGTGGGCGTGGATGGCTACGGCATCATTTGCCTTGGCCAGGATGGCGTCATCCTTCATATAGTCGCCCAACTCAACACCCGTGATACCGCCGGCAGCAAGGAACTGCAGGCCTGCACTCGTGTCAAGTCCCTCGAAGATGGCATTGGAAGCGTCGGTAACGGTGAGTGTCGGGGTGTCGGTCTTCACAGCCTTGCCATAGCCCCAAGTCTCGTAAAGGGCGGGGTTCAGGTTCAACACCGGGATAAAGGCAATGAGACCCTTGAGGCTGGAAGCCATCTCGCCATCAGCAGCCAGCGTGGGGCTGACGACGATAGCGTCGAAGTTTTCGCTGATGTTGATGCCGAAGAAGCCCATGCCGTTGAAGGCCTGCACGTCGAAGCGGGCGTCACTGCTGAGGAAGACGTAGGGATAGTCAGATTCGAGCTCGCCATTGTAGAGGTAGGCAATCTTCTTCTGGTCCTCCACCTGCGGGGAGTCACCATCGCCCACGGTAATATAATATATGTGACAGCCACCGCCGCTGTTGCAGTAGATAGCCACGTCAACTGTACCGTCATCCTCGTTCGTTGCCGTAGCATCGGCAGGCACCGTCCACGTCAGGTCTTGGTACTCTTTCACGTTACCTCCGGAGACAGCCGTGCCGTCAGCATTGACGGGATCGTCAATCTTGGTTCCGTTGCTGTCCTGACCCATATAGAGGGTCACACCACGGGCACTGCTGAACTTATGGGACTCCACGCCCATCTTGATGGTAGTACCGGGAGCCACATGAGGAATCACAAAGTAGGTATTGCTCTTCGAGCACAGCCACAGGTACTGGGCACCATGGTAAGGGCCGAAGTCGGCACCGTCTCTTTCCGTACAGTCAGGATAATCCAGAGCGATAGCCAGACCCTTTGCCTTGGTATTGACATACTTCATACCTGTCAGCTCAGGGATGTCCTCGCCGTTAGCCTGTACCACACCTGTCGTACTGGCAGCAGCCTCCCACCAGCACTTGTCGGCCGTAGGCGGCTTCGAGGCGTAATTGTCGCCTTTCTCATCATCTGTCCAGTTAGCGTCGGCCCTGAGATTAGAGGCCGTCGTGGCACTCCACTTGGTGAAGTCCCATGATTTTCTGTACTGCGCACTTACGTTCAAAACAAGTGCGAGTAACACTGTTAGTGTAAAGATTTTCTTCATAACACTTTCGTTTTAGTGAATTTTTATGATTAACGAGTTCGTTTTTCTCTAAGTAGCCGTTGGCTTTCACCAACAATTTGAGCGCAAAGTTAAGAAAAATACTTTAAACAAGGTATAGGAAACGGGGAAAAACGTTTAAAAAAACTCAAATATTTTGTTACTTTTGTTGAACTTAATGATTTTTTAACTACATTTGTGCCCATTATGGGCACGTTATACATCGTTCCAACGCCTGTCGGCAACCTGGAAGACATGACTTTCCGTGCCATCAGGACACTCAAGGAGGCCGACCTCGTACTGGCAGAGGATACTCGCACGTCGGGCATTCTGCTGAAGCATTATGAGATTAAGCCGGTACAGCTGATGTCGCACCATAAGTTCAATGAGCACGGCACGACCGCAGCCATCGTGGAACGATTGTTGGCAGGACAAAACGTGGCACTCATCAGCGACGCCGGCACGCCGGGTATCAGCGACCCAGGATTCTTCCTGGTGCGCGAAGCGGCGAGAGCAGGCGTAGAGGTGCAAACCCTGCCAGGGGCGACAGCCTTCGTGCCAGCACTGGTGAGCAGCGGCCTTCCCTGTGACAGGTTCACCTTCGAGGGATTCCTGCCCCAGAAGAAGGGACGGCACACACGAATAGAAAGTCTGCGCAACGAGGAGCGCACGATGGTGTTCTACGAATCGCCCTTCCGCGTGGTAAAGACATTGCAGCAGTTAGCCGAGGTGCTCGGCACCGACCGTCAGGCCTGCGTCTGCCGCGAGATATCCAAGGTACACGAGGAGACGGTGCGAGGCACGCTCGGCGAGTTGATAGCCCACTTCACGGAGACAGCGCCCAAGGGCGAGATAGTCATGGTGGTGAGCGGCGAGAAATGAATAAACAGTAAACCATTAAAGCGATAATAATAACAAACAATTAATAGAATTATGAAGAAAATTGCACTTTTTGCAGTATGCGCCCTTGCAATCGCAGGTTGTAAGGACCAGCAGCCCAAGGTTGACCTTGCGGCTATCCACCAGCGAGACTCCTTAGAGCAGATCATTTCCCAGAAAGACAACGAGATCAACGACATGATTGCCACTCTCGGCGACATCGAGGAGGGCTTCCGCGAGATTGACGAGGCACAGGAGCGCGTGGCTATTGCCAAGCAGGGAGAGGGTACCAGCTCAAAGGCCCGTATCCAGGAGAACATCCAGTTCATCAAGTCGGCTATGAAGCAGAACAAGGAACTCATTGCCAAGCTGAAGCAGCAGCTGAGGGAGAGCACCTTCAATAGCGATGCCCTGAAGCGCATGATAGAAAGCCTGACGCAGCAGATGGAGGAGAAAGACCAGCAGCTGGTTCAGCTGCGCGAGGAGCTTGACGCCCGCGACATCCACATTGCTGAATTGGATGAGCAGCTGGCTAACCAGAACGATGCCATTAACAACCTGACCAACGAGAGTAGCCAGAAGACTGAGGTCATCAATACTCAGGACAAGCAACTGCACACCGCTTGGTTCGTCTATGGCACAAAGGACGAGCTGCGCCAGCAGAACATCCTCGACAAACACGGCAAGGTGCTCCAAGGTGGCTTCAACAAGGAGTACTTCACCAAGATTGACTACCGCATTGACAAGGAAATCAAGTTCTACTCCAAGACGGCAGAGATGCTTACGGCTCACCCCGCCAGCAGCTATGAGCTGGTACGCGACGCCAACAAGCAGTACAGCCTGCGCATTACCAACCCCGATGCCTTCTGGTCAACCAGCAAGTACTTGGTAGTGGTAGTGAAGTAAGAAAGAAGATAAGTACCTATAAGAGACAGCCGCATCGCCCCATCGGGCAGTGCGGCTGTCTTGGTTTTTCTGACGTTGTCAGTTCATTTGGGAAGCAACACGACACCCGTCTGCTTCTTTCCGTCCATCATCACCTTCAGCGGATGGGGGAAGCGGACGTGGCGCACGTATTCCGTCTCCTCGATGGCAGGTAGTGCATCGAGCACCTCCTGCTGGAATACTCCGTCACCAGTATAGGTATTGATGGTGAAGTAACCCACGCCGAACGACGTGAGGTTCTGGAAGAAGTGCGTGCCCTGCGAGGGGTCTACGTGGTAGTTCTTCAGGCCTGTCTCAACGATGATACGGGCGGCGGAGATATGAGGCCATTTCACAGGAATGCCCAACCAGTAGTCGCTGGACCCCCAGCGGCCCGGTCCTACAAGCACGTAGTTGGCGCCGACGGTTACGGAATCTCCATCCACTTCCGTCACGTATTCGCCGTTGAGGAAGCGCTGGTTGATCTGCTCTATGTGCGAAGCAATGGTGGGGTTGTTCACAGCGGTGAAGTCCTCGCCGGCCTTGACATAGACCACATCGACAACATCCTCTGAGATGCCGTGACCCAGCGAGTTGTACGAGCGCAGGAGGCACTGCTCGTCGGGAATTTTCTCAAGGTCCTCGTTAAGCACCTGCTTCGAGTCAACGATGGGACGTATCTGCAAGAGATAGAGAGAACCTGTCTTGTCTGGATTCAGGTTTCCTGCAAGCTCTATCTCCACGGGGCGACGCATCTCCTCGGAGCCATACTTCTGTGCCATCTGCAGCAGTTCGGGCAGCGGGAAGATGCCCTGCTGGAGTACGCCGCAGAAGGAGATGATCTTGCGCCCACCCTCGTAGATGCCATCGCGGATAATCTGGTCCACGGGATCGTAGGTCGAAGCGATGAAGTTGAGAGAGCCGTCAGCATCGGCCTGCTTCACACGCAGTTTCTTGATGTTGAAGCCGTCATCAACCTTGAAGTCATCGCCGATGTGCGACATGTCCAGGGCATAGAAGCGCGTCTGCGTTTCGCTGAGGGCGGTCTCCATTTCAGAGGTCTGGAGCACCTGAGTGGGATGATAGGGTGACACACGGAGCGTCTGTCCGCCGTCAACGATATACTTGCCAAGACCCAGCGCGAGGCTGGCAATACCCTCCTCGGCCTTCTCGTCACCAATGGGGTAGTAGTTCAGCGAACGGAGCACACCAGAGAAGTTCGGATAGTAGAGGTCACCATACTGTTTGCCCACCACCTCCTGCAGGATCACCGCCATCTTCTCCTGGTCAATGACGTTCTGCGTCGCCAGCATATAAGCCTTCGAGTCCTTGTAATAGACGGAGGCGTAGACACCCTTGATGGCACAGGCCAGCATCCGCAGCATCTCGTACTTGTCGGGCAGCAGCGGAATCATATAAGTAGAGTAGATACCTGCGAAGGGCTGGTAGTGGCTATCCTCCAACAGCGACGACGAGCGGACGGCAATCGGCGACTTCACGGCATCGAAGAACGTGAAGAAGTCGGCTATCAGCGAATCGGGCAGCTGAGCCCTGAGGAAGTGCTTGAGTATTTCGTCATCAGGGGCATCGCTGAGGGCTATCGGATAGAGATTGTTGTTCTCCATGAACTCATCGAAGAAATCGGTGCAGAGCACGACGGTCTTCGGAATCGACACCTCTACTCCGTCGAACTGGTTCAGCTCAGGATGGCGTTTGATGATACGGTCGAGAAATGCCAGGCCCCTACCCTTTCCTCCCAACGAGCCCTCGCCGATGCGGGCGAAGTGGGCATAGCGGTCGAATTTCAGACGGTCGAACACAGCCACCACACCGATGTTCTTCATGCGGCGATACTGGACGATGGCGTCGAAGATAATCTGGCGGTGGGCATCCACGTCCTGCAGTTTGTGCCACGTGACGTGCTTCAGGAAGGCCGAGACGGGGAAGATGGCACGGGCGGTGAGCCAGCGGCTCATGTGGTTGCGCGACACATGGTAGAGCATAGAGTCGTTGGGAATCTTGAAGATGTTGTCCTGCAACTCCTTCAGTGACGATATGCGCGCCACCTCCTCCTTGGTCTTCGGGTCGCGGAAGATGAAGTCGCCGAAGCCCATGTGTTCCTCCATGAGGTGGTGCAGGTCAACGTTCATCTTCGTGGAGTTCTTGTCAATGAAGTGGAAGCCCTCGGCCTCGGCCTTGGCACGGTTGAGCGTCTCCTTGGAATCGAGGATGAGCGGCACGTACTCGTCGCGTTTCCTGATCTCACGGAGCAGCTTCAGGCCTGCCTCAGGGTCACCCTCCTCTACGTGACTCAGACGGCCGGGCACGATGTGCATAGGGAAGCGAGTGTCGCTGATGACGCCGAGCGTGTTCTCGTGATACTTCTCGTAGATCTCCATCGCCTCCTCGTAGTTCGTAGCCAGCACCACCTTCGGACGTCCGCGCTTTCTCTGGGCGGCGGCGTGAGGGTTCAACGCCTCGGTAGAGAAGCGCTTCGACTGGGCGAGGATGTAGTTATAGAGGTTAGGCAGCACCGATGAATAGAAACGGATATTGTCCTCCACGAGCAGGATCATCTGCACACCCGCCTCGCGGATGTCGTGGTCAATGTTCATCTTGTCCTCCAATAGCTTGATGATCGACATGAGGAGATTGGTATTGCCGAGCCAGCAGAACACGTAGTCGAACACCGACATATCCTCGTTCTCGATACGCTTCGTGATGCCGTGTGAGAAAGGCGTCAGC